>DASRBG010000249.1:0-6115 GCA_035653735.1 Gemmataceae bacterium
AGAGTAGCGAGACCTGGATCTATATTGCCATGATCCATCGCATGTCTCGATTCAGTTTACCGGAGAAGAACAAAGACGATGATTTGTTGAAACGTCCCCCAAAACGCTGCAAAACCTAGCTTCTTAGACGGCCTCTAAGGGCTTGCCCTCACGAAGCCCTTGAAAGCCCGGCGGTGGTTGCAGGTTCCACATGCAGCATTCTCTTCCTCGCTCGTGGGACGGCCTTCCCTCGCTATCCACGCTACGGACGGGCTAGGAAGCCCATCCCACGTTCCCATTTCTTCCTGAAATCTGTCGTAGGACGGCCTTCCCTGGCCGTCCAGAATCGGACATGGACGGGCTAGGAAGCCCGTCCCACATTCCACATTTCGTCCCACATGCCACATTTCGCCCCATGTTTTGTCGTAGGACGGCCTTCCTTGGCCGTCCAGAATGCAACACGGACGGGCTAGGAAGCCCGTCCCACCTCGCGGGACGTTCCTTTAACTCTCGTAGGACGGCCTTCCTTGGCCGTCCAAGCGACACACACCATATTGAACGCCAAGTCCTCATCAAGGGCTGAACTTTTCTGGCAGCCCCGCGACAATCCGCACTGTTTCCACTATACCCAAGCCGTCCAGACCATATAAACGCAGTTTGTGGGACGGCTTTCCTAAGCCGTCCTTGTGGTCTGGACGGCTTGGGAAAGCCGTCCCACAAAAAAACCTCGCACCTTCTTGGCCAAAGAATCCGCGAGATTCCCCTAATTCTATGTCCAGTTCCCTGTGGGAGCATCTTCGCGGCGCTGCGCCGCGGCTATCCGTATTGACCGCGCGCACGCTCCTTCTCTAGACTGTTATTATGGCCGATTTTGTTTCTCGATTGCGCGGCAGCGCCATGCGGAGGCATGGAATTTCATGAGTAGCGAAACGTCGATGGATGTCGGTTTTTGGGAAAAGCTGGGCGACGGTCTGTCCGCATTCTCGGAGGGCGTCGGCAAGTTCCTCTTGCAGCTGTTCGGCTCCAGCAATGAGCGGTTCATCCGCAGTCTCGGCTACGTCCGTGCCGCTGCCCCCGGCGCCACGCACACCGTCATTCCCGGCTCGCTTTTGGCCCAGGTCAACGAGCTGGAAGAACAAATGCGCGCTCTCAGCGATGATGAGCTGAAAGCGCTGACGCCGAAGTTCCGCGAACGGTTGGCCCAGGGCGCGACGCTCGATGATTTGCTGCCGGAGGCATTCGCCGCCTGCCGCGAAGCCGGTCGGCGCACCAAAAACATGCGGCATTTCGACGTGCAAATCCTTGGCGGCATCGTCCTGCATCGCGGCAACATTGCCGAGATGGTCACGGGCGAAGGAAAAACCCTCGTCGCGACGCTGCCGGCCTACTTGAACGCACTGGAAAACAAGGGCGTTCACATCGTCACGGTCAACGATTACCTGGCGCGCCGCGATTGCGAATGGATGATGCCCATTTACAAGGCCCTGGGCGTCACGGCCGGATACATTCAGTCCGACATGGACCCCATCGCCCGCCGGCAGGCCTACGACTGCGATATTACCTACGGCACCAACAGCGAGTTCGGCTTCGACTACCTCCGCGACAACATGAAGCCGGCCCGTTGGGGTGATCAAAAATTCGATCCGTATTTCCAGCAGGTGCAGAAGGCGCTTAACTATGCCATCATCGACGAGGTGGACAACATCCTCATCGATGAAGCGCGAACGCCGCTTATCATCTCCGGCGCCGCTTTCAGCGACCTCCGCCGCTACACGCGCGCCAACGACATCGCCGTCCAGCTGACCGAGATGCAACAGCGCGAGCCGGGCAAATACTTCGAGGTCAAGGAGAAGGAACAGACCTGCCATCTGACCGAGGACGGGATCCACAAGGCCGAGGAGCTTCTCGGCATCGAGAGCATGTACACGGCCGGCAACCTCGAATGGCCGCACTTGATCGACAACGCCCTGAAAGCGCACCACCTCTACAAAAAGGACAAGCGCTACGCGGTGATGCGCCACCCGGAAACGGGCGAGATGAGCATCATCATCATCGACGAATTCACCGGACGACTGATGATTGGCCGGCAGTGGTCCGATGGGCTTCACCAGGCTGTCGAAGCCAAGCACGCTCGCGACGGCGTCAAGATCAAGGAAGAGACGCAGACGTTGGCCACGATCACGCTGCAAAACTACTTCAAGCTGTACAAAAAACTGTCCGGCATGACCGGGACGGCCATGACCGAGGCCGACGAGTTCTGGAAGATCTACAAACTCGAAGTCATCGCTATTCCGACCAATAAGCCGCTCATCCGCATCAATCACCCCGATGTGATTTTCCGCACCGAGAAAGAGAAGTGGAAAGCGTCCGTCGAGGAGATCGTCGAGGTCAACCGGGAAGGTCGGCCCATCCTGGTCGGTACGACCGATGTGGACAAGTCGATCAAGCTCAGCGAGATGCTCAAACGCCGCGGCATCAAACACGAATTGCTGAACGCGCTGCCCGAACACGCGGCCCGCGAGTCGGAGATCGTGGCGCAGGCGGGACGTATCGGAGCCGTGACCATTGCCACCAACATGGCCGGCCGCGGCACCGACATCATTCTCGGCGGTAACCCTGAAACGCTGGCGTGGGCGCGGCTCAAGGACAAGTACGCCTCGCGCCTTGACGTGCCCGAAGACGAATGGAAGCAAATGGTCGAGGACATCGAGCGCAAGGAGAAGATGAAGGAAGAAGGCCGGAAAGTCGCCGAGATGGGCGGCATGCACATCATCGGCACCGAACGCCACGACGCCCGCCGAATCGACAACCAGCTCCGTGGCCGCGCCGGACGCCAGGGCGATCCCGGCTCCAGCCGCTTCTACCTTTCGCTCGAAGACGATCTGATGCGCATCTTCGCCGGCGAATGGGTGTCGAACCTGCTCGCTCGCCTGGGGATGAAGGAAGGCGAGGCCATCGAAAGCCGCATGGTATCGCGGCGCATCTCGGCCGCTCAGAAAAAGGTCGAGGAGCGCCATTTCGACGCCCGCAAGCACCTACTCGAATATGACGAGGTCATGGACCATCAGCGCAAGGAAGTCTACGGCGCTCGCCAGCGCATCCTCGAAGGCGCCAATTGCAAGCTGAAAGTGCTGGAGATGCTCGACAAGCAGATCGACCAGGCTTGCGAGCGCTATCTCGATTCGGATTACGGCGCGGCCAGCTTCTCGGAGTTCGCCGCCAACCGGCTCGGCGTCGAGTTCGATCCCGCTGACTTCAGCCGTTGCGATTTCGCCGAAGCGGACAAGACCGCGCGCGACAAGGCCATGCGCGCCGTCGAGACGCAGGTTTACGAGATGATGGAAGAAAACCTCGGCAGCGAAGATGCCAAGGAGTGGAACTGGCAAGCGCTGTCCAACCAGATCAACGCTCGCTGGGGTCTCAAGACAAACGAACGGCAACTGCGACAGATCGGCAAAGACAACATGGCCGACTATCTGCGCGAGCAGGCGAATCAGTGTATCGACGGTATCGACCTGAGCGAGGGCCGGCCATTTCTGGCAGCCGACTGGGGCGTGCGTGCCTTGTGCGATTGGGTGCGTCTGAAATTCCAGATCAAGCTGTCGCCGGAGGAGTTAGCCGACAAGGACGAGGCGGACCTCAAAAAGGCGCTGCACGATGCCGTCATGAAACTCTATCGCCAGCGCGAGATCGAGTTTCCCGTGCGGACAGCGATGGCGCGGTTCATGTCCGACCAACCGGGCGTGGCAGCCGGCAGCCAGCGCTACAACCGCGAGGGTCTCTATTACTGGGCGAACATGCGTTACCCGCAGGCACGCGATCGGCTGCACGAAGAGGACTTCCGCACCCAGCCGCGACACCGCCTCTTCGAGATGCTGACCGAAATCAGCCGCTCGACCTACCCGACTCTAGGTGAGGAGACCATCAACAACAAGCTCGATGAGGTTTTCGAGGGCAGCAAGCGCCCCGCCGACGCCGAGGACGCCAAGGAGCTGTCCCAATGGGCGAAATCCACGTTCGATCTAGACGTGCCGGAAGCGGCGCTGACCAAGGCAACCTATGAGCAAGCCCAACAGATTCTCTGGAACGCCTTCGACGAACGCTATCGGCCGGAGATGCGGCAGATGGAGCGCAGCCTGCTGCTCAATCAGCTCGATGCCGCTTGGAAAAATCACTTGTACACAATGGATTATCTGCGTTCCGGCATCGGCCTGCGCGGCTGGGGCCAAGAAGATCCCAAGACGGTGTACAAGCAGGAGGGCATGAAAGAATTCAAGGCGATGTGGGACGGCGTCGAGGACAAAGTGACGGACACCGTGTTCCGCATGGAGGAAACGGAAGCATTCCAGGAATCGCTTTGGACGATCGGCGCCACCATCCACGAATCCGCCCCGCGCGCCGCGGTACAGGCCGCTCAGCAGGCCGCGACCTCAACCAACGCCAACGGCGAAGTCAAGGTTGTCGAACCGATTCGCAATCGCCGCGAAAAAGTCGGCCGCAACGACCCCTGCCCATGCGGCAGCGGCAAAAAGTACAAGAACTGCCACATGCGACAAGCGGTGTAACGGAAGAATTCCACCACGAATCACACGAATAACACGAATAAAAGACAAAAAGAAAAAAAATCGACAATTGATCTGATGTTTTCTTTTTGTCTTTTATTCGTGTGATTCGTGGTGGCTCATTTTTGGGAAAGGATTCCCATGTCCTGGCTTCTCGATACGATTTATCTCATTGTCCTCTCACTCTTATCGCCGTGGCTCCTCTATCGAGCGCTGCGTACCGGCCGCTATCGGCGCGGATTGCACACCAAGCTGTTCGGTTTGCATCAAGCGCTGCCGGGTGGGGCCGTATGGTTCCACGGCGTTAGCGTTGGTGAAATTCACCTTTTGAGGCAAGTGATCGCCGCGTTCCGGCGGCGTTATCCCGGTGTGCCCTGCGTCCTCTCGACGACGACGGACACTGGCTTCGATGAGGCGCGCCGCTGCTTTCCCGATCTGTTCGTCTTTTACTACCCTTTTGACTTTTCCTGGGCGGTGCGGCGTACTCTGCGCGCGATCGCCCCGCGTCTGATCGTGTTGGCCGAGGCGGAGCTGTGGCCGAATTTTCTGATGGCGGCGCGGCAGCAAGGCGTCCCCGTCGCTCTCATCAACGGCCGCATGAGTCCGCGTAGCCTGAAACGCTATCAATGGGTCAAGCCGCTATCGCGCTGGCTGTTCGGCCAGCTCGATTTGCTGCTGATGCAGACGGAACATTACGCGCGTGCCGTGCGCATCCTCGGCGTCCATCCGGATCGTGTCGCCGTCACGGGAAATATCAAGTTCGACGGCGTATTGACCGATCGCCGAAATCCGCGCACGGACTTCCTGCGCGAGCAGTTGAAAGTCAAAGAGGGAGAGCTGATCTGGATCGCCGGCAGCACCCAGGCTCCGGAGGAAGAGATTGTCCTGCGCATCTGGCAAAAACTCCGTTGCGATCATCCGAACCTGCGGCTCTTCCTGGTGCCGCGTCACAAAGAACGCTTCGAGGAAGTGGCCCATTTGCTGGCACAAGCAGACGTGGAGTTCGCGCGGCGATCAAGCTGTGCGGATCTAGGTCGCCCGGTGGTGCTGGTGGACACGATGGGCGAGTTAGGACCGCTGTGGGGCCTGGCGGACGTCGCATTCGTCGGCGGCAGTCTCGACGGTCGTCGCGGTGGTCAGAACATGATCGAGCCGGCCGCCTACGGCGCCGCCGTCGTGTTCGGTCCCTATGTCTGGAACTTCGCCGATACCGCCGCGCGGTTGATCGACGCCCACGCCGCCTGCCAAATCGCTGATGCCGGCCAATTAGAGACAGCGGTGCGTCTGCTTCTGGAAGATGAGGAGGAGCGATACTACCTCGGCACCGCCGCCCGCGCGTTCGTACAACGCCAGCAAGGTGCGACCGAGAAGACTGTCGCGTTGCTGGGGCCACTGCTTGATATAAATCAATCGCGTGCCGCTTAGAGACGCAGAAACGTCAACGGCCCCTGGTTTGAGCCAGGGGCCGTTGTTAAATTCCCGGCGATAACCTACTCTCGCCCGCGAAGGACTACCATTGGCCCTGGATGCTTAACGGCCGTGTTCGGAATGGGAACGGGTGGGACCATCCAGGT
>DASRBG010000250.1:0-13617 GCA_035653735.1 Gemmataceae bacterium
TCTGCCCTACGAAAAGGAAAAAAGTAATTCGTTCACACGCTCAGAGTTTGGGTACGAGGGGAAGCTATTGAGACACGAAGCACCCTTAGTCGCCTGGTGGTTTTCTGAAGCGCCTTGTTCGACAGGATTGTCAACCCAATAACTTTACCACTTGAATGAGCATTCGCCTCAGGAACCCTGGGCGCAACTCGGGTTTCTGGGCGCGCAGCTTGTCTGTATAAGTCTGAAGATCCTCGCCGGTATCTATCCATGCGCATTCGCGAAAATCAACGTGTTTTTGGCAACCACAACAAAACGTCTTGTCCGCCAAATACAGATACGAGTTCTTCAAATAACTGCGAATGATTTCCTCTGGCATTCCCGTGAGGCTGCCACATTTCGTGTGCCGATAGATCTGCGGAACATCCTCGAGGGACTCACTCGTCCGCTCCTCAGGGGGTAAGGTCACATACTCGCTCTGCTGGCCGTCAGCACGCAGCTTGAGGTGTTCTGCTTCGTGCGCAGGGTACTCCGCCATATCAATATATTCGTGGCAGAAGGGACAGCGAGTCGTATTCATAATGCGCTTCGCCCGCGACAGTTGTTTCTGAAGCCGAACAGTTTATTCTCTCTCGTTGCCCGCTAGTTTACTGCACTTTCATTGCGCCGAGCAAGGCGGCACGGCATCCTTTTTGCACCTCTTCCTCTTGCCTCGACTCACCCTCATGCGTGGGGAACCATGAAGATCACCATTCTAACTCATCTTGAGAAGGAAAACGATAAATCCCATGACATCGTTGTCGATCAAGTGTCCGGCGCCCTACGCGAGGCTGGGCACAAGGTCTCCATCCTTGGGGTGCATGGCGACCTGCTCAAACTTCGTACCGGCCTGATGCGGCGAAAGCCGGACCTCGTCTTCAACCTCATGGAGACGTTCGGCGATACGCAGTTGGGAGCTGTCGGTTTGGCGGGTCTTCTCGATCTGCTCGGTCTGCCGTACACTGGCGGCGGACCCGGCGAGATTTACATTCAGGAAGACAAATCCCTGACCAAGAAACTGCTGGCTTTCGACGGCATCCGCTATCCGGAATACGCTGTGTTCTCGCCCGATGCCGATCTGGAGATCGGCGGCCAGCTACGCCTGCCGCTGTTCGTTAAACCACTGCGTATGGACGCCTCGCTTGGCATCGACGGCAAATCGCTGGTCCGCAGCACGAATGAGATGATGGAGCGCGTGCGCGACATCCATCGGCGACTCCACGATGCCGCCCTCGTCGAGGAGTTCATCGAAGGGCGCGAGTTCTACGTCGGTGTGTTGGGCAACGTCGCGCCGCAAGCGTTCCCGCCGATTGAAATGGATTTTTCCGGCCTGCCCGACGGCGTGCCGCGTGTGCTGGACGCGAAGGCTAAATGGGATGAAAAAAGTCCGCAATACAAGGGCACGCGGGCCGTGGTGGCCTCATTGCCCGACGAGCTGCGCGCTCGCTTGCAGAAAACGGCCCTCGACGCTTATCGCGCCCTGCGCGTGCGCGATTATGGCCGGATCGACATGCGTCTGACCGAGGCCGGCGAGGTTTCGGTCATCGAAGTCAACGCGAGCTGTTACCTGGAGCAGTCCGGCGAGTTTGCCGTCGCCGCCCGCGCCGCCGGCATTGATTATCCCTCGCTTATCGAGCGTATCGTCGCCTGCGCCTGCGAACGCCGAGGAATCGCAATTCCGAGCCGCGCAGACAGCGCGAATCCGAGCCGCGCACGCAGCGCAGCGGAGTAAGCGGTTTCTTGGGCGGCCGCTTACTCCGCTGCGCTGGGTGCGCGGCTCGGATGAGATAGCGCTAGTGCCGTCACAAACGCGGTCAGTGCCACGGTCGCGTCCGCCTCACGTTCGGCGGGATAGGCAAGCCCCAGACTCTCGGCGCGTTCGGCCAGGCGGCGGAGCAATACGCGCGTGTGCTCGGGGAAATACGCCGTCCAGCGGAACACCTCAGTGCCCAACGTGTGCTCCAGGCGGCGGATGAGCATGGCGGCGGAGCGCCGCTCCTGAGCCGACGGGTCCACGGCGGCCGGCAGCTCGCCGAAAATCGTTTGCAAAGCGTCATCGACCTCCGGCGGAGCCGCGTCGCCCGGTGGCACATGCTCCTGGTAAAAATCGTCGAGCGACGAGCCGATCGCGGAAACGTCCTCGTCCAGTTCCTCTTCGCGAACCAGCGGCTCGCGATCGCGCAGCAGATTCATGGTGCGATCGCAATATTCCAGCTTCGCAAGGGCCGCGGGCATCCGGGTATAACGACGCCGCCAATCGAGGCCCGGCGTCATCCAGACGGCGAAAGTTTCGGCCCAATCTTCGTCAGGGTGTTTCTGGGCGTACCAGCCCGGCAGGTGGCGGACGAAATCAGGGTGGAACGGCCGGGGACGATATTCCTCGATGTAATCCTGATCGATGTCGCCGAAAAGGCGGACCCACTCGGCCTCCTCGTAGAGCTTGTAGGCGTAGTTAAAGACATGGCCCATCTCATGCCGCAGGTAGCGGAGGATGTCCGCCGGTCCCGCGCCTTCGACAAGGCCGCCGCGCTCGGCATGCAGTTTCGTCAGGTCGGAGCGAGCCAGATAGAACGGGATGGCGATACTGATAGTGCCGAAGGGAACGCCCCATTCGGTGGAAAGGTAGAACCTCGGTTCCACGCGCGTTAGGCCCAGTTGTTGCAACTCGCGCAGGAAGCCTTGCAAGAGCTTCTCCAACGGTGTGCCGTGGATGGTTAACCCAAGGTCGCGCAGCGGCGTCTTCCAGGGATTGGCCTCATGTACGGGAAGCTCGCGCGGGGACATCGATCCCTCCTCGCCAGGCAAGGAACTTCTTCTCCTCCTTGCAAACGAGCAGAAATCGTGCCATGTCCGTTTGAGGCGATGGCCGCAGTTACGCCCCCCGCCACAGGTCGATCGGTTTATCCACCTTCCGCGGCTCGTAGGGCCAGTCGATACGCTTGCCCGTGCCTGCGGATTCGTAAGCCGCGCACATGATCTTCAGAACCTCGCGGCCGTCTTCGCCTGTCTCGATCGGCGTCTCTTTGCCCTGCACGCAGCGTGCGAAGTGGGCAATCTCTTGCGGGAAGCCGTAGTTCCAGATCTCCTCGAACATTGTGAAGGTATAGCCCTTCGTCGTGGCCGCCTTCTCGACAGCGTAGCCATAGCCCGACTCACTGTAGGTCAAGAGGGCGCTGCCGCGCAAAAGGTCGGCCCGCGTGAAGCCGCTGGAGCCATAGATTTCGCAGCGATCGTCCACGCCGCCCGTCTTGGCCCAGCTATTCTCCGCCAGCCCCACCTGGCCCGTCTCGTATTCCACGATGCATACGCTGTGATCCTCGCCGCGCGTCTTATCACGGTGGACGTGGGTGCTCATCGAGGCGAAGACGCTCTTAACTCGCGGCTTGCCAAACACCCAACGGGCAAACTCGATGGAGTGACAGCCCATATCCAGCAGCACGCCGCCGCCGGACTTGTCCACGTCCCAGAACCAGGCTGAGTGCGGCCCGAAATGTTCCTCGCTCTGCTTGACCAGGAAGGCCCGCCCCAACGCTCCCTCATCCACCAGCTTTTTGGCCCGCACATACTTCGGGGCGAAGCACAGTTCCTCGGCGTACATCAGCAAGACGCCTGCCTGCCGGCAGGCCGCGATCATGCGATCCGCCTCCTCTAGCGTCCGGCACAGGGGCTTCTCGCAGACGACATGCTTGCCTGCTTTGGCCGCGTCCAGGCAGGCCTGGGCGTGGAGATGATTGGGCAGGGCGAGGGTAACGAGCTGGATGTCCTTGAGTTTGAGCAACTCGCGGTAGTCCTCGAAGGCATGCTGAATGCCATGCTCTTTGGCAAAATGACCGGCTTTGCCCGGTGTCGGAGAGGCAACGGCGGCGATTTCAGCTTCCGGTACCATCCGCGCTGCCGTCGCGTGGAGGTCCGCCACGAATCCGGTCCCGATTAGCCCGATTTTTACTGTGCTCATAGTAAGCTCCAGCCGTCTTTCGGTGTAAGTTAATCGCCCTGCACGGTGACCACGACGCTGCGTTGGCGCGGGCGAATATCACACTCCAGATGAATGATTTGCTGCCAGGTCCCCAGAAGCAGCTTGCCGTCCCCGACGGGAACGGTCAGCCCCGGACCAAGTAATGTTGCTTGCAGGTGCGAATGGCCATTGCCGTCATGCCATGTCTGCTCATGGCCATAGTTCCGGCTGGGCGGAATCAAACGATCGAGAACTTCCGGCAAATCCTTCCGCAAGCCTGGCTCAAATTCGATGGCGCCGATCGCCGCCGTGCTGCCGACGTTAAAGATATGCACCAAGCCGACCCGCACCTGCGAGCGCGACAAGATTTCCACCACCTGCTCCGTCAGGTCGTGCATGTCGCCGTGACCCTTGGTCGAAACCGTCAGTTGCTCCTGAAAGATCATGCGTAGTGCCCTTCCTCGTTGGTGTCCTACGGTGTCCAGCATACGAAAAGCGCCGGTTGTCGTTTAGCGACGCTTCTGCGAAGCGTCGATGCCGCCCCACGCCGTTGTGGCGAGGTCTCCGGACCTCGCCACGTTCGGCGACCTCACGCCGTTGTGGCGAGGTCTCCGGACCTCGCCACGTTCCGCGGCCGAAGGTCTCCGCTTCTGCACGGATTGGGAGACCTCCGGTCCCAGCCAGTAGCCCAGTCCGGAGACCGGTCCACAACACGTGTGTAGCCACTCGACGCTTCCGCGAAGCGTCGCTAACTAGGTCAGAGACCATACAACTCTCCATACTTCCGGCGCAGAGCAGCGAGTAGCGGCTGATGGGTCAGCGGTGCGCCGGCCGCCTGCTCGATCAGTCGGGCGGCGGGGTAGCGTTGGCCGTGGCAATACACTCGTTCCTGGAGCCATCTGAGCAATCGATCGAACCGGCCCCGGGAAAAATCATCGTCGAGACCTCCCAAATCGATGGATGCGCGGTCAAAAAGCTGAGCCGCGAACAGGTTGCCCAGAGTGTACGTCGGGAAGTAGCCGATCAGACCTCCTCCCCAGTGGCCGTCCTGCAAGCATCCTTCGTGGTCATTGGCCGGATCAACGCCCAGGTAACGGCGGTATCGTTCGTTCCACGCGGCGGGGACGTCCGTAGCGGCGAGGTCGCCCGCCACGAGCGCCCGTTCCAGCTCAAAACGGATGAGAATATGAAGATTGTACGTCACCTCATCGGCCCGCACGCGGTTCGGGCTGGGACCGACATGGTTGATGGCAAAATAGAATTGGTCGAGAGAAACATCATGCAGGGCCTCGGGGAAGAACGCACCGGCCTGTGGATAGAAATGCCGCCAGAAGGACAGGCTGCGGCCGACGGTATTCTCCCACAGCCGCGCCTGCGACTCGTGGACACCGACGGAAACCGATTCCCCCATCGGAAGGCCGTAGGCGGCAGGATCGAGACCTTGTTCGTAGAGAGCATGGCCGACCTCGTGCAGGATACCGAAAAAGCCGTCGCCAAACTCATGAACATTGAACCGGGTGGTGATCCGGAAATCTTCGGGTCCGAGACTCGTAAAGAAAGGGTGCGGGCTGGTGTCGAGGCGTCCGCGCCGGAAGTCAAAGCCAACCGCGGCTGCCACCGCCTCACCGAACTGTCGTTGACGGTCGAGCGGATAGATCCGATGGAGGATCGATTGGTTCGGTCGGCGCGAGGAAGCGCGAATCGCCCCGACCAGCTCGACCAATTCACCTCGAAGGGCATCGAATAACGCCGCCACCTGCCGAACAGTCATCCCCGGCTCGTATTCATCGAGCATGGTTTCGTAGAGGTCTTCACCGGGACGCAGGGCAGCAGCCTCCGCACGTTTCAGCGCAACGACTTTTTCTACCCAGGGCTGGAATAGCGACCAGTCACTCTTTTCGTAGGCCGTTACCCACTCCCGCTGGGCCACCGAAGTGATTCGTGCAAATTCTTCGACCAACGCTCGAGGCAGCCGCGTCGCTCGGTCGTAGAGACGACGTAGTTCACGGACATTCACCGCCTGCGCGGAATCGGGATCGGCGACGAGGTCGGTTCGTTCCAGGGCGGCGAACAGCTCCCCCAGACGCGGGTCGGTCGCCCGGTCATGCAGCAATCCGGCAAGGAGTGCGTGCTGTTCGGCACGATGGGTGATGCCGGCATGAGGCAAATACGTTTCCTCGTCCCATCCCAGCACGTGGGCGCAGGACGCCAACACCGCTTCCTCCTTGACCCTGCGGACGAGTTCGTCGTATGCTTCTCTTGGTTGCATCTTTGGAATCCGCACGCTTACCAATCGTAACTGCCTCTCCCCTGTCATCAATTTACCAAGGGGCCAGGCCGCGAACGCCTTTCGCAGTGGAGTATTTTCATTATGTTGACCCCCGCCGAAGAAATGGGCTTGAGTGGACTGAACTTGGCCTCGCGTGTGCGGAAGGCGTTTTACCAAATCCCCGAGGAAACCGTCGTCCGCATGATCCAGCGAATTCGCGAGGAGAGTACTCGGCGTCACCTCATCTACCTGCGCGACGGCCAGGTGGATACCATTCGAGTACTGCCGCTGCCCTTGACGGTGCTGCCTGACCAACTCGCTTACCTGCACTCCGTTTGCCTGACGGTGCAAAATGCTCTCAAGCGTTTGCCGGAACTCTACCTGCAAGATCCCGAAATCCGCGAGTTGTTGCGCCTCCTGCCCGAGGAGGAGAAGTGGCTTGAAGACTGTTGGGGGCCAAGCCAGCGCGAGAACAATCCCGTGTTCGCTCGGCTCGATGCGTTAGTCGATTTCACTAGCCCTATGTGGAAGAACACTCTCTGCTTCCTGGAGCCGAACCTGAGCGGCATCGGCGGTCTGCACCTCGTGCCGACCTGCGAGCAAATCCTGGCCGATGTCGTTATGCCTGTACTAGAAGCCCAAGACGATCGACTCCGACTCGAACTGGGACAGGACATCCGCGAGCTGCTGATGCAGGAAGTGCTCGACCACCTGGATGCCTTAGGGCGGAAAGGCCGCAATGTCTGCTTCGTCGAACCCAAGTACGCCGGCAGCGGTCCAGACGAGCAGGAGGAATTGGCACAATACTACCATAATCGCTACGGCACCAAGGTCTTGCACGCCGACCCAGCCGAACTGACTCTGCGCGGGGATGAGGTCTATTACAACGGCGACCGCGTGGATCTCGTTTATCGCGATTATGCCGTGGCCGATCTGATCGCCCTGGAACAACAAGGCGTCGATGTCGAACCAATGCGGACGCTATTTCGGCAAAACCGCGTCATCTCGTCGATCGCCGCCGAGCTGGATCAAAAGAGCATCTGGGAGGTACTGACCGACCCGCGGTTCACGCAGAAGTATTTCACCGCCGACGAACGCCAAGCCTTCCGCCGGCACGTCCCGTGGACGCGGCTGCTGAGTGATCGGCAGACGATTTTGCCGGACGGGCTAACCGGTGGCCTTCTCGATTTCGTGCGTCGCGAACAAGAAATCCTGGTAATGAAGCCGAATCGGGCCTATGGGGGTGAAGGGGTGATGATCGGCCCCGCGGTGAAACAGGCGGAATGGGAGTCCGCCCTGGAGCAGGCTCTGGCCGATAAGGAGCGCTGGGTCGTGCAACGGCTGGCGAGCATCCCCGTCAGCGTGTTCCCCGTCATTGGTCCGGACGGAGGAGTTCACGTCGAACCCTTTCACGTGGTAATGGGCTTTGCCGCGACCCGCGATGGAGTGGCCATCCTGGGGCGGGCATCGCAAAAGCAAGTCGTCAACGTTGCTCTCCGCGGCGGCATGTGTGGAGTGATGATCGGCCACGCGCCAGGCCGCCTCTACGGACCGGATACCACGGCGGCTTAGCGAATCCTACGGACCTTGCAGTGCGCAACCGGGCGAGTTATATTCCCCTCTTCCCGTGCGCTGGAAAACTCTGCGACCTACCAACACTGAGCACGACGCACGGTCCCTTATCCCGAACACTCTTACTTGGCCGCCGGTGGAGTATGGGCAAAACAACCGTCCGAGACACATTCTGTGAGGCACTCGATAGCCTTGTCGAGCAGGTGCGACAGGACCGCTCCATTCTCGCGGCAATCCTGTGCGGCAGCTTGTCGCATGACACGGTATGGGAGAAGTCCGACATCGATCTGACCTTCATTACCATTGATGACAAGAAAGTCCCATCAGGGGGAGCAGCACTCAACGCGAACGGCGTCAACATTCACGCTTGTCTCATGCCGCGGGCGGAGTTCCGCAAGACCGTGGAAGGGGCCCTCCGCAACTCGGTCATGCACTCGCTCCTAGCGAAAGGCCGATTGCTCTACACGCACGATGAATCGATCGCTGATCTCTTTGCCAAATTGCAGGGGATTGGCGAACGCGATACGCAGTTGCAGCTCCTGTGCGCGGCCACGAGCGCATTGCCGGTGATTTACAAGGCCCACAAATGGCTCACCACGCGCGGCGACCTCAACTACACGGCACTTTGGATACTCTACGCCGCCACACCTTTGGCGAAAATCGAAATCATTGGGCGACGCCTGCTGGCCGACCGCGAAGTGCTTCCCCAGGCGCTGAAACTGAACCCCGCGTTCTTCAAAACGGTCTACAGCGACCTGCTCAACACGAAAAAGACGATCAAGAACGTGACGGCTGCCCTCGACGCCATCGACCGCTACATCGCCGAGCGAGCAACCACGCTCTTCGCACCCGTGCTCGACTATTTGCGCGATGTGCGCGAAACTCGGTCCTGTACCGAGATCGAGAACCACTTTGAGCGAAACTTGGGTATTGGCGGCGTGACCACAGCTTGCGAATACCTGGCCGATCAAGGTCTCATCGGCAAAGCTTCGACCGCCACGCGGCTCACCAAGAAAAGCAACATCGATGTACAGGAACTGGCATTCTTCCATCTAGAGGAAGCCCCGGATGATTTCTAGAGCGGATTCGAGGTTGCCGTAGCGGATGTTTCTTGTAGGACGGCCTTCCGATGCCGTCCACGTGCCGTGCGGACGCCTCGGAAGGCCGTCCCACAGCAGGGATACTACACCAACTTCGAAAGCGCTCTAAACGAAATCTCTGCATCCAGACGGCACCTGCTGCCGATAATCTGATGCGATGGAGCCGATTCCACGGATTCCCGGTTATCAATTGTTGCAGCGTCTCGGCGGCGGGCCGATGACTTCGGTCTATTCCGCCCGCGACGAAGAGAACGACGCCCCTTGTGCCATCAAGGTGCTGCGCGACGATTGGGACGACGCTGAGACGGGCATCAAATTGCTGCAACGCGAAGCGCGCGCCGGACTCGGTGTGCGACACGCTCATCTCGTCCGCGTTACCCACGCCCACGTTACGGCCCCGCCCTATTTCTTGGTCATGGACCTGTTGCCCGGTGAATCGCTGCGTCGCCGGCTGCGGCGCGACTTTCGCTTGCCGGTCAGCGAAGCTGTATGGATTGTGCGGCAAATCAGCGAAGCTCTGTCCGCCTTGCACTCAACCGGCTTTCTCCACGGCGACATCAAACCCGACAACGTACGCCTCATCGACGATGGCACGGCGGTGCTGATCGATCTAGGATTCGCTCATCGACCGGGCGAGAACGCCGCCTTCCTGCGGGCCGGCTACGTCCTGGGCACCGCGAACTATTTGGCGCCGGAGCAATGCGATCCATTGCCGGCGGAGGATCTGAGCAGCGATCTATTTAGCCTGGGAGTAATGTTGTTCGAGCTGCTAACGGGCCGTTTACCGTATCCAGCGGGTTCACTGCGACAGACCTTTCGCCGCCATCGCTGTGATCCGCCCGCCGATATACGCCGCAGCGTCGCCAATTTGCCGTCGAGCCTGGTCACGCTCTTATCGCGCTTGCTGGCCCATCGCGCCGAGGACCGTCCACGTACTGCCGCCGTCGTGCAACAGCTCATTAACCTGGAACTTGCCACGCTGACGCGCCGGCGGACCGCTTAAGATTGAACCGCCAAGTCGCCAAGACAAGAAAGAGAAGCGAAACATAAAAAGGAAGAAATGGGCGATCCCGAGGCTGAATCTTTTCTCATTCTTCTCTTTCTTATCTTGGCGTCCTTGGCGACTTGGCGGTTCAATCTGTTCGTGTTCACGTCAAATCTTCATCAATTTGAAGATCGTTTTCCGTGAAAAGCGTGAAGCCCAGTCGAGATAGCACTCCCGCGGCGGTCTCATGATCCTCGACATGTAACGCAACGGCAGCACAGCCTCGTGGTCCAATCAATAGCGGATAGGCGTAGTGAATGCTGATCTCCGCTCCCAAAAGCGCCTTGCAAATATCCAGCAACGGCCGAACTCCCTCCGGCAATTGCACGACCAGCAAATCGCTTTCCGTAAACGGCAACCGGGCACGCTCGAAGATCTCCACGGCACGCTCGGGATTGCTCAGCACCATGCGAATGATAGCGCAGTCGGCCGAATCAACAACCATGAGCGAGACGATGCGAATGTCCGTAGACTCGAAATGCCGCACAACCGAGAGCAGATTGCCCACGCGGTTTTCCACGAAAACGTTGAACTGCCGCACACTTGGCCAATCGCGCCCGCGCGCCGTGGCATACGGAGTGGCTGTACCGCTATCCTCGCTGTGCTCGTCGGTCATGGCGTACCCCTTTGGGTTGAATGAGGTTTGTAGTGTACGCCAACTAGCAAGAAAGCGTCAATCGCGCCTTCAGTTTCGCGCTGCCCGCAGAGGTATCATCCTTCGATCGGATAATCCGTCGGCAGCACCAGGCGATTGAGCAGGCGTTCGCGGCGCAGCAACACGATCGGCGCCGGCACATCGATCGGCAATTGCGTCAGCAGCTTGTGAAGATCATCTACGCTTGTAGTCGCTTGTTCGCCCAGCGACACGATGAGATCCTCTTCGAGGATGCCGGCCTGGTCCGCTGGTCCGCCCGATTCGATGGCCATTACCTCCACCGCTCCAGTCTGCGTCAAGTTGAACCGATGGGCCAACTTACGCGGCAGTGGCACGTTGCGGGCGTGCAAGCCAAGATAGCCGCGCACCACACGGCCATGTTTGAGCAATTGAGGCAAGACGTGTTTGGCCATGTTGATGGGGATGGCGAAACACAGCCCTTGCGCCGGTTGGACGATGGCGGTGTTGATGCCGATGACCTGGCCGCGGCTATCGACGAGTGGACCGCCGCTGTTGCCGGGGTTGAGAGCGGCATCGGTCTGAATGACGTTATCGACCAGATGTCCGGTGATGCTTCGCAGGGTGCGCCCCAGGGCGCTGATGACGCCGGCCGTTACCGTAGATTCGAAACCGAGCGGACTGCCGATGGCGACGACTAGCTGGCCGACGCGCAGGCGCGACGAGTCGCCAAGAACAGCGTGCGGCAGGTTGCTTTCCTCAGCCTGCACGACGGCCAAGTCGGTCCACGGATCATTGCCGACGATGCGGCCGCCGAGTTCCCGGCCATCGCCGAGCCGCACGCGCACACGTTCCTGACCAGCGACGACATGGTGATTGGTAAGCAATAAACCATCGGGAGTGAACAGGATGCCGGAGCCGCTGCCCGCCCGACGGCCGCTTCCCGCACGCAGATTCACCACGGCCGGCCGCAGCAGTTCGGCCACGCGCACCACCACATTCGAGTACGCATCCAGGGCTTCCAGTTCTCGAGGGTCGGGTTCGGGAAGGGGATACCCTTCCACGGGACCGCTGCTGTTGCTGAGGAAATGTTGCCAAAATGTCATGATGGGACCCGTCCGTATCGAGGAGCATCAAAGAGCTGAACCGCTACCTGCATTGTACACGGCGGGGCAAGTTGGTGTTCCTGTTTAGCCGCGACGCGCAGCGGAGCGCGTTCGCGCTCCCCTTCGGGTCGCAACTCGCGAAGGGGTTGTGAGGACTACCCCGATCGTATCGACCTGCGTATAGTTATACATGACCCAGCGCGAACCCTTGCAACAGGAGAAGGAGCCATGATTCGCGTGTCTCGATGCCTGATCCCAATGGTCGTGGCGGTGGCGTTGCTCACGGCGAGTGCAAGCGCCGTGCATGCTCAGGTCTGTTATCAACCCGCCCCCGTCGTGCCGGTCGCGCCGGCGGTGACCTACTACGCCCCCCCACCGGCCGTCTCTTACTATGCCCCCGCCCCTGCCGTGAGTTATTATGCCCCAGCGCCGGCTGTCTCTTACTACGCTCCCGCGCCGGTCGTGAGTTATTATGCCCCCGCGCCGGTCGTCTCCTACTACGCAGCGCCGGCGGCAGTCACGACTTATCGATACGGGCCACTCGGACGGCTCCGTTCGGTGAGAAGTTACTATTATCCGTAATTGCTGAACGCTTCCTGTCTACCAGGCCGCTTGCTCTCATTGAGGGGGGCAAGCGGCTTTTTTCGTCTCGGCGCGAACGCTCACTGTCGCTACAATCCGCCCCCGCCTTGTCGGTGCTGTCGCTCGGCGGCGCCCCGAGTCGCGGAGCGATTCGGCTTCACTCTCTCTTCCTGTTGAGGAGCCAATTTACATGCGTACCATGCAGCATTCCTGCTGGGCTATTCTTGGTTTGACACTTTCCTGGGCGCCGGCCTTCGCGCAGGCACCCCAAAACACCGCCCCCGCAGCTTCGGCGCAGACTGCCCCTCCTGCCGCAACCAACCCCGTCGCCGCCACCGTCAACGGCCAGGCTATTCCAGAGACCGCCGTCCAGCGCTCGCTTCTGCGCGTTCCACCCGCCAAGCAGGCCGAGGTCCGCCCGCAGATCGTCAATTTCCTCGTCGATCAGGTCCTTCTCGATCAATTCCTGCTGCAACAGAAAATCGCCGTCGATCCGAAGGAAGTCGAAAAATACATCGATGAGATGAAGGCGGAGCTTCAGAAACAGAAAAAAGAGTTCGCGAAGATGTTGGAGGAGATGAAGCTGACGGAGGTGGAGCTGCGCGAGCATATTGCCGCCGACATCCGCTGGGGCAAGTTCGCCGAGGAGCGGGCGGCTGATAAGATTCTAAAAGAAATATTTGAATCGCAAAAGTATCTTTTTGACGGCAGCATGATCCGCGCCAGGCACATCCTGCTCGCCGGGGACGGCCAACAGGCCGTCGCCCAGTTGCAAGCCATCAAGCAGGAGATCGATAAGCAGGTTGCCGACGGCTTGGCCAAGCTGCCGCCGAACACGGACAACCTGGCTCGCGAAAAGAAGCGCCAAAGCCTGATGGAGGAGGCTTTCGCCGCTCAAGCAAAGGCGAAGTCGGCCTGCCCGTCGAAGGAGAAAGGCGGCGATGTCGATTGGTTCCAAGGCGTCGGCTTCATGGTCGAGCCGTTCTCTCGGGCGGCTTTCGTCTTGAAACCGTTTGAGATGTCCGAGCCGGTCAAGACTCCGTTCGGCTACCATCTCATTCTCGTGACCGATCGCAAGCCCGGCCGTGAGGTCAAGTTCGAGGAGGTCAAGGAGATGGTCAAGGAGCATTACGTCACGCGCCTGCACGACAGCATCGTGGGCGAAGCACGGCAGCGTGCAAATGTCGTCATCAATGGGAAGTAAGTTGGATGTGGTAAACGTCAACGGCCCCTGGTTTGAGCCAGGGGCCGTTGTTAAATTCCCGGCGATAACCTACTCTCGCCCGCGAAGGACTACCATTGGCCCTGGATGCTTAACGGCCGTGTTCGGAATGGGAACGGGTGGGACCATCCAGGT
>DASRBG010000251.1:0-19237 GCA_035653735.1 Gemmataceae bacterium
CTGGCACCTGGCGCTCCTGGGCGGTTTGCTGGGAGCAATCGCAGTCAATAGCTTCTGGTTGATCGACTGGATTAGTTACTGGTGGATTCGCGTGCCGCCGCACGCCGAGACGCCGTCGCTGGCCGAGCCGACTTTGCGGAACCTTTGGGACTCGCCCTTCTGGGGTGGGCCGGTCGATAAGGTATTGACTTGCGTCCTGATGCTGGCGTCGGTAGTGGGTGTGCTCGTGTACAACCAAAGCGGCCAACGCGCGACGGCTCGATTGTTCGGCCTGAGTGGAGCCGTTTTTCTCACCTTATCCGTAGCGGGCCTGATGTGGGAACCGTTAGGACGGTACGGCGCGCCACGTCTGCTGCCGGCGGCGTTGCTGTTCGCTGCTCTGCCCACGTCGCATGCTCTTAGCGTCGCTTTTGCCGCCTGCTGGCGCCGGCAAGCCGCCCGTTGGGCGATATTCGCTGCGGCGGCCACCGTCATCGCGCTCTTGTGGCGCTCCCCCCCGCCGGCTCTGGCTTCCTGGGCAACGCGCCTTCGGGGCGCTGATGCGTTTCAGCTCGGACTCGATGCGGACCAGCAAGCCATTCTCGAAGCGATAAAACAGCACACCACCTCCGAGGCGCGCATCCTGTGGGAAGATCGGACCGCCTCGCCGCTTTCGCCGCACTGGACGCCTCTGTTACCGCTGCTGACGCAGCGCGCCTTTATCGGCGGACTAGATGTGGATGTTCGCATTGAACACACGACGAACGGCCTGGCCGATGCCGTCCTCATGGGCCGGCCGATCCGCGACTGGAGCGATGATGCCCTGGGAGAATACTGCAAGCGTTACAACATCGGCTGGATTGTATGCTGGTCGCAGGCTGCCTGCGAGCGTCTGCGCAATTGGTCGCGCGCGATTCGGACGGCGACGTTGCCGCCCTCGGCTGTGGGCGAGCCGCCGGGCTGTTTGTTCACGGTGCGCGGCGAGGGCTATTCATTCGCTCTGACCGGCTCAGTTCGCTGGCTGAGCGCCGATACGCAGCACATCGTCTTGGGCGATGTGGTTCCGCAAAGCCGCGGCTCCGACAACCACGGTCGAAAACCGGTCCTCTTGAGCCTTCATTACCAGGCCGGAATGCGCGTCGCCCCCAGCCGCGTCCTTCTCGATTCCTACTCGATTGAACCCGTCAATTCTGTGCCCGGCGATGCCAGACCATTCGTCCGACTCTGGGTTGATGAACCGGTGACGCGCGTCACCATCACCTGGGACAAGCGATAAATCCAACTTTTCTTGCCAGCCCGCAGCGCCAGCAAGGGAAGAAGGTGTTACCCTAGCTGGCGCTGCGGGCTGGCGAGACTTTTTCGATAAATATGCCCGGCGTCAACTTGCTCAAAGCCGAGACTGCGGAGCAGGCTGATGCCGGCGGTGTTGTTGGCGAGAACCTGCATCTCGACGATGCTGAAGAATTGATCCTGCAAGTAACGCAGCAATTGAGCCATCAGGAACTTGGTCAAGCCCTGTCGCCGCATTTCGGCCGGCACTACGAGATCGGTAATACCGATGGCATGTTCGTTCCAGCGCTGCGTGTACGTCTCCATCTCCCAGAGCAGAGCGCGAGCCGCGGTTCGGCCGGTCAACTTGTCCTGCAAGCGATACTCATGCAGCTCCACCGGTCCCAGGATGCACTCCTGCCACCACGTTGTCCCTTGGAAGGGACTGGAGCGAATTTCGTAGCGCAAGCGATGGGCGGCGAAGCGGCCATCACCGATGTTGAGCGCGCATTTGAGGGAACGCTGAAAGACCAGGCAACTGCTTTCGATGGTGTAGCCGTGGTGCTCGAAGAAAGGCCGAGCCAGTGGATCGCTATCGAGAAAACCGGGAGAATAGCTGCCGCCGTAGACGCCGAACGTGTAGGGATTGAACGGATACATGGGGCCGGCGAACAGCTCCTTGCTCCCGCGCGCCTGGAGGTATGTTTCGGCGCGGCGGAGAAGTTCGGAGCCAATGCCCTGGCGCCGAAAGGCCGGCGCGACGCCGAGCAGACAAACGACGCCGTTGCTTGTATCCAGACTGTTTTCGACATCGTTCGGACCGAAGCCCGTCCAGGCGAAGCCGGCTATCTTCTGATCGGCTTGGGCGATAATCAGACTCTCCGGATCAAAGTAGATTTTGGAGAACAGAAAGTATTCCATCCACAAATTGCCGTGCATGCGCACGGCGCCGCGGCCGGTGAAGGTTTCGTTCCAAACTTCGACCAGCCCAGGAGGATCAGCGTTGCGGAATGTTCGGTACAGGATCACGCGGCCACCCTGAGTTCTGAGTTCTGCGTTCTGAGCGAGGTAATCCTCAGAACGGAGAACTCAGAACTTGGAACTCTTTACGGCTTGGCGCCATCCGCCTCGACTTGGAGGCGGTCGAGGACACTCTCGACGCCGGCGGTAGTGTGCGCCAACTCCACAGCGCGGCGGCGTTGCGTTAGATCGGCGACGATGCCCGTCAATTCGATCGCGCCTGGCCCGGCAAGATGCACTTGCACGTCGGCGCCGGCCATGTCCCTGTCCCAGCGCAGTCGTAAGAAGACACGGCTATCTAGGCTGGTTTCGCTCACCGATCCGCGCACTGCCCCCCACCCATTGTGCAGCTTATCGCGCAGACCCTCGGTCAGGCCATCGAATTTCGCAAATGTCTTCTGGAAAACGCCTGCCAGACGGTCGGCGTCTTCACTGCAACCACAGCTTGTCAACGCCAAGCTCAGAATCAGCCCCTGCCGGATATGACGACGCATTCTGCACGCTCCTCGCCTGGGATCAGCCTTCCATGACCCGGAAGCGGCGAGTATGGCGTGATTTGTCCTTGCAAGCAAGTGCAGATAGAACCGAAGGTGTGCCTACCCCTTTAGACCGCCGCTCACTCGAACAAGAACGTGATATTGAAGCCGAACAGGGTGACGCTCAAGAGGCTCCCGGAGTAGTCGTAGTTTTCCACAAGCGGGATACCGAACAAGCTATCCGTGATCGTTGTGCCGTTGGCGTTCACCGTCTCGATCGCTCCCAGCAATCCGTTGAGGAATGCCAGCAAAGGAGATACGTTTGGTGGTGCGGGAGATGATGCCTGATCCGAGTTGTTGGTAGTGCTTACGTTGTTGTTGTTATTGTCATTGTCGCCGCCTGGATTGCCGACCGATGGCAGTTGCACGAACGTCGTGGCTTGGGCGGCGGTTGGCGTCGGCTGGCTAATGCCGAGTCCATCGGTAGCCACGCTGTAGAAGCCGTAGGTGTGGCCGACTTGGCCGGTATAAATTGCCGAGGTCTGCGTCGTGTTCGCCAGCCAGGATGTGAAGGGTCCGCCGTTGTCGGAGACGTAGATGGTGTAGGAGGCGATGCTGGATCCATTGGGGTCGCTCCCCGACCAACGGACCGTGAAACTCGGAGAGATCTCAGTGGCCGGCAACGGGTTGACGCTGCTTGTGGGGTGGGGAGGAGACACCGTGCCGGAGGCGGAAGCGATGTTGCCGTTGTTGTCGCTGACTTGCACGGTAGTCAAGTAGTTTCCCCTTTGCGAATAGGTGTGCGAGCCGAGGACGTTGAAGCTGCCGTTCGCATTGGCGACGATCTGGCCGGTCGTACTGTTGCCGTCTCCCCAATAAATCAGAGCAGTGTATTTGTCGGCGACAGCGCCGGACGGCGCCGTGAAAGTTGCCACGATACCGTTGACGCTCCCATCGGCTGGGGCCACTGCGGCGCGGACGTCGGCCTGGGAGACATTCGCGCTGGGGCTGGGGCTGAGGGCCAGATCCTGGCCGGTCACCATCAGACTGTTGGAGCCGACCGTGGCCGTGCCGCCGGCTTGGAGCAACACCCCGTTCGGTCCCTCGACGGACAAGCGAATGCTGTAGGTGCCGGAGCCGGGGTAGGTGTGCGAACCGAGGATGCTGAAAGTACCATTGCCGTTATCAACGATCTGTCCGGGCGGATTGCCGCCCGGCGGAGCGTACAGCGGGCTATCACCCCAGAAGATCTCCGCTGAGTAATCGCCGGCTGTTGTGCCCGGCGGGGCGGTCAGCGTGGCAAGTGTGCCAGAAAAGGTCTGACCGGCGGCGGCGCTGATCGGGTTTACCGTCAGATCGAACGGTCCCACGGTCGCGGTGGGAAGGACCGACGTTCCGCCGCCACCGGCGTTATCGCTGATATCCACGGACATCTCATACTGACCGATTTGGGCATAAGTATGGGAGCCAACCACATCGAGACTGCCGTTGCCGGCCGCCACGAGTTGGGCCGGAGAGGTAGAACCGTCGCCCCAATCAATGGTTGCCTGAAAGTCGCTGGGATTGCTATCGCCATTGTAATCGGTGAAGTTGGCAACGATGCCGGTGAAGCGCTGACCGACGGTGGGAGAGATGTTTTGCGGCGTGGACCCTATAACGATCGCCTGGTCAGGGGAGAGAACGTTCGCCGTGGTGTTGGCCGAGGCCGTTTCCCCATTGGGAGCATTGATCTGGGTGGTGATCGAAAAGCTGCCGGGCTGGCTGTAGGCATGCGTGCCTTCCACCATGAATCCGGCGGTGCCTCCGTACATGATCTGACCGGCCGAAGTTGTTCCATCGCCCCAGTTGATCGTGGCTGAGTAGGCGTTTTGGTCCTGACTGCCGAAAGCCCAGGTATTGAACGAGGCCACCTCGCCGTTGACGATGGGCTGGCCCACGGCCACGGCGAAGCCCGCGCCGTCCGAAACGTTCGCCAGGTTCGACTTGACCGTGATTTCCGCCGTACTCTGTCCCTGGGTGCCGTCGCCAGTCACCACTACGCTAAGCTGGTAGTTCCCCGCTTGCGTGTAAGTATGCGAACCAATGATATTCAGGTTGGCATCGATCTGACCGGGAGTTACGGAGCCATCGCCCCAATTGATGAGGGCCGAGTAATCACCCGGCTTAGCCTGGCTCACGTTGGGATCGCTGAACGAAGCCACGGGACCGAAGTAATTGGCGCCCTGAGTCATTTCGCTATTGGTCAAGATCCCAAACGGCCCAGCGCCGCCCACGGAAACTTGCAACGGTTGCTTGCCGGCATCACCCCCCAACAGATCGCCGATCAAGCCGACAACATCGCCGGCAAGATTCGAGACATCGCCGACAAACTTCGACCCATTGTCGAGATCATTTAACATCGCGGAAAAATCATGGGTAATTGCTAGCGAGTCGGAAACGATCGGCGATCCGCCGGCCAAGCCGTTCAAGTCCCCGGCCACGGCGCTCAAACCGGAGATGGCATCGAGCACAGTCCCTTGCGTTGGAGGCCAGGTGCCAAAAAGCATGTCGGAAGCCAACGTCGTAATATCTCCCGCCGTGGTAATGCTCTGGCCGACCAGCTGCGTCGAAGCGCCGGGTATGCTGCTGAGGATACTGCCGTAAAAATTGCTGAAACTCCCCAGAAGGTCGCCGAGGTTCTTCGTGTTGGGTGTAGTAGTGTACGCATCAATGTTGCCGAGAAGACCGGCGTAGTTTCCGAAGATATGCAGTCCATTCGCGACATCGCCTAGAGGACCGCCGCTCAGCAAGCAACGCTCTTCGAGTCCCTCGATGGCTAGCAGAACGCCATGCCGTCGCCGCACGCACCGCCGTGCTTTCCGTCCCGCCTGAGGAGAGCTCTTCTTCATCCAACGATGTGGCCAGGATCGATACATGGTTTCACTCCTTCCAGGTACGGACGCGGGACGCCCGCCTCGCGCGGATCACAACAGGGCCTTGATTACGGTCACCGATAGAACAAGCCCGATAGGCTCAAACTCCGCGGTTTACCGCTCTTTTCACAGACAATACGCGGCCTTTCCAGGAGTGTGACAAGAAGATTTGATTTTTTTCGACTGGTACTGAAATGTCCGCCTAGTCTTCCTCGACTCTCAGTGTGGAGCAGATAGCCAACAAGATCGGCTCGTATTCCTCCAACTCCAGGTCGTTCGTTTGGCACAGGACCAGCAAGACGCCATCGGCGCTATAGAGGCAGCGCGTCCAGCAGGTGTTGGTGAGATCGAGGCTGAAGAATTGAATGTCGTGGCCAACCGCCATTTGCCCGGCGAGCGTATCGACTCTCGGTTGAACTTCGAGCGTGGGATAATCGGCCTTGAGTGCTTCCAGGGCGGCGTCGGCGACTTCCTCGATGGTTGCTCCGCTTTGATCGCAAGTCAAGGTCAGGAACGCCGTGCCGGGACTTTGCAGCATCACGGTCCAGCCGTCCGCGCTCTCCTCGCGGTCGAGTCGCCAATCGTCGGGATAATCAAACGAGATGCCGTCGGCTTCATAATGCTGAGTCATGGTCCACCATTCCGGTTAACGGCGCTTCGCCCGAGCGTCTGCACGGCCATGCCTTCCTCGTGTTCGTTGGCGGCGTAGACGCGCACGATCAAGCGCGGCCACGGCAATTGCTTCGGAATATCGAGCGTCCCCTGGAAACGCCCGTCTTTCACCGTGCCCTCGCTCGCCGCCACGACGAAGCGATTGGCCCGCTCGTGATTGGATAATCTTACTTGCTCGCGTGGTGCCGACGCGGCTGGGGGAATCGGCTCCAGATCCTTGGGGATGCTATCCACGGTGCGCTCCAGCGTTAGCCACACTCGCGCGCCGGCCAAACGCTTCGGCAGAGATCCATTCACGATCAACTTATCGCCCGCGGAAACTACCCCCTCCGTCATCGCCTTGACATCCTCCGGTATCTTCGGCAATCGCAGGGCTGGGTCGCCGAGAAGGAGAAACATCTCAAGGTGTTCCTGACGCTGCGTCGCTTGCGGGATCGACTTGTCGCCGTCCATGGTGTCGAGCAATCGATAGGTAAGATCATCAATCTTGCCGTGAGCCACCCCGTTCTTGATGGCCAGCCAGCTGTCGCCGAGCCGTTCCGGCGGCTCCGCGGCGAACGTGCTCTTGAACAAGCCATCCGCCGCCAATTGAACCATGGAAGCAAAGCAAATGCCGTGCGATCCGGCGACGGCCGCCGGACCGTTCACGTTCCGCATCGCTGCCACGCCATAGCCCTCGCCGTCGGCGCCTCGGAGCTGGCAGCCGCAGCAGCCGAACGTGATAAAGATGCCCTTGCCTTGCTTGATACGCAGTTCCGACCAATCCTCGCGGTCGAGATAACGCGCTCGACCGCCATAGAGTCCCAGGGCGTTGGAATGACCCAAGTAAAGCGTGAACGCCTCACCCTCTTGGACGTACTGCAAGGCGCGCGAGTGCAGCAGATCGTCGGGCAAGCAGAAACGCGATTGCGGATTGCCGTAGATTGCTCGCCCCGTCCATATCGGCGCCAGCCGGGCGAAGCGAGCCAGTGCCAGGCTCTCGACCAAGCGATCGACTAGAGGATTGTAGGCAGGAATTCCGGCGAGAATGGTCAACCGTCGCCGCCACAGGCCCGGCTGGGTCGTGCGTTCGTATTCGAGTGTTTTTGCGACCATGCCGCGAACTTCTTCAATCGTTCGAGCCGGAAAGCGCCCCACCGCCGCTGTGGGTAAGCGTTCCCCGTCGAGACAGCCATAGCCGTTATCGCTCGGCTGTCCTTTCATGCGGCCGATCGTACCGGCGAGCGGTGGCAGCACTTTGTTCTCTGGTTCAGCCAGTTTCTCGCAATCGAGGGCGCCGACCAGGAGGACATAGGACGGACCCTTGAAATTGCGGCAGAGCGTATTGATGTGTTCTCTCAGCTTGAGCGCATGACCGGCGCGGAGTTCGTCACGGCTGAGAATGTCCGTGGTTTGCACCACGATGACGTGCATTCCCTGGCTTTTGCGTTGCTCGCACAGCGGCTCGACGGCTTTGCGAAAGGCCGGAGCGGTCACGACAAGCCACTGTCCCATGTCCGCCGTGGCGCACGCCGGTAACACAGCGATCACGAGCGCCGTAACGATCCATCCATAGCGGAGCATGTCATTCTCTCCTCTCGGCAGACTACGTCGTCCTCGCGGAGGCCCGCCGCTCTCATCGTACCGCGAAGGGCGCGGCGGCCCAAGATCGGCTGGCGCTTAATGCGGTGCCCGAAAGGATTCCTGCGCGATTGGCGGTTCCTTATCGCGGCCTTGCGATCCCGCCGGGGCTGGCGCGGTCGATCCTCCCGGAGGATCGAGGATGGTCGTTTTGTCTTCCCAGGCGTTCTGGGCGTCGCTTCCTTGGCGTCCGTCGGTCCACCATGCTCGGAGCGTGGCCTCGCCGGCCTTCCTCGCTTCCACATCGACAAAGAACAGTTCTTCCTTTCCGCCATCGAGGGCTGGCAAAGGATCGAAGTGAATATGTTGTCCTTGCTGTTGAGCGGAAGTTGCTCCACGTGGACCCAAGATTTTCATTTCGTCAGGAACGGTAACGATAACGCTGGGATTTAGGACGCTATTCTTCCCCGGATTGAATAAACGGATCGTGTAGGCGGCTTTTTCTCCCACGACAAGCGACCCTTTCGCTTTGTCGATTTCAATTACTGGAGTGCTAACGGATTCGATACGCATCCAGCCGGAGTTTGCCCTGTCCGACAGATTGTTATCGGCCTGAACTCTGGCCTCGTTCGAGCAATCACCCGACTCCGGAGCGCGAAGGACAAGATCCAGGGAACGAACCTCACCCACTTGCATTGCACCCAGCGACCAGCGCACGAAACCGCCCTCCCGACGGCCTCCGGAACTGGCGCTTATAAACTCAATGCGACCCGGCAACTCGTCGGTCACTTGCACATTCGCCAGCGCTACTGAGCCGAGATTGCGGACCGTAATGTGATACGGAATGGGACGATTC
This sequence comes from Gemmataceae bacterium, assembly GCA_035653735.1. GTDB lineage: Bacteria > Planctomycetota > Planctomycetia > Gemmatales > Gemmataceae > JAJPHU01. The sequence goes on from DASRBG010000251.1 coordinate 8,745, forward strand.
GCCAGGCGTCGCTGAGGGCCGCTAACACTGATTTTCAGCTTTGGCTCGACGACGTTGACGGAGGCGCTGCCGGTCGCGCTCGTGCCGCCATCCGCTGTTGCCTTCACGTTGTTGCGGAACTGTCCCAACTTTGAGGGAATCGCCTGATATTCGATGCGGCGAGTCTGGTTCGGAGGCAGGTCGCCTACCTTCCATGTCAGCTTATCTCCACTCTGTCCTTCTTTACCTCCGATTCTGGGTTCCGGCGTCCCCTTCACGACCGCACCATACTGCACGCCAGCAGGCAGTTCGTCGGTAACGACTACATTTCGAACAGGAACGCTTCCCGTATTCATGACCTCGATGCGAAAGAGAATCGATTCGTATTTGATTGCTTGAGTAGGGGCCGTAACCTTTGCCTGAACACTTGGCTTGGCGATGCGCGTTGTCACCTTTTGCCCGTGTTCAAATTGCACATAAGCGCGATTCTGAACATCTTCGGTCCCCGCAGGCTTAATGGTCAGCACGATCGTCCTACGTGTCCCTGCTTTCAAGGTGCCCAGATCCCACAAGAGATCCGTTGGACCGTCCTTAGGCTCCTTTTTCTCCGTGTACTGCGGCTCAGCCTTCGTTGCGTCTTTCACGCCGCTCGGCAAGCGGTCGCGAACCCAAACGTGATGGGCATCGGCGCGAGAAATGTTTTCGATGGTGAGCTGATATTCGATGTCCTTGTTCGGCTCCGCCCGTGCAGGCGCGCGGACGCGCAGCCGGACAATCGGCTCCAATGGACCTGGAGCTTCCGGTAACGGAGAAGGCATCCCCGGCACAAACGGGATGACCTGATCCTGCTGCAACGGGGTAGGGGGAGGAGGCGTAAAAGGCGAACTGGGCGAAAGAGGAGACTGCGAGGGTATTGGTCCGTCAACCATTGGCGGCTCACCCGTCGGGAAAGCCGGTGATCCAGGAGGGTGTTCGCCGTACTCTTGCATTTCGTTCGGCGGCACCTGACCGCGGCTGACAGCCACGGCCAGCGCGACGAGGATACCCGCCAACGTCAACCATCTCATCCCGCGAATGGATCGCAACCACCCCTTCATGGCGTCTCTCTCCCGTTTCCAAAACTGCTCGCATCTGCCATCCGCCGCAGCGCGACCGCGGCGGCCATTGTCGCTTGTTCGTCGCATTTTGTCTGCACAAGTTCCTTAGGGCGACGGTTGCTCTATTTTGCTCAATCCGCGCAGCTTGTTCGGTTTCGGCATCATGCTTGGGCGTAATCGAGAGCTTTCCATTGCCGAGTCGGTGCCGCGCTGCTACAAAACGGCAACGCGTGTTCGAATCTTTGCGTGTCACCGGGACGAGGCATCGTGATGCATCCTCCGCAGAATAACACCGGCCAAGGTTTCGCTTTCGACTCTCCCGACGAGAACGAGTTTTCCGTCGGTCCGTTGGCAATCGTCGGCGGCTGCGGCCATGTGGGGTTGCCCTTGGCGTTGGCATTCGCCGCGCAGGGCCATTCGGTTGATCTCCTCGATACTTCGCCGGAGCGCGTCGCTTTGGTAAACAGCGGCCGTATGCCCTTCCACGAAGACGATGCCGAGCCGCTGTTGGCCGAATCGATCCGCACGGGCCGCATCAAGGCAACCACCGATCCCGCCGTCCTCGAAGATGCCGCCGCCATCATCATCACCATCGGCACGCCCGTCGATGAATACCTGGATCCTTCCGTCGGCGAGTTCGATCGCGCCTTGAGGCAGCTACTGGAAAAAGTGCGTCCCGGCCAGCTGCTCGTTCTGCGCAGCACGGTCTTCCCCGGCATGACCGACCGCCTGGCCCGGCAGCTCGAACAGATGGGGCGCTCCGACGTGGACTTGGCCTATTGCCCCGAACGCATCGTGCAGGGCAAATCGCTGATCGAACTGAAGCAGTTGCCGCAGCTGGTCGCCGGTGTGACGCCACAAGCCGCTCGCCGTGCGGCGGCGCTGTTCCGCATCATCTGTCCCAAGGTGTTGTTCCTGCGTCCGATCGAAGCTGAGCTGGCCAAGCTGTTTTGCAATGCGTGGCGCTACATCAATTTCGCCATCGCCAATCAGTTCTATGTCATGGCCCAGCATTTCGAGGCCGACTTTCACGCCATCTACCACGCCCTGCGCGACGACTATCCGCGCATGCAGTCGTTGGCGCGTCCCGGCTTCGCGGCCGGGCCGTGCTTGCTTAAGGACACCATGCAGCTGGGCGCTTTCAATCACGGCTCCTTCGTCCTGGGGCAGGCGGCCATGATGATTAACGAGGGCTTGCCCTATCTCGTCGTGCAGGACATCAAACGCGGCTATCCACTAGCGGATATGACCGTCGGCATTCTCGGCATGGCCTTCAAACCGGAAAGCGACGATCCACGTTCGTCGCTGTCGTACAAGCTGCGCAAGATTCTGCTTCTTGAGTGCAAGCGCGTTCTCTGCACCGATCCTTACGTGCCGGATACAGGGCTGACACCGTTGGCCGAGGTCCTCGATCAAGCCGATCTGCTCATCGTTGGAACACCCCATGCCTGTTACCGCGATTTGAAATGCCGCCAACCGATCATCGACATAACCGGCATGATCAAAAAAGCATTGAGCAATCAGCAATCAGCAATCAGCGAACAAGCGGAGATTGCATGAAGATTCTCGTTACCGGCTCGGCCGGTTTCATCGGCGGTTATCTGGTTGAGGAATTGTTGCAAGCCGGTCATGAAGTGATCGGTCTCGACAATTTCTCCAAATATGGTCCGTTAAGACAAGAATCTCTTGAGCACCCCGCTTATCGCTTCGTCGAGGGAGATGCCAAGGACATCGATCTGCTCAAAGATCTGATGGCCGGAGTGGATCAGGTCGTCGCGGGGGCGGCGCGAATCGGCGGTATCAGCTATTTCCACGAATTTGCTTATGATCTTCTTTCCGAGAATGAACGTCTGACAGCCGCCGTCTTCGATGCCGCCATCCACGCCTTTCAGCGTGGCACGCTGAAGAAAATCAATGTCGTCAGCTCGTCGATGGTGTACGAGAACGCCGCGGTTTGGCCGACGCCGGAGGGAGAGCAACGCCGCTGTCCGCCGCCGGCCTCGACCTACGGCTTCCAGAAATTGGCCACCGAGTATTATGCCCAGGGCGCATGGGAGCAGTATCACCTGCCGTTCACGATTATCCGCCCGTTCAACTGCGTTGGCATCGGCGAGCGGCGAGCGCTATGCGAAAAGGAAGTTCTCAGCGGCAACGTCCGCCTGGCCATGAGCCATGTCGTGCCGGACCTGATTCAGAAAGTGCTCAAGGGACAAGATCCGCTCCACATCCTTGGCGACGGCGGGCAGGTGCGGCACTACACCTACGGCACCGATCTGGCCCGCGGCATCCGTTTGTGCATCGAGCGGCCCGAAGCGATCAATGAGGACTTCAACATCAGCACCGCCGAATCGACGACCGTGCTGGAACTTGCCGAGATGATCTGGAAAAAAATTCGCCCCGGCGATCGCTTCCGTTATGTCAGCGATCCGCCTTATACCTATGATGTGCAAAAGCGCGTACCCAAGGTCGAAAAAGCCGAGCACCTGCTCGGCTTCCGCGCCGCCACTCCTTTGAGCGAGATCCTTGACGTTGTCATTCCCTGGGTCCGGCAGCAGGTGGAGTACGGCAATATCTAAGAACCTCTAATCAAATGAACCGCCAAGACGCCAAGGACGCCAAGATAAGAAAGAGAGAAATTAAAGAATTAAAATGCGGGGCAGTGCCAATAGTCGGTCGCATGGCGATTTTCGCCTTTATTTCTCTCTTTCTTATCTTGGCGTCCTTGGCGTCTTGGCGGTTCATTCTTGAGAATGCCCCGAGTATGATTTCCCTCGTCGTGCCGGTCTACAACGAAGCGGACAACATCCAGCTGTTCCTGCGCGACGTGGAGAGCGCGGTCGGCGAACCGCATGAGATTCTCATTGTGTTCGATTTTCCCGAAGACAATACCTTGCCGGCGGTCGCCGCGCTGACGCCGCCATGTCCCAGCGTGCGTTTGGTCCATAACACCCTCGGTCGTGGTGTGCTCAATGCGCTCAAGGCCGGCTTCCAGGCAAGCAAGGGTGATGTCATTCTGGTCATGATGGCCGATCGCTCCGACGATCCGCATTCGGTCGTGCCGATGGCGCGTCTGGTGCGCGAAGGAGCGGACGTGGTGGCCGGCTCTCGGTATGTTCGCGGCGGCCGGCAGGAAGGAGGACCGCTCGTCAAGCGGACTCTTTCGCGGTTGGCCGGCATGTCGCTCTACTACCTCGCCGGTCTGCCCATCCACGACGCCACGAATAATTTTCGCGCCTACAGCCGCCGTGTCATCGAGCAGATTCCCATCGAAGGGGAAGCGTCCTTCGCCGTCGCGCTGGAATTGACGTTGAAGGCCCATTGGCGCGGTTGGCGCTTGGCAGAGGTGCCGACCGTTTGGCGCGATCGCACGGCGGGGCAGTCTCGATTCCGCCTATGGGCCTGGATGCCGCACTATCTGCGTTGGTATCTGCGGGCGCTCCGGCGTGCTTGGTTCGGTGCTTCTAAAACCTGAAAACTGCACACAAATCGGAGCCGCTCATCCACAGGACAACTTGTCATCCCGGTGCGGGACCGTTAGGTTGAAGGGAATCTCTCCCGCGTTGTCGCCCCCCGAAGAAATGATCTCCCACCGAAGTTGGCTTCCTATGTATCGATCCATCGTGATTATCCTCCTCGCCCTTGGCGTTCTGGGTGCGTTCTGGCTAGTTGAGGCCGCGGAGCCTGCCGGCAAACCGTATTCTCCCCGCATCGCCGCCGCATCGGATGAGCCGTCCAAGGCAATCAAGCGTATGCGTCTGCCCAAGGGCGTCGAAGCCCGCGTCTGGGCCGCCGAGCCGCTTTTGGCCCACCCGGTCGCTTTCTGCTTCGATGAGCAGGGCCGTTGCTTTGTCGCCGAGACGTTTCGCCTGAACCGCGGCGTTACCGATAACCGCGGCCACATGTCTTGGCTCGACGACGACCTCGCCTCGCGCACGGTGGCCGATCGCGTTGCCATGTATCGCAAGCACCTCAAGGATAAATTCAAGACCTACGAAACCGAACACGATCGTGTCCGTCTTCTCGAAGACACGAAGGGCAAGGGCAGCGCGGACAAGGCGACGTTGTTCGCCGACGGTTTCCACAATGCGGCCGACGGTATCGGTTCCGGAGTGCTGGCGCGCAAGGGCAATGTGTATTACACCTGCATCCCCGATCTCTGGCTGATGCGCGATAGCAACGGCGACGGCCAGGCCGAATTGCGGCAGTCGTTGGCCACGGGATTCGGCGTGCATGTCGCGTTCGTCGGCCACGACATGCACGGCCTGCGCATGGGGCCGGACGGTTTGCTGTATTTCTCCATCGGTGATCGCGGACTGAATGTGAAGACAAAAGAGGGAACAAAACTCTTTTATCCGGACACAGGGGCCGTGTTGCGCTGCGAGCCGGACGGCTCGAACTTGGAAGTCGTTCACATCGGTTTGCGCAATCCCCAAGAGCTGGCTTTCAACGCCAACGGCGACTTGTTCACGGTGGATAACAACAGCGATTCCGGCGATCGCGCCCGCCTGGTCCACATCATCGAGGGCGGCGACAGCGGATGGCGCATGGGCTACCAGTACGGCAGCGATCTGAGCAATCGCGGCCCTTGGAACGCCGAGAAAATCTGGCACCTGCCCAATCCCGATCAGCCGGCCTTTGTCGTGCCGCCGTTGGCCCACATCACCGCCGGCCCATCGGGTCTGTGTTTTAACTATGGGGGCACCGCTTTGCCCCAGCGCTATGCCGATCATTTCTTCGTTTGCGATTTTCACGGCAGTTCCGGCGGCAGCGGCGTTTATTCGTTCGCGGTCAAGCCGAAAGGGGCATCGTTCGAGATCGAAGACGGCCATGAGTTCATTTGGTCGGTGCTAGCGACCGATTGCGATTTCGGCCCGGACGGCGCCTTCTACATCAGCGACTGGGTCGAGGGGTGGGGTCTGACCGGCAAGGGGCGCATCTATCGCTTTGCGGATGCCGATGCCGCAAAGAAGGCGGCTGTCGCCGAAGTCAAGAAACTGCTGGCCGAAGGCTTCGAGCGCCGATCCGCCGCGGAGCTGGCAAAGCTGCTGCAACATGCCGACCTGCGCGTGCGTCAGGAAGCCCAGTTTGCTCTTGCCGACCGCGGAGCCGAGTCCATCCCGCTGCTGACCGAAGCCGCGAAAGAAGAGAAGAATCAACTAGCCCGTCTTCATGCGATCTGGGGACTAGGGCAACTCGGCCGTCGTGGTGAGAAAGTCCAAGATTCGCTGCGGTCCCTGTTAGGCGACACGGATGCGGAGATTCGGCGACAAGCTGCCCGCGCGCTGGGCTGGCTGAAAGAGGCGGAAGGACGCGACCTTGTGCCGCTGCTCCACGATGGCGAGCCGCGCGTCCGCTGTCAGGCCGCGCTGTCGCTGAGCCGGCCGAATGTTTGCTTTCCCGACGGCGATGCCCTCTGGAACGCGCTTGTGAAGCTGCTCGAAGACAATGCCGACCGTGACGCCTACCTACGTCACGCCGCCGTCAAGGCGATGGCCCGCTTTTCTGAAACGAAGCCGGCGAGCGCGAGCAAACATCTTTCGCCCACGGTGCGCCTCGCCGCTGTTCTCGCCCTGCGGCAGCAAAAAAGCCCCTCCGTGGGAGTATTTCTCGATGACCCGGAGCCGCGCATTGCCCTGGAGGCGGTCCGTGCGCTTCATGATGAGCTTCCTCCTCAGGATGGCAAACCCTTGGCGGCTCATCTCAACCGTCCGAACATGACGGAACCGTTTGTCTTTCGGGCGCTGCATGCTCATTACCGTCTTGGTCAAACCGAAAATGCCGCCGCCGTGGCCGCGTATGCGGCTCGCGCCGACGCGCCGGAGAAGATGCGCGTCGAGGCGTTGAAACTGCTTGGCCAGTGGGCCAAGCCGCCGCGCCGCGATCAGATCACCGGATTGACGCAGAATCTCGCTCCCCGCGATCCCAAAATCGCCGCCTTAGCGATACAGCGGTCGCTGGGCGGACTTTTCGCCGGATCGAACGCCGTGCGCCAACACGCGGCCAAAGTCGCCGCCGCGCTGGGCATCAAGGAAGTGTCCCCGGTACTGCACACACTCGCAGCCGATGATAAGCGGCCGTCGGCCGCTCGCATCGAGGCCTTGCGCGCGTTGGAATCGTTGCACGATAGCAACCTGGAAAAAGCGATGCGTTTTGCCCTCAAAGATGCCGATCCGCGCGTGCGTAGTGAAGGCCGACGTTTGCTATCGCGCAGCCATTCCGATGAGGCGCTGGCGGAATTGAGCCGCGTCTTGGCGAATGGCTCGATAATCGAGCGGCAGCAAGCCTTCGCCATCCTCGGCGACATGCAGGCTCCTCGCGCGGAAGCTGAGTTGGCCAAATGGCTCGACAAACTGCTGGCCGGCGAGGTCGCTCCCGAAACGCGGCTCGATTTGCTGGATGCCGCTGCACGTCATCCCACGGCGGTTATCAAGGAGAAAGTGCAACGCTATGAGACAACAGCAAACAAAAACGATCCACTAAATCTCTATCGTGACGTCCTGGTGGGCGGCGACGCCGAATCGGGCCGGCGCATCTTCCTGGGCAAGGCTGAAGTCTCGTGCTTGCGCTGTCACAAGGTCCAGGGCGTCGGCGGCGAGGTTGGTCCCGATCTCACCGGCATCGGCTCTCGGCAGAAACGCGATTACCTGCTTGAATCGATCGTCGCCCCGAACAAGCAGATCGCCAAGGGCTTCGAGACGCTGGTGTTGACGCTGAACAGCGGCAAGAGCGTGACCGGCGTGCTCAAATCGGAAGACGCCCGCGAGGTCCGGCTGATGACCGCCGAGGGCCAGTTGCTCGTCGTGCGCAAAGACGAGATCGATGAACGCGAAACGGGCAAATCGGCGATGCCGGAAGATGTGACAAAGTACCTGTCGCGCTCAGAGATTCGAGATTTGGTCGAGTTTTTGGCGGGATTGAAGTAGCAATCAAGCGGAAGACTGCTCCGCTTTGGGTTTTTCGCCTGGTAAGCGGAAGAAATCACTGACCAAACAGCGGAAGCCGGGGAGAACATCTTCGCCGGTGAGTTCTTGATTTTCCTCGGCAACGAACGCCTCTTTCCCAGGGCGATACACGGTTACATTCCGGGTTTCCGGATCGATCAGCCAGACCAGTTCGACTCCGTTGTGCAAATAATCCATAATTTTGCGCATTATTTTACCGATGCGCTCGTTCGGCGACATAACCTCGACAGCAAGCAGTGGAGGAACCTCTCCGTATTTCGGATGCAATTCCGCATAGGTGTTTGCATCTTCATAGTAGGCAATATCAGGACCACGAACCGTATCCGGATCCCGTTCCAAAATGACGCCAGAATCGTTGCTCGTGAGGTAGCCGCAACCACGCTCGAAGACGAAATTGCCCAGAATTCGGCCGATGTTGAAACATAGGACGCCGTGTGGTTTCTGAGGCGCGGGCAATTCAATCACCTCCCCTCGCACCAACTCGAACCATTTATCGGCTTGCTCCGGTTGGTGGACCCAATCGCAGAACTCTTCTGCCGTCATGAGTTTTTTTGTCGTGGTCGTGCCCATCGGCCCTCCTGGAATACTCGCGAGGGGAGTTGCATTTCGCGGAATCTTAACTTGCCAGCCGTTTCCGTGCCAGAGCGATCGCGCCATGTATCACTACTTCCTCGCCGAGCGCGGCTGGCACGATGTCCGTCAGACCAGCAAATGGTTTGAAAACGCGAGCAGAAACAATTTGACGTAGAGGCTCAAACAACAGCTTTTCTCCCAGAAGCGAGACACCGCCGCCAATGATGATGCGGCGCGGACATAGCAGGGTGATGACGTGACAGATCGCTTCCGCAAGGTACACGCAGGGCATTTCTATGAGAGCCCAAGCAAGGCGATCACCCTGGTTTCTCGCCTCGCCCAAGTGCTGTGTTGTTACACGATCAGCCTGGCCGCCAGCGAGACGGACAAAGAGAAGATCATGGTCCGGATTTCGGCGAGCAAATTGACGCGCCCGCTGTTCAATCGCCCAACCGGAAGCGACGGCCTCCAGAGGTGCATAGTCGGTTTCATTAATGTCCCTATCATCGTCGCTTACCAGTAGTCGTAGGTGCCCGAATTCCGCAGCTCCTCGCCCACATCCTCGGTAGATCTCACCGTTAATGATAAAGCCGCCGCCGATGCCCGAACCTATCGTGATATAAAAGATCGGCGATAACCCTTTTCCGGCTCCGTGGAGCGCCTCCGCCAAGCCCGCCACGTCCGCATCGTTGCCCAGCACCGCCGGCAAACCGACGACATCCGAAATCCAGTCCGCCAGGGGGTAATTGTCCCAGCCCTCGATTTGGTGCGATTTGATGACCGTGTGCGTGATATCATCCACCGGGCCGCCGAAACCGATCCCGACGCCCCGCAGCTGGCTGCGCTCGATCCCCGCCTTGGCGAGCAATTCCGGCACGGCGGCGATAATTTGCCGGCGGATGCCCTCCGGTCCGGCGGCGACATCGACGGCGCCGCGCCATAAACCGCGCAGTTTGCCATCATCGGGGCCGACGCCGAGCTGCAGCTTGGTGCCGCCGATTTCGATGCCTAAAAACATGCCGCACCATCACAGCGAGATGCGCTTGTGCAAGTTGTCCACAACCCAATGAAACGCCGTCAGGTGGATCGATTCGACAATACCCATGTCGTCGAGCGGCACATGGAAATTGTGATGAGCCAGCGTGCGCAGCTTGCCGCCGGAGAACCCGGTGCAGCCGAACGTCGTCAGGCCTTGGCGATTGGCCCACTCGACCGCCCGCAGAACGTTCGGACTGTTGCCCGAACCACTGATGGCGATAAGCAGATCGCCGGGACTGGCAAGATTTTTGAGCTGTTCGACGAAGATGCGCTCGAACCCCTCATCGTTGCCCCAGGCGAGGAGGTACGGCGTGTTATCGGTCAGGCTCAGAATGCGCACGCGCTTCTTGTTGTCGTTGTCGAAATCCTCGCGGCGTAGCGTGCCTTTGCCGATGTCCTCGCAGAAATGCGAGGCGTTGGAGCCGCTGCCGCCGTTGCCGCACACGAAGATGAATCGGCCGCGCTCGTAGCAGTCGTACATCAAATCGGCCAAGCGTTTGACCTCGGACGAATCGACGCGCAACAATTCCTGTCCGACGCGCTCCAAAAACGGCCGAACGTCAAGTTTGATTCCTAACATTTATTTGAACTCCCGATTGCTCGACGAGTGAACAGACGCACTTTTTCCCGCATCAGGTTACAATAGAAGGATAGTACATAGCAAGGGAAGCAAACCATGACCCGCGACTTGATTCTCGGCACGGCTGGACATATTGACCACGGCAAGACCTCGCTCGTTAAAGCGCTGACCGGCATCGACTGCGATCGTTTGCCGGAAGAGAAGGCGCGAGGCATCACCATCGATATCGGCTTCGCCATCCTCGATTTGCCGCCTTACCGTCTC
>DASRBG010000252.1:0-3757 GCA_035653735.1 Gemmataceae bacterium
GAGAATAGCCACGAAGTCACCGATCGCCTCAAAGCCAAGATCGCCGACGTCAAAAAAACGCTGCCTGCCGATGTCGAGCTGACGACTGCCTACGACCGCACTCGCCTCGTCGATCAAGTTATTGACACGGTGAAACGAAACCTTTTCGAAGGCGGCCTCCTGGTCATCGCCGTGCTTTTCATTTTCCTGGGCAATTTACGGGCGGGACTGATCGTCGCTCTGGCCATTCCGATTTCCATGCTATTCGCTTTCTGCGGCATGTGGCGTTTCGGCATCGCTGGCAGTCTGCTCAGCCTTGGGGCCATCGATTTCGGTCTGATGGTGGATAGCTCGGTGGTCATGGTCGAGAACGTAGTGCGCCACCTAGCTCACGACAAGGACGATACCCGCAACCGGATCGACGTCGTGCGCGACGCGGCCATCGAGGTGCGCAAGCCGACCATGTTCGGCGAGCTGATTATCATGATCGTTTATTTGCCGATCCTGACGCTCGAGGGCACCGAAGGCAAGCTGTTTCGACCGATGGCGTTGACGGTGATTTTCGCCCTGCTCGGCTCGCTCGTGTTGTCGCTGACGCTGATGCCGGTGCTGACTAGCCTGTTGCTGCCCCGCCGCCTGGAAGAAAAAGAACCGATGTTGGTGCGTGCGGCCCGCTGGCTGTACGATCCGGTGCTGCGTTTCTCCCTTCGGCATGGCGTGGCCGTGTTGTTGTTCGCCGTGGCTTCGCTCGGGTTGGGAGTATTGCTGGGGATCAATTTGGGCGGCGAAGCAGTGCCGAAGCTGTCGGAAGGTTCTTTCGTCGTCAGCATCATCCGCTTGCCCGGCACTGCCCTCGATGAATCGCTGCGCTACAACACGGCGATGGAACAAATGCTGTTGCGTGAATTTCCCGATGAAATCGAGCGCGTTTGGAGTCGGTGCGGCACCGCCGAAGTCGCTACCGATCCGATGGGTCCGGAAGAGACTGATATGTTCATCACGCTCAAGCCGCGCGAGCAGTGGACCAAGGCGACGACTCAGTCGGAATTGGCCGACCAAATCCGCGAACTGTTCGAGGATCTGCCGGGCCAGCACATTTCCGTCACGCAGCCGATCGAGCAGCGAATGGAGGAGATGACCTCCGGCGTCAAGGCGCAGGTGGCGGTCAAGCTGTTCGGCGACGATTTCAAAATACTCAAGGAAACCGCCGAAAAGCTGGAGCAGGTCCTCAATAAGGTGCCGGGCCATGCTGATGTGGCCGTGGAGCAGATCAGCGGTTTGCCGGTCTTGCAGATCCAGGTCAAACAAGCGGAGCTGGCGCGCTACAACGTGCCGGCCCGTGCGGTGCTCGATGTGGTGGAATCGATCGGCGGCAAACCGCTGGGCGAAGTGGTCGAGGGACAATTGCGTTTTCCGCTGGCGATGCGCCTGCCGGAAGAATACCGCGCCAGCCCGGAAAGGCTGGGCGCTTTGATCCTGTCCACGTCGTCCGGACAATTTGTGCCACTGTCGCGCTTGGCCGACTTGCGCGTCGTCGAGGGGCCGGCGCAAATCTCGCGCGAATGGAGCCAGCGGCGCATCACGGTGCAATGCAATGTGACCGGCCGCGATCTCGGCGGCTTCGTGGCCGAGGCGCAAGAGCGCATCGCCAAGGAAGTGAAGCTGCCGCGAGGCCGCTATCGCCTGGCGTGGGCCGGGCAATTCGAGAATCTGGAGCGAGCCAGGAAGCGCCTGATGATCGTGGTGCCCCTGGCATTGGCACTGATCTTCGCGCTTTTGTACATCACGTACAATCGCCTGGCCGACGTGCTGCTCGTGTTCACGGCTGTACCGTTCGCCAGCGTCGGCGGCGTTCTGGCGCTGTGGGCGCGCGGCTTGCCGTTTTCGATCTCCGCCGGCGTCGGCTTCATCGCACTGTCCGGTGTCTCGGTGCTCAACAGCATGGTGCTGGTGACATTCATCCGCCAGCTCCGCGACCGCGGACACTCCATGGACCGGGCCATCGAGGAGGCGGCGTTGACGCGGCTGCGCCCGGTGCTGATGACGGCACTCGTCGCCAGCCTCGGCTTTGTGCCGATGGCGCTGAGCACCGGCGTCGGCGCCGAGGTGCAGCGGCCCTTGGCCACGGTCGTAATCGGCGGCGTCCTCAGCAGCACGCTGCTGACGTTGTTGGTGCTGCCGGTGCTCTATCACTTCTTCGGCCCGCGCGAGCGCTTGCCGCGGGAAGAGAAAAGGCACGCGGCTGGACAGTTAATCGGCAAAAACGATGGACAGATCGTCACATCCGCGATAGGCTGATTCCACCCTCCCAGCAAGGAACCTGCACATGACTATCCTCGTTCGCATCGCACTGTTCGTCCTCGTCCTCGCTTTGCCTGTCCTGGCCCTGGCCGAGGAAAAGAAAAACGATTCCCCGTCTTCCAAATCCCGCGCTCCGGTGAAGCTGACCGACGAAGCCTTGCGCATCCACCGCGAGGCTATCCTGATCGACGGCCACAACGATTTGCCCTGGGCGTTCCGCGAAAAAAAGGATCTGGCCATCCGCAAGATCGATCTGCGCCAGTCGCAAAAATCGCTGGGACTTCACACCGACATTCCGCGTCTGCGTCAGGGCGGCGTCGGCGCTCAGTTCTGGTCGGCCTATGTGCCTGCAAGTACTGGCAAAAAGGGCACGGCCGTTCGCCTGACGCTCGAACAGATTGATGTCATCCGCCGTATGGTCGCTGCCTATCCGGATACTTTTGAGATGGCCTATACCGCTGATGATATCGTGCGAATTCACAAAGAGGGCAAAATCGCCTCGTTGATCGGCGTCGAGGGCGGCCATTCCATCGATAACTCGCTGGGTGTGCTACGCATGCTCTACCTGCTTGGTGTTCGCTACATGACGCTGACGCATTCCGAGACGCTCGACTGGGCGGACTCAGCGACGGACGAGCCGCGGCACCACGGCCTGACTTCCTTCGGCGAACAAGTTGTGCATGAGATGAATCGCCTGGGCATGTTGGTGGACATCTCGCACGTTTCGGCCGAGACCATGCGCCACACTCTGCGCGTCACGCGCGCTCCGGTGATCGCCTCGCACTCCTCGGCTTTCGCCCTGGCCGACCATCCGCGCAACGTCCCCGACGATGTGCTGGAGATGGTCAAGAAAAACGGCGGCGTGGTGATGGTGAATTTTTATTCCGGATTCATCGTGCCCGAGGCAGCGCGGCTGACGCGCGACATGTTCCAGAGGGCGCGCGAGCTTCAGAAACAGTACCCCGACGAACGCGAGTTTCGCGAGGCCATCCGGCAATGGCGCAAGGAACACCCGATTCCGACCGGCAGCGTCCACACGGTTGTCGATCACATCGAGCACATCATCAAGGTGGCCGGCGTCGATCACGTAGGACTCGGCTCCGATTTCGACGGCATCAACAGCGTGCCGAAGCAGCTCGAAGACGTGTCGTGTTATCCGTACATCACGCAGGAATTACTCAATCGCGGATATGGTAAGGAAGATATTCTGAAAATCCTCGGCGGCAACCTGCTGCGCGTGCTGCGCCGGGCGGAGGAAGTGGCGAAGGAATCCCGCAAGTAAATCAGCGAATGCGCTGCACTTGGCAGGTTTTCTGGTTCCCAAACTCTGTTTAGGAACCCATTTCGCGAAACTCTGTTTCGCGTGAAGCATTCGACGCTCGCAAGCGGACGCGAAACAGAGTTTCGCGGAATCGGTTCCCAAACAGAGAGCGTGTGAATTTTTTGTCCCTACGGCTCGACGTTCCATCTGGAAGGC
>DASRBG010000253.1:0-31570 GCA_035653735.1 Gemmataceae bacterium
GCGATGAACATGGGTGCGACGCTGTTTCGCCTCACCGTCGCCGAATGCATCGCCGCAGTGACAAGGGAAGCGGCACACGCGCTGGGACTTGGCGGAGAGGTCGGCACGCTCGAGGTCGGCAAGTTCTGCGATCTCGCGATCTGGAACATCGAACAGCCCGCAGAGCTCGTCTATCGGATGGGCTTCAATCCGCTGCATGCAAGGGTGCATCATGGCGAACAGAGCCACGCGCGCTGCTCCGATTTTTTACCGGATGGATTTGAACCATGACCCGCATCGATAACGCACGGATCATCCGCGCGGCACGCGGTGCCGAGCTGTCGGCCAAATCCTGGCTGACCGAAGCGCCCATGCGCATGCTGATGAACAATCTCGACCCCGAGGTTGCGGAACGGCCGGGCGAGTTGGTCGTCTATGGCGGCATCGGGCGCGCGGCGCGCGACTGGGAAAGCTTCGACCGCATCGTCGCGGCGCTGAAAAGGCTCGACGGCGACAAGACGCTGCTGGTCCAGTCCGGCAAGCCGGTCGGCATCTTCCAGACGCATGCCAACGCGCCGCGGGTTCTGATCGCGAATTCCAATCTGGTGCCGCATTGGGCCAATTGGGATCATTTCAGCGTGCTCGACCGCAAAGGCCTCATGATGTTCGGCCAGATGACAGCGGGCTCCTGGATCTATATCGGCAGCCAGGGGATCGTTCAGGGCACCTACGAGACCTTCGTCGAACTCGGCCGCCGGCACTATGGCGGCGACCTTTCCGGCAAATGGATCCTGACGGCCGGCCTCGGCGGCATGGGCGGCGCGCAGCCGCTCGCCGCCGTGATGGCGGGCGCCTCATGCCTTGCGATCGAATGCCAACCCTCGCGCATCGAGATGCGGCTCCGCACCCGCTATCTCGACCGCCAGGCGTCGAGCCTGGATGAGGCGCTTGCCATGATTGCGCAAGCCGGGCGCGACAAGAAGCCGGTTTCGGTCGGCCTGCTCGGCAACGCCGCCGAGATTTTTCCGGAGCTGGTACGGCGCGGCGTCCGACCGGATGCCGTCACCGACCAGACCTCGGCGCATGACCCCGTGAATGGCTATCTTCCGAAAGGCTGGACGATCGCCGAATGGGAGGCCCGGCGCGAGAGCGATCCGAAGGCGGTGGCTCTGGCTGCGCGCGCGTCGATGGCCGAGCACGTGCGCGCTATGCTCGATTTTCATCGCTCAGGGATTCCGGTCGTCGACTACGGCAACAACATCCGCCAGATGGCGCTCGAGGAAGGCGTCAAGGACGCGTTCGATTTCCCCGGTTTCGTGCCGGCCTATATCCGCCCGCTGTTTTGCCGCGGCATCGGTCCGTTCCGCTGGGCAGCGCTATCGGGCGACCCCGAGGACATTTATCGCACCGACGAGAAGGTGAAGGAGCTGTTGCCGAAGCACGACCACCTTCACAATTGGCTCGACATGGCGCGGCAGCGCATTTCCTTCCAGGGACTGCCGGCACGCATCTGCTGGATCGGTCTTGGCGACCGACACAGGGTCGGCCTCGCCTTCAACGAGATGGTTGCCAAAGGAGAATTGAAGGCGCCTGTTGTCATCGGCCGAGATCACCTCGATTCCGGCTCGGTGGCTTCGCCAAATCGCGAAACCGAAGCGATGCGCGACGGCTCGGATGCGGTGTCGGACTGGCCATTGTTGAACGCGCTGTTGAACTGTGCGAGCGGCGCGACCTGGGTCTCGCTGCATCATGGCGGCGGCGTCGGCATGGGCTTTTCGCAGCACGCCGGCATGGTGATCGTCTGCGACGGGACGCCAGCCGCATCGGAGCGTGTCGCGCGGGTTCTGTGGAATGATCCGGCCAGCGGCGTCATGCGTCACGCCGACGCCGGTTACGAGCTCGCGATCGATTGCGCCAGGGAACACGGGCTCGATCTACCTGGTCTGGCCTGACGGGGAGAACCGTTACGCCGGCCGATCATAGCCGGCGTCGAGGGCGTCTCTTTCCCAGCTTGCGATCAGCCGATAAGCCGCCACGTCGACCGGCGCAAAACCAGCGAGACAAAGCCTGTCCATTAGTGCGGCACCTGCTTGCGCCTCGCCAAAACGCAGCAGCGCCGCGCGCAGCGCAGCCACGACGTCCGCGGGACATTCCGGGCTTGCGACCAGAAGCGGGATCGGGGCCGCTTCGGTACTCGCGACGATCCTGATCCGATCGGCCAGATCAGGCTCGTGACGCAGCATCAAATCGAGCGCATAGCTGTCGAGCGGCCCGACATCGACATCGCCAGAAAGGATCGCGTCGACCACGCCGCGCGGCGTGTACAGCGGCCCGATGCTCTCGCGGTAGAGTGTGCCGCCATGCGATGCGCGATAGGGCAGCAGATGATGGCGCAGGGCGTTGTAGCCGGAATGCGAGTCCTCAATCGTGTAGCCGAGGCGTCCACCGAATGTCTCTTCGAGGCTGATATAGCGCGAATCCGAACGTACGATCAGCTGAGTGGCATAGACCGGCGCCCCCCGCACCGGTGCGCGGCGTGGGATCGGTGCTGCGACAGGTAGCGGAGAGTGATCCGCCCGGACAAAGGGCAACCCGCACATGAAGGCGCAGGCAAGATCGCTTCGCGACCAGAGCTCGGACAGCGGCAGGGGAAAGGCGTGATCGACGATATCAAGCGCAATGCCGGTCTCACCGACAAGCCATCCGAACAGCTCGCGCCACGCGGCCCGCGCGGCCGGGTTGACCGAATACATGCGGGCGTTTGCGACATAGGCCATCGTGTCAGGCGAAGCGTAGCCGCTGGCCAATGCCCAAACGTTCGGCCTTGACCAGCATCGCGTGGCCGAGCGCGATATCGGACAATGAGAGACCACGATGCCACAACAGATTGGTCTCCGCCTCGCTCTCCCGACCCGGCCTCAATCCGGCAACGATCTGCCCGAGCTCCGCATGGAGCGTCGCTTCGGACAGCTTGCCGGCCTTTACATGGGCGCGCAGGCTGCCGAACTTGCCGCCCTTGCACTGGCCCCAATCGTCAACGACGAGCTTGATCATGATGTCGGTCAGCGACAGCTCGATGGCGCTCATCGTCCCGTAAGGCACGACAAAGGCGCCCGGCTTGATCCACGACGTCTTCAAGAGCGGCGTCGGCTCGGTGAGGCGCGAGGCCTCGACGACGATGTCAGCGCCCTCGACGCAAGCCTGCCAATCCTCTGTGGCAATCACGGCCTTGCCGAGTTCCTTGCTCAGCCGTTCCGCAAAACCGCGACGACTTTCCTCGCGGCGCGAGTGAACCCGGATTTCATCGAAATCAAAGAGATGATTGAGCAGGCGCACGTTCCAATAAGCGGTCCCCCGCGCGCCGATATGGCCCAGGATTTTTGAGGATTTGCGCGCGAGATATTTGGCGCCGATCGCGGTCACCGCCCCAGTGCGCATGTCAGTAATGCCGCTGGCGTCAAGGATCGCCTTCGGCGCGCCGGTACGCGGATCGAACAGCGCAAGCACCGCGAGCTCGGACGGGAAGCCGAGCTTGTAATTGTCGACGAAGTCGCCGACGATTTTGACGCCTGCAGAATCGATCGGAGGCTTCAGGGCACCGCGCAGCACGTTGAAGTGCCCGTTCGCCACTTTCGGCTCAAGATGCACGCGTGGCTCGATCACCGTCTCGCCGCGGCCCTGGCTCGCGAGGCTCGTCTCGATAGCACTCAGGATTTCATCGTCGGTGATCCCAAGTTCCTCGATATCGAGGCGATTGAGATAGGAGATGTAGATCGGCGGCACGGGCGGCTCCGGTAGTTGAACGCCACTCCGGCCCGCCGAAGGACGTAGCAGCCTTGGTGGCCCGGAATATGTCTATACATTATTGGAGGAACCGCGAAAGTCAATCGGCCGCCTCGCAAGCCCTGCCCGCGCGCCTTGTCGAAGATTGTGTTTCGGCGCGGATCTCGACGATGATCGGCGTGGAGGTCCCATTATCTCAAGTCAAAAAGGTCAATGGTCTGAAGGGGTCTCGACGATGCCGATGGAGGTCAATGTTCGATCAGCATTCACATGGCTCCTCCAGACCGTGTGTGAAGCTTTACAGCCTGTGATCATCAGCTTACGGACCCTTGAGAAGGTGAAGCGCAATGAAGCCGCGGACCTTCTCGAGTTGACTGTCGCGCGACAACCAAGCTTGCTGGGAGGCTTCTTCACAGCCCTTGATGACATTGAACCGGTTCATGGTGATGACATTTCTGTCTCCTGATTTCGCGCGTGATCTATTCGCTTTGTCAGTATAGCGAAGCCGTCGACTCGCGCTGTGCCAAAATGCAACACGGCACAAGAACGTCAATTGCTTGCCCGAAATTGGGCTAAGGGAACCACCCGACTCAGACGTAGCATGCGTGGCAGACCGAAACGGGGAATTTTCAGATGCCCTATTTTAGTTTTGATCTCGTCATCGGCTCAGAATACAAAAACCAAGGCGGCCTGATCCTGGAAGACCTGGACCTCGCTACTGATCGAGCCGAGCAGCTTGCGAACGAACTCTGTGTGGTGATGCCGGAGCTGAGGGCCAAGGGATGTGCGGTCCGAGTCACCGACAGCGACAACAAAGAACTCTATCGCACGCCCCTCGATCCGATCCCAACGTGGTTGCGGCCTCATCACTGATCGTTCGAGAATGATAAGCGCTTGGATCACGTGAAGCTGAAGCGCGTACGCGCTCGCGTATATGGCAACTGCCAGGACGGTGATTGTCGCAGCGCGGGCAGTTAGCTCATGGCCTGTACCAGCAGAAAACGGCCCCTGTGTGGATCGAAAACCTAAACCCGAGCGTAGTGATGATGGAGGCCGCCTAGGATGGGGAGCGATTTGATGCTCCCGGTCTGCCGAATCGGGCGAGAGACCGGCGCATCTTTATCCAAGGATCGATGCGTTCTGACGTCGTTGTAATAGCGAGCGTAAGATTTCAGAACCCGGCGCAGATGTTCCTCGCCCAAGACAATGATGTGGTCAACACATTCACGCCGGATCGATCCTATCAACCGTTCGACAAAGCCGTTCTGCCAGGGTGAGGCCGGTGCGGTAGGCTTGTCCCGGATGCCCATGGCACGCAGTCGGCGTGTGACAACCGCGCCTCTGTTATTTGGCGCGAGGCGCGCGACCCATTCGGCGATCGGATGTGCCGTGACGTTGATCCAGACGAGGTCTCTGCGGATAGGGTTTTCGGCACACACAGCTGCCACGAAATCGAGATGGAATCGATATCGAGATCATAGCGCCAGCGAGCGCGAAGATGCGATCGACATGCCGCGCGCGGTCGCTGTCGGCATAGGGACAGCCTCCGATCGCCCCCTATACGGCCTTTGTTAGCGCGCCATCGATAATCAGGTTGGTGCCGGAAATCCGGCTTGCTTTGGGGCTTGCCAGGAAAACCACGCCGGCTGCGACTTCCTCCGCCGTTCCCATCCGGCCCGTCGGGTTGAGCGCCATCGCCGTCTTGAACAGATCGGGATTGCCGCGCTCGATGTTCTGCCAGATCCCCCCTTCGAAGTAGGTGTTACCAGGCGAAACGACGTTGACCCGTATGCCCTTCGCGACCAGCTGATTGCTGAGGCCCTTGGAATAATGGATCAAAGCTGCCTTGACCGCGCCATACGAACCCGCGGCAAAGTCCACCTCGAAACCGGAGACGCTCGAAATAATGATGACCGATGCCGATTTGGATTTCTCCAGATAGGGCATCGCGGCCGCAACGGAGTTGACCGTATGCATCATGTCGATGCGGAAGGATTTTTCCCAGGTCTCGGGCGTATCCCCGACGGCAAGCGCACTGACATTGCAGACGATGCTGTCGATGCCCCCGAATTCGCCGGCTGCACTCTCGATCCAGGCCTTCAACGCCCCGGGATCGGCGACGTCAACCGCCCTTCCCGACGCCTTGACGCCTTTCGCCGCCAACAGCTTCACGACCGCGCCGACCTCGTCGGCATTGCGCGCACAGATCGCGACATTGGCGCCCTCATCGGCAAAGAGCTCGGCGATCGCGAGCCCAATGCCTTTGGTGCCACCGGTCACCAGCACGCTCTTTCCCGTTAGTCCGAGATCCATCGACGCCTCCGTCCGGTAAAAGGGGGCGGTCGGTGCTGTGTTCGCACCGGCCGCCAAATCGATCGACTACATCTTGGTCCAATCGCCCGCGCCCTCGAACGCTGCAGCAGCGCGATAGATGGTCGGTTCGTCGTAATATTTGCCGACCAGCATCAAGCCGATCGGCAAGCCATTGCTCATGCCGCACGGCAGGCTCATGGCCGGATGTCCGCTGGCGTTGAAAGGTGCAGTGTTCGGCACCATCTCGAAGGCGCGCTGGATATAGAGATCGCGGGGCGCGTCGGCTGGCGGCAGCGGCGTGGCCTTCATGGGCAGGGTTGGCATCAGCAGGAGGTCGTAGCTGGAGAGCGCAGCGTCATAGGCAGCGCGCAGCTTTCGATTGAGGTTCTGCGCCTTGGCATAGAAATGACCGCGATAGTGCTTGGTGAAATAATGGCCGAGCAGCATCGTGATCTTGAGGCTGTCCGACAGCTCGTCGGCGCGGTGCCTCCATGCGGAATGCGCATCGAGCAGCGTGGTGTTGTAGAGGCCACGCCAATTGGTCCCCATGCCGTTCCCCTTCATCATGAACTCGGTCGCACCTTCGGCGGCGATCGGCAGCCAGATCGCAGGCGCGGCGAGATGCATCGGAACCGCGATTTCCTCGACTGTCGCACCCAGCTTCTTCAAGAGATCGGCGCCCGCCTTAACTTTGGCATCGACGTCCGGCTCGGAGTTCGCGTGGCCAAAGCCTTCTCGCACCACGCCGATGCGCAAGCCCCTTACCCCAGAGCCGAGCGCCTCCGTATAGCTCGAGACTTTTGGCGCACCCTGCCGCGGATCAAGGCCGTCAGAGCCTGCCAAAACCTCCAGTAGCAGCGCATTGTCGCGCACCGTGCGCGTCATGGGGCCGGTATGATCGAGCGTGAGCTCGATCGGCATCACGCCGGTATAAGGAACCAATCCGTAAGTCGGTTTCAAGCCATAGATGCCGCTGAAGGACGCAGGAATGCGGATCGAGCCACCCTGGTCGCCGCCAATCGCCATGTCGACCTCGCCGAGCGCTACCACGACCGCGCTACCCGAGGATGAGCCACCGGCCGAGTAACCCATCTTGTGCGGATTGTGGACGGGACCGGCCGCGCAGGTATGGCTGCCACCGGAGAAGCAGAAATATTCGCAATGCACCTTGCCGACGATGGTGCCGCCGGCATCCAGCATGCGCGTCACGATGGTGGCGTCGGTGTCCGGCGTATAGCCCTCCAGCGTTGAAGCGCCATTCATCATCGGCACGCCAGCGAGCGAGATGTTGTCCTTGAGCGCAATCTTCTTGCCAGCGAGCTTACCGTTCGGCGCGCCCTTGACCTCGGTCTTGACGTACCAGGCGTTGTACTTGTTCTCTTCGCCATCGGGCCGGTATCCAGGCGTTCGCGGATACTTCACCGCCGGCACGTAGTCGGCCATCGCATCGACCGCGTCATAGGCTAGGTAGTTGGCCTGCATCAGACCGTCATAAGACTTCAGCTCGGTGTCGCTCATGTGCATGCCGAGATCCTCGGCAACGCTGCGCAGCTGATCAAGGGTGGGACGTCTGACTGCCATGGCTGTTCTCCCTGTGCTCGTTGCTCAATTGACTCGACGTTAAACCGTAATTCCGATGAACTCGCCGATCAGGCTCGCATTGTGAAGATTGTCCGGATTCACCTCCTGAGTGATCCTGCCCTTCTGAATCATTAGAATGCGTTGAGACAATGCCGCGATGAAATCGAGATTTTGTTCGACCAAAATCATCGTGAGACCGCTGCGGTCGCGCAGCCGCAACAGCGTCTCGACGATCTCATCGATGATCGACGGCTGGATGCCTTCCGTCGGCTCGTCTAGCAGAACCAGGCGCGGCTTGCCGCACAGGCAGCGCGCAATTGCCAGCAATTGCTGCTCGCCGCCGGAGAGCGCACTGCCGGGCCGGTCGAGCAGCGTTTTCAGGCGGGGAAATTCCTCCAGCACGGCCGCGATCGTCTCAGTCTCGGTCGAGCCCGGCTGCTTGCTGCAGCCCATGCGCAGATTGTCCTGGACCGACAGGCCAGGAAAGATCTCACGGCCCTGCGGCACATAGCCCATACCGAGCCGCGCACGGCGACAGGGCTCGAGCGCGGTTACGTCCGTGCCGGCAAACTGCACGGAGCCCCCGGTCGCCGGTAGAAAGCCCATCAGCGCCCGCAGCAGGGTGGTCTTGCCCATGCCATTATGGCCGAGAATGCCGACGAACTCGCCCTCGCCGACCGTAAAGCTGATCCCGTTGAGGATCGGAATACGGCCATAGCCGGTGCGGAGTCCCTGTACATCCAGCATCATGCGGCCACCGCCTGCTTGCCGAGATAGATGTCGCGCACCAGCGGGTTGCGCATAATGTTTTCGACGGCATCCTCCACCAGGATGCAGCCGCGGTTGAAGACCGTAACCTGCTTGGCGATCATACGGATGAACTGCATGTCGTGCTCGACCACGATCAGCGCCTTGGTGCGGTTGATTTCGCGCACGAGCGCGGCGGTCTTATTAACTTCCTCATGGGTCATGCCGGCGGCCGGTTCGTCGAGCAGGATGAGCTCCGGTTCGGTCGACAGCACCAGCCCGAGCTCGACCCACTGACGCTGACCGTGCGCAAGCTGGCCGACGACGCGGTCCGCCGCATGTGTCAGCCCGACACGTTCCAGCATCTCGTCGACCAATCGCCGGGCCCGCTCCCGCGAATTGAGGCGACTTGCCGCCAGCCAGATATTGTCGCGGACCGACAGACCGTCGAATACGCTGGGCACCTGCGTCTTGATGCCGATCCCCATTCGCGCGATTTCATGAGCATGGGCGTGAGAAATGTCGTTGCCCCGGAACAGCACTTCGCCATGGGTTGGCGCAAGCTGACCGGTCAGCATCTTGAAGAACGTGCTCTTGCCGGCGCCGTTCGGGCCGATCAGGCAGCGCAGCTCGCCCTGGGCGAGCGTGAAGTCGACATTGTCGACGGCCTTGACGCCGCCGAAGTGCATGGAGAGGTTCCGGGTCTGCAGCAGCGGCTCGGACATCGCCCTACTCCGCCTGTTGGGGCGCGAGATCGCGCCGCTTGCGTTCGCGCCGCCCGTTCAGCAGCATCTGCCCGAGATCGCCGAGCGTCGGCACCAGGCCCCTGGGCACCAGTAGTACGAAAGCGATCAAAATTATGCCGAGGATCAGTGGCGCATTGGCGAAGATCTTCGACCAGAGGTCCGAGCCGCCACTCGGCTGGTTGGCGCCGAGCGCCGCGCTCAGCCACTGGATACCGATGCAGCCGAGAACCGGGCCGATCAGGGTGCCGCGGCCGCCGACGATCACCCAGATGATGATCTGCGCGGATTGTGCAAGTCCGAAGATGGTCGGGCTGACAAAGTTACCCCAATTGGCGAACAGGCACCCGGCAAAACCGGCCAGCGCGCCACCGATCGTGAAGGTGGCAAGCTTGTAGGTTCGCGGATCATACCCGAGCAGTTCGGCACGCCGTTCGTTCTCCCTGATGCCGACGATGATGCGGCCGAACCGGCTCGCCAAAAGCACCCGCAAGCCGAAATAGGTCAGAAGCAGCGCACCGCTCGACAGATAGAACATCCCTTCAAGATCGACCGGCGCGTTCTTGTTGAGCGGCCAATTGAGTGGAGGAATTCCAGGGATGCCGTTGAAGCCGCCGAGCCGCGCGGTGCCGATGTGGAATTCAGGCCCTGCGGTGGAGTTCACCGAGTTGAACAGGATCAAAGTCATCGTCAGCGTGATGACGCCGAGATAGACATCGCTGATCCTGCCGTAGAACATGAAATAGCCGAGCAATGCAGCAAAGGCGGCGGGGAGAACGATTGCGAGCAGGAGCGGGACCGTGCTCTCGCCCATGTTGAACATCGCGATCGCGTAGGTATAGGCGCCAAGCCCGAAAAAGGCTGATTGTCCGAAGCAGAGAATGCCCCCGTAGCCCCAGATCAGGGCAAGGCTGAGCGCGAGGATCGCCATGATCATGTAGACTGTGAGATCGAGCACGGTGTCGAGCTCGGCAAGCCGCGGCGTCAGCCACATGACCGCGAGGCCGATGATGCCGACCAGCGCCAGCCCCAGAAGGTTGAGATGACGAGCGCTCACAGCCCTCTCCGGAAGAAACGGCCGGTGATGCCCTGCGGCAGCAGCCTGATCAGCACGATCGCGGCCGCAAGCAGGGCAACCTCGCCAAACACCGGCGTGGTGACAAAGGTCGCGATCTGATTGATCGTGCCGAAGAGGGCGGAAGCGGACACTGTGCCGCTCAGAATGGCCGCGCCGCCGCCGATCACGGTGATGAAGGATTTCGCCACATAGGCGACGCCAATGGTCGGAAACACGCCGGAGACCGGCGCCAGCACCGCGCCGGCAAGGCCCGACAGCGCCGCGCCGACACCGAAGGTGACGGCATAGACACGCGGCGGATTGACGCCGAGCGCCGCCGCCATGTTGGCGTTCTGCATGGTGCCACGTGCGATCAGGCCGAGCCGCGTCCAGCGCAATACCGCGAAAATCGCGCCAAGCACCACCGCGGCCACCGCGATCACGAACAGGGTGTAGGCGCTGGTGCGATAAGCTCCGATCTGGATGCTGCCGAGCGGCGCGGAGATGCCGACTGTCGTGTTGCCGAAGATCGCCGTCGTCAAGCCAACCAGCAGCAGGCTCAGCCCCCAGGTGGCGAGCATGGTGTCGATCATGCGGCCGTAGAGGAAGCGGATGATGGTGCGTTCCACAATCACACCGAGCACTCCAACCACGACCGGCGCCACCACCAGCATCGAGAGCCAGATCGGGCTGCCGTGGTTGGTTGCAACGATCGCGGCATAACCGCCGAGCATCAGGAACTCGCCATGGGCGAGATTAATCACCCGCATCATGCCGAAGATGATCGCGAGCCCGACGCTGATCAGCGCGAGGCTCGCGATGGCATAAAGGACCTGGATTGCGAGAAGAGCAACGAGATCCACGTTCACCTTTCCTATTGCCAACCCTTCAAGGACGTCCCGTCCTGTTCTCTCAGATCTTGATCACATATTGCTGGTTGTCGTTCGGGTTCTTGATCAAGTTGCAGACGGCGGCCGTATCTGCCGGCTTCTGCTGCGCAAAATCCTCAAGCACATTCAGCTTCTTGTCGCTGACCTCGGCAATGTGCACGTCGAGCACGCAATGATGCGTCGGCGGGTCGATGGTTACCTTGCCGGAGGGGGCGTCGATGCTGATCCCGGTTTCCAGCGCCTCGATCACCTTCAGGCGGTCGACACTTCCTGCCTTCTTCACCGCTTCGGCCCACAACCGGAAGCCCTGATATGTGCCCATCGCGAGCTCGGTAATATTGGGATAATCAGCGCCGAAACGCTTGTGGAAGCTCGCTACGAAGGCTTCGTTGACAGGGTTCTTCAGGTCCTGGAAATAATTATAGCAGATCAGCATGCCATTGCATTCCTCCGGCGACAACACGATGTGCTCGTTACCAACCGCAAACGTCGTCGACGCCATCGGGATGCTCGCGCGCATGCCGGCCGCTGCCCATTGCCGGTAGAAGGAGATGTGTGCGCCGCCGACCAGGGCCGACCAGACAAAATCCGGCTTGGCCGCCTGAATCTTGGATACTGTCGGGCCGAAATTGGTGACGTCGAGCGGAAAGAAGTCGATCGACGACACTTCGCCGCCATTCTCCATGACGTACTTTTTCACCCATTGCGAGGTGATCTGCCCGTAATTGTAGTCGGCCGCAACAACGTAAGCCTTCTTGCCCCATTTCTTCATGGCGTAGGGCACGAGCTTTTCGACGGTCTGCGCCGGCGTTACGCCTGTGTCGAATTGGTTCCGGTCGCAGACGCCGCCTTCATACTGGGTGTTATAGAAATAGAGCGTCTTGAACTTGTCGAGCACGGGCCGGATCACCTCACGCGAGGCCGAGGTAATGCCGCCATGCACAACGGCGACTTTGTCCTTCAGCGCCGCCTGCTGCGCGAACTGGGTGTAAAGCTGCATGTTCGACTGAGTGTCATAATTGACGAGCTTGAGCTGGCGGCCCAGCAGCCCGCCCGCGGCGTTGGCCTCTTCGATTGCGAGCGTTATCGCATCGACCATCGGTTTGCCGTAAATGTCGAGGCCACCGGACAGATCATGGATACTGGCGACGCCAATTGGATCGTCAGCCCAAGCCGATGAGGAAAACAGACCCGCGGAAGCGGTCGCCGCGGTGCCCTTCAAGAACGTCCTGCGATTGATCGTCATGCCTCAAGCCCTCCACACTCTTTTCGATCAGTCCCCGAATTCCGTGCAAATCGCACGCCAGTATCTGAATATCGCCGTATAGGCCCCCGGCGCGAAATCATTGTCGTCCAATTGTCATCGCATTCGCTTCCGGTTGAGCCCCTTCGCGGGACGAGATCCTTAGTTCAGCTTCCAGTCGCCATTGGCCTCAATGGCCTGGGCGAGCCTGATCAGGGTCGGCTCCTCAAAATGGCGACCGACCAGCATCAACCCGACCGGCAAACCACTGGCTCGCCCGCATGGCACGGTGAAAGCAGGATGTCCCGTTACGTCGAAAGAACAAGTGTTTGCCTGCATGTTGAGCGCGACGTCGATCATCGTGTTCAGCGGCGCGTCTGCGGGCGGGATCGGCGTTGCCGTGAAGGGAATGGTCGGCATCGCCAGCACGTCAAATTTCTCCAGCGCCTCGTCATAGGCACGGCGCACCAGCACACGCAGGTTTTGAGCCTTAGAGTGATAGCGCCCGTGATAGTTGCGATGCATGTATTCGCCGAGCATCAACACCAGCTTCACCGTGGGTGAGACGTCATTGATGCGGCTACCCATACCGCGGGCAAGCGCTTCCTGCATGGAGAGTGGATAATAGCCCTGAACATTGTTGCCGACGCCGTAGCCCTTGAGCATCATTTCGGCGGCGCCTTCCAGGATCACGCCACTCCAGACATGTGGCCCGTCGAGATGCCAGGGCACGGAAACCTCCGTGCTCTCCACACCGGCCTTGGCCAGTTGGCCGAGCGTTTGCCGGACTTTCTCGTTGACCGCGGGGTCGCTTTCGGGATGGCCAAAGCCTTCGCGCAGGATGCCCACGCGCAGGCCCCGTGCCGTCTTTCCCAACGCGCCCATGTAGTCACCAGTGCGTGCGGCGATGGTGCGCGTATCCCAGCCGTCATGGCCGGCGATCACAGTCAGAAGCCGCGCGACGTCTTCGACGGAGGCGCACATCGGCCCGCAATGATCGACCGAATAGCTGATCGGCATCGAGCCGGTGGTCGGCACCAGCCCCCAGGTCGGCTTCAATCCATAAACGCCGCACCAACTCGATGGGGTACGGATCGAGCCGCCCTGGTCACCGCCGAGCGCCATCGGCACCTCGCCGCTTGCCACTAGCGCGGCGCTTCCGCCCGAGGAGCCGCCAGCGCTGTGCACGGGATTATGCGGATTGCGGATCACGCCGGTTGCGCAGGTGTGGCTGGCACCTGAGAAGCAGAGGTCCTCGCAAGCCGCCTTTCCGGCAACTATACCGCCGGCTTCGAGAATGCGTGTAACAACGGTCGCGTCGAATTCCGGCACATAACCCTCGAGCAACGCCGAGCCGTTCATCATCGGCACGCCGGCGACGCAGATGTTGTCCTTGATCGCGACCTTCTTGCCGCTCAAAAGCCCTTCGCTGGCGCTTCTGATGTCTGTCTTCCAGTACCAGGCGCCGTAGGGATTTTCGGATGGCGCCGGTCGATAGCCCGGCGAACGCGGCGGCACTGGCGCCAAGCTCGGCGGGACGAGTTCATCGAGCCGGCCATATGAAGAAATCGGCCCTTTGAAGGCCTGCTGAAAGGCGGCAACCTCATCCGTAGTGAGAACCAGCCCGAAGCCGGAGGCGAGGTGATTGATCTGCTCCTGCGTCGGCACACGAACCGCCATATTCCACCCGTTCCTTGTGGTTCCGGCACGCAAACGAACAAAGCCACCCGTGGCCTGCGAGGGCCCCGAATGGCTTCAATGCCTTGGTTATCGATGGTCGCGTCGGTTTACGTGCCGGAACGAAATTTTTCGAGGTCGTCACCCAGACGTCTTCGGCTGCGCGCGACTGCTTCGTTTTACACGTATTTACGTGGGATGGGATTGTGTCTTAGTCTCGTCAGTCTTGTCAATCTGACGCCGGCTCCTTTTTTGAGCGGCGCCGCACAATTGGCGCGCAAGCGGCATAGATTAAGGAAGCGACCGATCGACACGCTTGCACTGGGATGGATAAGAAAGGGAATTTCGGACCTTGCCGATGACAAAACCGTCGATCCCCCTGGGACTCGTTTTTTCCCGCTCCGGCCCCTACGCGATGATGGGGCGGGAGATGGAAAAGAGCGCCCTGATGGCGGTCGACGAAGTCAATCAGAGCGCAGCCTTCGACTTCACTTTCACCCCGCATTTGCGTGATCCCGGCGGCGTGGTTCCAGCCTACCACACCGCGTGCGAGGATCTTATCCGCAACGCAGGAGCCGACCACATCGTCGGCTGTTACACGTCGGCGTCCCGCAAGCAGGTCATTCCGATCGTCGAGCGCACCGAGCGACTGCTCTGGCATCCCGCGCGCTACGAAGGTTTTGAGAGCAGTGACAACGTGATCTATGTCGGGGCGGCCCCCAACCACACAGTGGTGCCGCTGGTCCGGCACATGCTCGAACATATCGCCCGCGACGTGTTCTGCGCCGGCTCGAACTATGTCTGGACCTGGGAAACCAACCGCGTGCTGCGCGAGCTCGTCGCCTCGGCCGGCGGCCGCCTGCTCGCCGAACGGCTGCTCGAGCTCGGCGACACCTCGGTCGACCACATCGTCAGCGAAATCATCGACCGCCATCCGCCTGCCATCTTCAACACGCTGGTCGGAGAGTCCAGCTACAGCTTCATGCGCGCGCTTCACGCGGCCTCGACGCGCGCCGGAATTTCCATTCCGATGTTGAGTTGCAGCCTCTGCGAGCCGGAGCTGAAGATGATCGGGCCTGCGGCTTCGGTCGGCTGCATCGCTTCGTCCGCCTATTTCGAGAGTATCGAAGAGGACGAGAACCGGGCCTTCGTCGCCCGCTGGAGGGCGCGCCACGGCGGCGACAGCCATGTCTCCGTCGACAGCCAGTCGACCTATGTCTGTATCATGCTGCTGGCGCGCGCGATCCGTCGGGCCGGCTCAGCGGACGTCGCCGCGGTGCGGCGCGCCGCCGCCAATGACTGCTACGACTCGCCGCAAGGTCCGGTCTGGGTCGATCCCGACAATAATCATTGCTTCCTTACGCCGCGGCTCGCCCGCTCGATAGACGGCTGTCAGTTCGATATCTTCTGGGAGGCTGAAGCACCGGAACGTCCGGATCCCTACCTCTCTCATCTCGATTTCGCCTCGGTCGGCGCCAGGCCGGACAAGCAGGGGGATGCGACCGCTTGGCGGCCAACGCATCTGCGTGTCGTGAAATGACGAGATCATCGCCTTTCTCTGTGCGCGGCCGGCACGCGCTCATGATCATGCGGGACGAGCGGGAGATGTCGATCCTGCGCCGGCAGCTTGGCCGGCTCGGGATGTCCGTGACCGAGACCGATCCGGAAGCCCTGATCGTTCCGGACACCGGGATCGATGTCATCATCCTCGATGCGGACAGCATCCCGATCAAGCCCGACAGCACACCGCCGCTCAAGACGATCGTGCCGGTTATTGCCCTGATCGGCACCGAGACCCCGAGCCGTCTGAAATGGCTGCTAGACCTGCAACCCGCATCGTTCCTGATCAAGCCGCTCCGCTCTGCCGGGCTCTACACGGCCGTGGTGGTCGCCTTCGATGGCGCGCAGCGGCGCAGCGAGGGTGCGGCCTATGTCGAGAAACTCGAGGACCGCATCCGCGCACGCCGTGTGGTATTCGGCGCAATGCTGCAACTGATGCGCAACCACAGTCTCTGCGAAGACGACGCGTTCACGCTGATCCGGCAGACCGCCATGCGACATCGCACGACGGTTGAACAGCTGAGCGCGGACATCATCGCACTCGGCGGCATGCCGAACCGGTCCAGTCGTACCGCTTGATCCTATGAGGCCTCGCCTGTCGCTCCCTGATCAGCTCGCGGTAGTGCGGCAGTCGCATGGCCACTCGGGGCCGAACACGCCGCTTAGGTCCGGATAGCCTTGCGCAGGATCAATGATATTGGCAAAGGCGAAGAACACGTTGTTCTCACCGGCGCGGCGCCTGAAGTGATGCCAGTGATGTGGATCGGCACCGGTCGGGATCGGTGACGGCTGCCGCACTTGCGATCCCACATGTGGCGAGCTGAACGGCCCTTGATCGCCGCGGGACAAGCGATGATATCGCAGCCGCGCAGCGCAAGCACCCGCCCCGATTCCGGGAACGAGGCATCGCGGCCGATCAATAGCCCGATCCGGCCGAGCGGTGTATCCACGACACTCGAGCCTGCCCCATGCTGCGCCCAGCGCTGCTCCGCCTGCGTGAGATGGATCTTGCGGTAGACGGTAATGTTGCCATCGGGCGCAATCAGGCAAGCGCTATTGAAGAGTGCGCCTCCAGCCTTTTCTGCAAGCCCGCAGACGAGATAGACGTCATGCTCCGCGGCAATCTCCTGTAAACGCGACGTCGCAGGCCCCGGAATTGGCTGCGCGGACGCGGCGGGATCGGAGAGACCTGTGACCGCAAGCTCGGGAAACACCACAAGCTCCGCGCTGTCCTGATTCCTGGCCCGCCTTGATAGTTCGGCGATGCGCATCAGATTTGCCTCAATCTCCGCCATCGGTGCGAACTGCGCGACGGCAATGCGGGACTTTCGCCCCTGGGCCAGGATTGGTGCCCGTACAATCCAAAAAAGTCCTGCGGATTCCAGCTGAACGTGTAGGTGAGCAATTCCGCATAAAGCCCGGGCCTACGCTGGGCGAACACCGGCTCTCCCCCATGCCGGCGCGACCGCGCGGCGGCAAGATCGATGTCCGCGAGTGCAACCCCATAGCCCCCATCGATCGACGAGACGACGCTTCCATCGGGAGCGATGCGCCCATTTCGGTTCGGAAATATAGGGATGCGAGTTGCGGTGACGACCCACAATGCCATCGGGCCCGATCAGCACAGCGGAATTGAAATAGATACCATCATCGTCGACCTCGGGCATACCGACCACGATGTGGCAACCGTGGTGCTTCGCGAGCGCTGCAAAGCGGCTCGTGGTCGGTCCCGGAACAGGCTCGTCAGGCGCCACCTCGGCACGATCGAACCAGCAATAGCCGGTGGTGCCCATTTCCGGCGTGACGATCAGCCGCGCGCCCGAGATCGCGGCCTGCTCGCAAACTTCGAGCAAGCGCGAGATGTTACACTCCTTGTCGAACAGGGTCGGTTCGAACTGGACGGCGGCAACCTTGACGCGCGACATGCGTGGGAGCCCCTAGACCAGGAAGGACTTCTTGATCGAGGCGCCCAAGGTGTATTTCGGATCGACCATGTTACCGAGGCGCACACGACCGGCCTGCGTCAGCAGCATGTAGGCATCGATCTCCTCAAAGCCGTAATCTGCCGCCATCCAGCGGCACAGCTCGCGATAGGCGATGCGCGCGGCATCTTCCATGGGCCGCGCCGAGCCGATGGTCATGATGAACTCGGAGGTCTCAAGCCGCGGCCATTCAATAGTCCAGCCCTTGATCAGATCGATGTGCAAGGTCGTCACGGTCGGATGCTCGATGGCGACTCCACAGAGTTCGCCATCGCCCTGTGCGGCATGGCAGTCGCCGACATAGAGTAGCGCGCCCTTGGTGTTGACCGGCAGGTAGATCACGGCGCCCACGCCGACATCGGGCAGGTCCATATTGCCGCCGTAGTAGTCCGGCTGCAGCGACGAGATTGCCTCGATCTCGGGTGACGTGCCGATCGTGCCTATGAACGGCTCATAGGGCAGCGTGATCTTCTCGTTCCACTTGGTGCCGGTCTTGGCGTCGATTTCGAGCTTCTTCACCCGCTCTGGCAGCGGCGGATTGAGTAACGCGGTCTGGCCAGTGCCGACCAGGCCGCCGAACTCGGGCATGATCACGGTGGTGCCGCGGGGTTGCGGCCCGCGCGGCACGATGCTTTCGATATGGACCGCAAGGGTATCGCCCTTCTGCGCGCCGTTGACCCAGACCGGGCCGTTCTGCGGATTGAGATAGGGAAAATTGAGGATCTTGGACGGGCTGTCGGTCTCGTGCTTGATCGCGCCCTCGAAGGCGTCGTGAGTCTCGGCCGATACGACCGCGCCGGGATCGACAGTCAGCACTGGCTTCACATAGGGCCCGTAGACGTAGTGATACTTGCCTTGATCCGCCTCGGTGATCATGTGATGGACGCGGCGCTCGCCCTTGGCGACGCCCTTGCGGGTCATGATCGAATTCTTCAGCCATGCCATGGTGGTCTCCTCTGTTGTCGGCTCCGGACGCTCACACCGCGAGATGGCGTCGCATTTCCATTTCATCATGAAGGGCGCTATCGTCGAGACTCGCGACGATGCGCCCCTTGTCCATGACGTAGCAGCGCTGCGCCATGGCGCGGATCATGTCGAGATTCTGTTCGACCAGGATAATGGTCACGCCCGTCTTGCGGTTGAGCTCGACCATGTTGCGCGCGATGTCCTGCACTATGTTCGGCTGAATGCCTTCGGACGGCTCGTCGAGCAGAATGAGATGGGGATCGGCGATGAGGACCCGACCGATCGCAAGCTGCTGCTGCTGGCCGCCCGACATGGTGCCGGCGCGCTGGTTCCAGCGCTCTTCCAGGATCGGAAATGCCTCCACCACCCGCTTCCGTCCCTCCTCCGGGATATCACCCTTGATCGCTGCACCGACGGCGATGTTCTCGCCGACGGTCAAGCGCGGAAAGACGTCGCGGCCCTGCGGCACATAGCCGATGCCGAGACGCGCACGCCTGTGCGCTGGCAACAGCTCAATCGCCTCGCCGCGATAGACGATGGAGCCGCTCATAGCGGGGACAAGCCCGATCAGGCTCTTCATCAGGGTCGACTTGCCGACGCCATTGCGCCCGATGACAGCGACGATCTCGGTCTCCCGCACCTCGATCTTGAGTCCCTGCAGCACCGGCTTGCCACCATAACCGGCCCGCAGGCCCATGGTCGTCAGGATGACTTCCTTGCGCTCTTCCCTATGCATGGGCCTGCCCCAGATAGATCGCGGCGACGCGCTCGTCGGCGACGATCTGGTCGATCGAGCCCTGCGCGAATACCTGCCCGAGATGCAGCACGGTCACGCGCTGCGCGACCTGTCGCACGAACGCCATGTCGTGCTCGATCGCAAGCACAGTCATGCCTTCCCTGTTCAGCCGCTGCACCATCTCACCGGTGTGGTGCGTCTCCTCCGGCGACATGCCCGCCGTCGGCTCATCCAGCAGCAACAAGCGCGGCTTCAGGCTGATGGCCATGCCGATCTCGAGCCACTGCTTCTGGCCGTGGCTGAGATTGCCGGCGGTCTGCGCCTGCTCCGCCTCGAGCCCGAGAAACGACAGCAAGCCATCGATCTCCTGCTCTAGCTCAACGCCGCGATATCGGCTCTGCAGCGCGATCTCGAGGTTGTGCCGCACCGACAGCCCTCTGAACACGCCCGGCAGCTGGAATTTGACCGACAGGCCGCGATGGATGCGCGCGAAAGATTTGAGAGGCGTGATGTTCTCGCCGGCGAAATAGATATCGCCGCTGCCTGGATGATATTCGCCGAGGATCAGCCGGAACAGCGTGCTCTTGCCGGCGCCGTTCGGGCCGATCAGGCAATGGATCTCGCCGGCATCGAGAGCGAGGTTCACGGAGTTGGTGACATGCAATCCGCCAAAATGCTTGTTGAGCCTGTGCAGTTCGAGCAGCGCCATCGGCTATTTCCCCTCCGCCTTGCGCATGCCGATTCGGGACAACAGGTTCATGGCAGCGAGCACGAGCCCTTTCGGGGCGATCAGCACGGTCAGCACCAGCAGCACGCCCATGAACACCAGCGCATACTGGCTGCCGTAGATTGTGAGCGCCTGGAAGGCCGCGAGCACCAGCAGCGTTCCGATCAATGTCGAGGTGAGATCGCTTCGGCCGCCGACCGCAACCCAGATCAGCGGCAGCGCCGCCGCCGTCATGCCCATGCTCGACGGCGTAATGTACTGCCCCCAAACCGTGTAGAGCACGCCCGACAGTCCCGCGAGCGCCGCGCCGATGACAAAGGTGATCAGTTGGTACTTCCTGATGTCGTAGCCCAGCATCTCCGCGCGTTCCGGATTTTCCCTGATGGCGACAATGACATTTCCAAAGGACGAGTTCATCAGGATGCGCAGGCCGAGATAGACGAACACCAGCAGGCCGAGCACGACATAATAGAGGCCGATATCGGCAAACAGCACGATGTCGCCACCAGGCCAGGGGATCGTCAGCGGTGGCATCGCGCTCATGCCGTTGAAGCCGTTGAGTCTGGCAACCCCGATATGCCATTCCGGCCCCGCGGTCTGCGCCATGAAACGCTCAAGCGTCAGCGTCACCGCGAGCGTGACGATGCCGAGGAACACGCCGGCGATTCGACCGAAGAACATGAAATAGCCGAGCAGCAACGCGAAGAACGCGGCGATGCCGACCGCCAGCAATAGCGCCACCAGGGTGAAGCCATAAGCCGCGCCGAAATTCAGGGTGAGAATGCCATAGCCGTAGCCGGCGATTCCGAAAAAGGCGGTTTGCCCGAAGCTCAGCGATCCGCCATAGCCCCAGATCAGGCACAGACTCAACGCAATAAAGACCCACACGAAGAAGTAGACGGTGTTGCCGACCGTATAGCCGTCGGCGATCAACGGATAGGCGCAGGTGCCGCCAAGGACGACGACGAACAGACTCCAGAATGCGGGACCGCTGCCGACGGTCTGCGGACCTTCGAGACGGCGAAGAAAAATGCGCAGGCTGTTCACCGCGGTAACTCCTTCACGCCCGCTCGCGCAACACGAAGCCGGAGATGCCCTTCGGCAGGATCCGGACCACGATGATGACGGCGACCAGAAGACCGATTTGGCCGAACAATTGCCCTTGCCATGAGGTCATCGCCGACTTGACCACCGCCAGCACGCCGCCCGCGGGCGCGGTGCCAAGGAAAACGTCGGCGCCTCCGATCACCACGGTGACAAAGGCTTCCATGATGAAGGTTGAGCCCATGGTCGGCACCAGCGTCATGGTGGGCGCGTAGAGGCCGCCGGCAAGTCCGGCGAGCCCCGCGCCGCAGGCGAAAGTCAGGCTGTAGATCAGCCTGGTATCGACGCCGAGTGCGGCCGCCATGTGCGGCACCTGGATGGTCGCACGCGCCAGCACGCCAAACCGCGTGCAGTTGAACAGTGCGTACAGGCCGCCGAGCACGCTGAGCGCAGCCAAAAACAGCACGATGCGATAGATGGAATAGGAATACTGGCCGACCTGAAAGCTGCCGAATGGCGTGCCTACGCCTGCCATGGTCGAGCCGACCAGGATCAGCGTGCCCTGGGTCGCGATCAGGCTCAATCCCCAGGTCGCCACGATGGTGTCGAGCGGCCGCTCGTAGAGTTGACGGATCACGAGCAGTTCGACCACCATGCCGGTCAGCGCCGAGGCAATCGCGCCGCACAGGATCCCCAGCGGCAACGGCAGGCCCGCATGGACAGTCGATGCGGTCACATAGGCGCCGCACATGATGAACTCGCCATGGGCGAGATTGATCACGCCCATCATGCCAAAGATCACCGCAAGCCCGCACGCCGAGAGCACCAGGAATGCGAAGGCGTCGCCGAATTGATAAAGCGCCGAGAATGCAATGCTCGCAATGTCCATGAAGTGACCGGAAGGCTTGAGTTCAAACGAAATGGAACAACTTCGCCCCGGCGCGGGAGAAGGAGTGCGCCGGGGCGACGCCGTCGCGCCGCGTCAGGATTTGGGCGGCGGGTTGGAAGGCGTGTACTGGCTCATCGGATCCTTCTTGGTGAGGTCACAGCCGGCCTCACCGAGCCAATAGGGCTTGATGTCCTCCCACACTTTCGGGAAGGTGATCGAATGATCGGCGCCCACCCGCGCAAGATAGATCGTGTGCGACATGTGCTGGCTCTTCGGATCGATGCAGACCTTGCCCTCCGGGGCATCCATACAGACGTCGCCCATAGCAATCACCTTGCGAATATCGTCCCGCTTGGTCGATTTCGCACGCTCGACCATCTGCTTGTAGAGGTAGACCGCGAGATAGGAGTTCTCCGCCTCCTGGTTCACATACGGCTCATTCGGAAACTTCGCCTTGAACTTGGCGTAGAACGCCTTGCTGCCAGGCGAGTCGATCTCTTCGATGTAGTTGGTGGTGACGTACATGTCCTTCAGGCTCGGCGGCTTGAAGCGCTTGTGCTCATAGCCCTGCCCAACGTTGACGGACGAGGCCATCGGCAGGTTCACGTTTGCCGAAGCGGCCTGCTCGTAGTAGGAAGCCTGCGCCGTGCCGACCAGGAGCGTCACCACGAAGTTCGGCTTCGCCTTCTGGATGTTCTGAATGCTCTGCGAGAACTGCGACACGCCGAGCGGGATGAACTCCTCGCCGACCATCTCGCCGCCGTTCTCCTTGACGATCTTGCGCACCCATTCCGCCGAGATTTGGCCGAAATTATAGTCGGCGGCGAGCGTGTAGACCTTTTTGCCGTAGGTCTGCATCATATAGGGAATGAGCGTCGAGAATTGCTGTTCCGGCACCGCGCCGGTGACGATCATGTGGCCGTCGCAGACGCCGCCTTCATATTGATTGTTGTAGAACGCAAAGCCGTTGAACTGATCGACAATCGGCCGGTAGGCCTCGCGTGACGCCGAGGAGAATCCGGCGAACACGACGTCGACCTTGTCACGCTGCAGCACGCGACGCATGAATTCTTGGTAGCGCGTGTTGTCGGACTGGGTGTCGTAAGTGACGAGCTCGAGTTGACGGCCACCTATGCCGCCCGCCTTGTTGATCTCATCGGCCGCAAGCTGGATCGCATGAACCTTGCCGATAGTCGCAGCGGCGAAATCGCCAGACTGATCCTCCAGCACGCCGAGCTTGATGGGATCTGCAGCGGAGGCCGCGCCTGAGCCGAGGACAAGCATCCCCGTGAGGGCCGCGGCGCGCAGCCCCCGCACTATATTTCCGGTCATGTCGGTGTCTCCTACATCGCTCGCTTGCTGCCGCCTTGCAGCCTCTCGCTGGTCGTACGGCAGGAACTATGGGGTGGTCTGGCTCGCCTGCTAAGAAGCTCCTCGCAGTAGAGTTCAAGGCTCTGCCGCGCACGCATGCTCTCGCGGCGAAGCTGGGAATAGGCAGCATCCTCATCGAGGCCGGACTGCATCAGAAGGATGATCGCGCGCACCACGTCGCGGCGGCCACGGCGGCGCTCCTCGAGATTCTGCAAGCGGCTGTACATTTCGCTGCGCAGCAGGAATTGATTGACGCCCATGAACAGCGACGTGTAGACAGCGCCGCCATGCACCGGCTTTCGCAGAAAAGATGTGGCGCCGAGGTTGACCAGCGCTTTCAGCCGGCTCGGCGCCTCCACCCCGACCAGCCCGATTACAGGTACTGGCGGCAGGCGCGAAGCGGTGTCGACTCCAATGGCGACCACGCCCTCAAGATCGCCGTCGATGAAGAGGATGTCGCGCTCGGGCTGCAGCGCGCCGGCATCGATCTGCACCCGGCCGCCGACAATTTCAGGAT
The DNA here is from genome assembly GCA_035653735.1 of Gemmataceae bacterium. Taxonomy (GTDB): domain Bacteria; phylum Planctomycetota; class Planctomycetia; order Gemmatales; family Gemmataceae; genus JAJPHU01. The sequence continues at coordinate 23,806 of DASRBG010000253.1, forward strand.
ATTCGCTGACGACTCCGAGCTTGATGAGCGTGGTTTCGAGCGTGACTTCCCAACCATTGCGCCTGGCAACGATGATGGCGCGGCCGCCCTTGAAATTCTGCAGCACGCGGAAGGTCATGATTGCACCACTCGGAGCGCCGGACAACGCATGGCCACCGCGAAGCGCGGTGACGACTGGACAAGATATGGATCCGGCGCAACTGGGCTGCGCGCTTCAAGCAGCACCTCGAACTGCCCGTCGTGCCCCGATCGCGCTATGCGCGGTGTCAGCCAGGCGTGATAAGTCTGCGGATCGATGCGAACCTCGCCCTGCGGCGCAAACAGGCGCTGGTTGGCGACCGCCGCGCGCACCGCGCGCGCATCGTCGGTGCCGGCCTGCTCCAATGCCGCCGCCAGGAGCTTCACCGCAATATGCGAAGCCTCGGCATCGGCAGACGACACCGGCCCATCCGGGAACGCCTTGGCATAGGCCCCGCTGAATGCGTCATTGGCTGGCGATTTCAGTGAGGAAAAATAGACACTGGAGCTCAAATGGCCATCGACCGCCTCCGGGCCGATCTCGGCAAGCTCCGGCTCGGACAAGGTGCAGCTAGCCACCGGAATCGCTGTCGCCTGATCGATCCCGCGCACGCGACAGGCGGCGCGGAAGGCACGGAAAAACGCGTAAGCGCTGGTGCCGATCAGGTTGTTGAAGACGAAATCCGGATGCTGGTCGAGGATCGCGGCAATGACCTGGTCGAACTCTGTGTCGCCGACGGACAGATAGCGCTCTGCAACCACGACGCCGCCGCGCGCCGTCAGCGCCTCGCGAAAGATCCGGTTATTTTCCCACGCCCAAATGTAGTTGGAGCCGACGCAGAAGGCGCGACTGCCGACACGGGACGCCAGGTAGTCGACCAATGGCAGGACATGCTGATTGGGCGAAGCGCCGGTATAAATCACATTGTCCGAGCTCTCGAAACCCTCATAATGCGAGGGATACCAGAGCAACCCATCGAACTTCTCGAAGCAGGGAATAACCTCCTTGCGGCTCGACGAAGTATAGCAACCGACCACGTGACGGATGCCGGCGCCCAGAAGTGCGAGACTGAGTGCACGGTAGCGCGAAAGGTCGCCCGATGGATTGACCACGACCGGCTCCAGCGAGAACGCGCTTCCCGTTTCCGCGATTTCCCGAAAGGCCAATAGCGCGCCGTTCAGCATCGAGCGGGCGACGACGCTATACGGCCCCGTGGTCGAGAACATCACGCCGATGCGGTGGTGCTGACGCCCCATTCGCTACCATCCAAAACAAAAAAACGCCCGTCGACCGTCAGGCCGAGGGCGTCTTCGCCACCAACTAAACACGCTGCAACAGGGCAGACGTGGCGTTGGAACTGGTTGAACTCATCGCGTTAACGGGCAGTCGTTGCCCAACGCCCAATTACGGTCTCTTAGATCGATCTTGCTGTCAAGCGCGTTGTTGCAGCGGCGCTTGCACCAAATCACGTCTCGCTGCAGCAAAACTGTGCAGCGAGAACGTCTGCACTGCGCAGGACGGCAGACACCGATGGGCTATCTGCTCTTGGCTCCAACTCCATCTTTGAGTATCCCCTCGGCAACAGCTGCTCCTATTCCCGATTGGGAACGTCTGCAATCGAACATTCGCACGCGTCACTGCCCCGGTAGCATCCCTGCACCGGGGCCGAGGATCAGTTTTTCACGCACTCATCGCTTTTTGAGCCCGGCAAGATCGCTCACGTCCGGCAGCGTCTCGATTGGTCGGATATTCCTCGAATTCCTGATCAACGGCGCAACCAGCGCTTCGGCGGCTCCGCAGCGGCCTTCTGGCCAGGCTGCAGTGGCTGCGGGACAAGGAATTTGTCGAGCTACTGTCGATCAGCCAGAGCCTTCCCGGCTTGAACGCAACGAATGTGACTATTCTGGTAGGACAGATGTTGAGCGGGGCGCTGGGCGCAATCGCCGCCGTTCTCGCGATCAGTCTGCCTGGCGGTCTGCTAATGTTTATCGTCGGCATCGTCTATCGGGCACATGGTGACCATGCGTGGGCGACGGCCCCGTTAAAAGGGGGTAGCGACCCCCATGACTTTAGCACGCACACATTGCTGGGTCTGATCCTGATGGGTGTGTTGCCGCCATGGAGACGCCTGAAGTTCTCGAAGATCAACTCCAATCGAGCAGTGGCCGATAGAGACGAGACAGCTACCGATTCTTCAAGAACGTGCCTTGGCGCACATGTTCGAATTTCGCGCTGGAGCGTTCTTCTGCGCAGACGTATGCCGCGTTGGCCGACTTGGGACTTGTGGAGACTGTCGGCGAAGCCAGACCCGGCAAGATGCCGGCATATCGGCTCACGAAGCTAGGCACGAAGAAGGGCGAGTATCTTAAGCAGGTGCGGCGCTAACGCTTCCGCTTCTTCAATCGCACGGCAGGCCATTTTTGCTAACTAGCCGTCCCGGCATCAAGCCGGGGCGGCTTATTCTTTCTGATCTTCTTCCGGGTGCAGCGCAACCTTCTCGGCGCGCAACTTTTCAATCAATGCTGCGATGCTCTCCGCAACGTTATGATCCGGCGCCGTGCTTTGCAGCCGGCGGCAGTGCTCGATTTTTCTGTCTATCTCTAAGCACTTATCACACATGCACCGCCTCTTTGTCGAGCAACCAGCTTGTGTGAGCAATGTTCCGGCGGAACGCGGGACGGCTTCCAAAAGTTTATCTCGTAACGCAACAGCCAAGGCGCAATCGCAATGGTCGATAGATTGAAGGATTCGCTTGAACAGCTAGAGCCGCCAATTTGTCCGACCTGCCTCATTCCGATGAGGTGGGGCCGATCCGAACTGCTTGTGCCGGATGATCCGGTAACGATCCTGCACATGTTTTATTGTCCGACTTGCAATCGAACTGAGAAGACAAAGTCTTTTTCAAAGCAGGTAATCGTCCCGCCACAAAAGTTGTCCTCTCCGGTCAGTCGGCTGACGGGCGGTGGCTATTTTCAATTGTGATGTTGAGTGATGAAGGGCGACGACGAACAACCCCGGCAAGATTCGCGCGATGTTGATGACGACAGATCGCGAACCGAAGTCGCGCGTCGCATAGTGCAAGAATACGCCGATGAGATGCGGGCGATACTCGGCAAGCTGCGCAGGATGCTGATCAGTTAAGAACGGCTCGGCTTTATCACAACCAAACGTTCTCGCACACGAACAATGCGCCTGTTGCCCGGTGAGCACCATTGGCCGCCGCGTTTCGGCTAGTCTGCGAGTCACCGGGGCTGCGGTTGTTTCAGCACGAAATCATATTTTTCCCGGCGGTCGCTGGCGAGAATGCCGGCGGCCTTTCATTTGCGGGTGTGCTGGATGCCGGTCGGAACATAAGGCTTCGGCGGCCACCGACGAAATTCGACACCCTTTTCGGTAAACAAGATGCCAGCGGCGGCAAGCTCATTCATTAGAACAGTCAACGTCGCTTCGTGAGGCTCACGTTTGCCTGCCTCCAGGTCGACTAGGGTCGACCGGTTCATGCGGACGGCTTCGGCGAGGCGGGTCTGCGACCAGCCCAAGAGTCCTCGTGCCGCTCTAATCTGTGCTGCCAAAAGGGAGAAGTCGCGCGCCACTATTTCTAATCACATCTTGATAAAATCCATCAAAAAGATGGATATTGCCCAATCAGCGAATTTATGCCGACAAGTCCATTCCCTTTCCCCGCCAACTCTGCCGCAATCAATAGTGGCGCCCTACCCTCGACCGCCCCCGACCGTCTCCTTCCGTGCCCTCCGTCGGTTCCTTCGTCGCCCAGGTTGGTTGGAAGGTCCGAGTGCTCGGCGAAGCGTCCGCTGGATCCCGCGGGCCGCTTGAGGACCACGCCGGGTCGCCATCGTCGCCGCAACCACGTCCGGGTCGTCCGTTTCCTTGGCGATGCCCTGATGGAAGAGATTGCTGCCCGCGCCCCAAGCCTCAAGAGCCGCCTTCATCGAAGGCGCCGCGACGGCGAGATCGTAGAAGCCCACCGAGGTCTGAAACGTTTTGAGCTTCTTGGCCATTACTTGCCGACTCTCGGCAAACTCCTAGCGCCGGCGCGCGACCCAAACGCCGAGCAGAAAGGCAACAAAGAGCGACTGCAACGGGGCCTTCATGGTCACCTTGCGCAGTCGCTCGGCCCAGACGATGGCAACATCCTGCGAGGGCGACTGGAGCGCATCGGAACTCTGCTCGTTCTCGTGCTGCTCGTTGGTCAACCCGGAGGCTTCTGTCATTGCCGAGGCTTCCTTCATGTCCATGCGCCTCTCCTATTCTGACGTCAGGCTGACTTGCGTTGCCGACTGGCCGCCGGTTTCTTCACGGTGGCTTCCTTGGGCTTTTTGCCCTCGATCGGCATCAGCATTTCCTTCTGTCCGCTCGACGCCTTGCGCTGCCTCCTGGCCGGCTTGGCGGCCTTCGCCGGCGCGGTTTCCTGGCCGACGCTCCGCCGCAGCGCCTCCATCAGGTCGACCACGTTGCTCGCGGTGGGCCGCTCCTTCGGTGTGATCGGCTTGCCGCTGCGCTTCTTGTTGATGAGATCGATCAGCGCGGTCTCGTAGTGGTCCTCGAACTTCTCGGGCTCGAACCGCCCTGACTTCTGGTTGACGATGTGCTTGGCGAGGTCGAGCATGTCCTCGGTGACTTTGACATCCTGGATCTCGTCGAAATATTCCGCCTCCGACCTGACCTCGTATGGATATCGCAGCAGCGTGCCGACGAGACCCTTCTCGAGCGGCTCAAGCGCGATGATGTGCTCGCGGTTGGTCAGCACCACGCGGCCGATCGCGACCTTGTTCATGTCGCGGATGGTCTCGCGGATCACCGCGAAGGCATCATGGCCGACCTTGCCGTCGGGCCGCAGATAGTAGGGACGGATCAGGTAGCGCGGATCGATTTCGCTTCGCTCGACGAACTCGTCGATGTCGATGGTCCGAGTGGATTCCAGCGCGATGTTCTCGAGCTCCTCCTTGGACACTTCCAAGAAAACGTCCTTGTCGAGCATGTAGCCCTTGACGATGTCCTCGTTGGGCACCTCTTCGCCGGTGTCGGCGTCCACCTTCAGGTACTTGATACGATGGCCGGTCGCCTTGTTGAGCTGGTTGAACGAGATCTTCTCGCTCTCGGAGGTCGCCGGATAGAGCGCCACCGGACAGGTGACGAGCGACAGACGCAGGAAGCCTTTCCAGTTGGCTCGAGGGGCCATGAACGCAGTACTCCGAAACGAAGGCGTTTGGACTCAAGACGAACGGCCGATCATGGTTCCGACCACTCTGGCTCACCACAAGCCCAATTTTTATGACGGGACCGACTCGACTCTTTTGTTCTTGTTATGTTCTAATCGGGTCTTGACCCCGAGTGTCCTAGTTTGTTCTGCGCAGTGTCCTAGTTCTCGCGTTCGTGGTCTGTCCACATAGCTTGAGATGGATCAAGCTCCGGTGCTGTGCGTTACCAATGCGCCATGACCGAAACGGACGCAGAGCGATTTCGCAAGGAAGCCGAGGATTGCCGCCAGCAAGCGGACAAGACCGAGGATGCGAACGATAGGGAACACTGGCTCCGCCTTGGGTCAGATTGGCTAAAGCTCGCCCAAGCAGCCGAGACAAGACGACCGAGATTTTAAAAAGTAAGGCCGCCTCAGTTGGCGGCCTCTTTCATTTCGTCGGCTGGAATCACGGACGGTGTAGGAACCACCAACTCCAGTTCCTTTTGACCACCGAAGCGCTCTGCTATCTTGTTTTCATCACAAACTTGTCGGGCGAGGATTCCGCCATTTCCAAAACGCGCCCCAACTGTATTCGCAGCGCTCTGGCGCCGATGTCATTGAGAAACTGAAATAGCTTCTTTGCCCTATCCCCATCTTTGGCTTTGAGCGCCTTCAGCAACTCGTAAAGTTTGCCGCTGCTTTGCGCTAGCGGATAGTAAATGTGCCTGACTGTGAGCGCTTTGAAATGCCAAGGCTTCCCGGTCAAGATTTCGACCAGCTATGTCGAGCGCCAGAACCTCACCCTTCGGATGAGCCAGCGGCGCTTTACCCGGCTCACCAACGGCTTCTCAAAGAAGCTGGCTAACCATGCTTTGGCCGTGGCGCTGTACGTGGCCCATTACAATCTCTGCCGGGTCCACGAAGCTCTCAAAACGACCCCGGCGGTTGCTCTTGGGATCGCGGATCGGGTTTGGACGATTGGGGAGTTGATCGATGCCGTGCTGCCGCTCGAGCCGAACCGTCCGGTGCGCGTGAAGCGGAACTTCCGGGTAATCCAAGGAGGCGCCAAAGATTGATCGAGCCGCCCCTTTGAACAGTAGAACTACGGTACATACATACTGTGGTCGAGATTCATCACTTCACATTAATCTCTCGTTGTTGTGATCGCCTTCCTTGACAACCAGTGCGGAAGCGATCGGAATGGGCAGCAAAGCTGACGAGTCCACCAGTTAGGAGGGCGTCATTGTAACGTGGCTCAGTTCCAGCATTGGTTTATAAAGGTTAGCCGTCGAGTGGTTCCGCGACAAAGCTAAGGAAATAACTCTCATCCATAGGCGTTAGGTTAGGGACGTACCTAAGAGCCGAGCGAGGAAAAGCACGATGACCGAGCACCCTTGGGCCGACACGTACGAGGAAGCCATCGGCAAGTTCCAGCGCCATCTTCATCAACAGTACGATGGCACCTTCACGCTGGACACGCGAAATCCGGAAGAAATTGGCATAGACCCCGTTGTTTTTGCTGACCTATTTAGGTCGATGGAAGAAACCAACAAAAAGATCAGACGCAGTGAGTTCGACAAAGAGCAGATGCCGAAATTGAAATAAGGCGTCCGAAGTCTAAAGGGGGGATAGGTGGCCACCGTACACACCACGTGGTACGGCGTGGTTGTAGAGTTTAGCCATGCCGAAACCGTCCAGATCGTTGCTGGCATCAATACAGGCGCCGCCTCGGTAGGAGTTCTCACGGCAATTCTAACAGGGGCAGCTGCACCAGCGGCAGCTATCAGTGCAATTGTTAGCGCCTTACTCGGGCTTGGCGCCGCTACGCTAGGTGGGTGCAATTCAAGATCCAGAGGGATACGACTCCACGTTCTGTGGGTTGGACTACCGTGGTGTAGGTCCCGTTAGATCCAGTGTCCTAATTCCCCTCCGCGAGTGTCCTAATTAGGACAGCACCGGGCATAACATCGTCATCGCATCTGTTCGTAAACGTCGGAGAGGAAATGGTCGAAAGCCTCGATCCGAATGAGGCCGAGGCGCGGATCCTTCTAGTGGTTCATCACAGTGATTTTGACGTTTTGATACCGAGCCATTGGAGGATAGGCAAGTTTTCGGGCGGCAAGAGAATCTCGATGCTTCGTGGGACGCCGGGCTGACGGCGAATGAAGCCGTTCCGTTCGAGGGTGAGGATCATTTGGTGGACTGACGGCGGGCTGACACGGAAATGGCGCTGGATGTCGGCCTCGGCGGGCGGCTGTCGGAACATGTACGAATAGGTATGTATGAAAGCGAGATAGTGACCCTGCTTCTCGGTCATCGCGCCTGATTTTTGACTCATCGCTGGATTCGTCCCGGCCTCCGACAAGGAGGCGAATCATGAATGTACGTTATCGGGTCGAATTGAGCCGTAAGCCCCCGGTGGAGACCGCCTTCCCGGATTGGGCTCGATCGTGAGATGGTTTGCTCATTAATTTGCAAGCAAATGAGCAAACGTGACGACGGTTACGGTTCTGTCCGGTCCTGAGCGGCGACGGCGGTGGACCACT
>DASRBG010000254.1:0-7380 GCA_035653735.1 Gemmataceae bacterium
GGGCTACAGCAGCATGCCACGTAGAATCACGGCCACGTTCGAAGTGGTAACGCCGCTTTTCCTCGGCGGGGCCGATCCCTCGGGCAGCGTCGAGCTCAGGGCGCCAAGCATCAAGGGAGCCTTGCGCTTCTGGTGGCGCGCGCTCGCTTGGAGCCGCCATAACGGTGATCTCGGTGCGATCCGGACGGAAGAGCAGGAGGTTTTTGGGGCCGCAGGTCAGGAGGGCACTGCATCGAACGGTGGAACAGGACAGGCGAGCTTTATTCTCCGTGTCCTTCCGATTAAAGGGCTGAAGACCATCTCGAAGGATGACGTGCTTCGCACTGAAGCCGGCGACCCGGTCGGACCGGGAATGCGCTACTTCGGCTATGGCCTGATGGCGGCGTTCGGGCAAAATCCAGGTCAGTTGACCCGACCGTGCTTGTCTGCGCCGTTTCAGTTCTCGATCGAACTCGTCAGCCGCCGCCCATTCGCTGATTCAGTGATCGATGCGCTGAGAGTGATGGGTCTGCTCGGTGCGCTTGGAAGCCGCAGCCGTCGCGGATATGGGAGCCTGTCCTTGCTTTCGCTCGCAGGCGATGTCGAGGCGTGGGCTTCGCCAAAAACCAAGGCGGAGTATGCCAATCAGCTAAAAACGCTTCTTCACCGTGGGCCGACTCGATCGAGGGAGCCGCCTTATTCTGCGTTCTCGGGACTTAGCCGAGTCGTCGTCGTGGCGGAGGGCAGTCATCCCCTTGCGCTCCTCGACCACGTTGGCAGGCAGATGCAGCGCTACCGCAGTTGGGGACATAACGGAAAGGTCAATGGCGAGGACAGTGAACGGAATTTTCAGGACGATCACGACTGGTTCAAGTCGAAAACGCATTTCAACGACGCACACCCTCGGAGAGCGATTTTCGGACTTCCTCACAACTATTCAAAAACGCTTGGTGTGTTGAGCCAGATCGCCGACCGTCGAGCAAGCCCGCTGCTTGTTCATGTTCACAAGCTTACACAGAACTACATCGCGGTTCTTTCTATCATTCGTTCGAGTTTCTTGCCCGGGGATGACAAAGTGTGGATATGGCAAGGCAGCCCAAAGCGCCCTGATGGTGATTCCAAGAAAATTCCGGCTAACCAACTTCGTGAACCGCATCTTGATTGGACGGTTATGAACGGCTTTATCGACGGGACTAACAAGAAGATTGGCCGGCCGTACTTTCCGAACTCTATGCAGATCTTGCCATGACAGACCGGCTGCTGCACTTCACCCTCGGTCCGGTTCAGGGCTTTGTCGCGCAGGCGCGACGGACGCGCGATCTCTGGGCGGGCTCGTTCCTGCTGTCATGGCTCGCCGGCCAGGCGATGCAGGAGGTTACACAGAACGGGGGGACGATCCTCGTTCCCGATATCTCCGAGGACTCGCTCTTCCAAGCCATCGCCAAAGGTGCAGGCGAGCATGGACCCGCCATCGGGTCGCTCCCCAATCGGTTCAAGGCCACGGTACCTGAGACATTCGAGCCGACTCTCTGTCGTTCAGCCATCGAAAGAGCGTGGCACTGCCTCGCCAAGCGCATCTGGCAACGCTTTGTCGCACCCGTTGCGGGCCAGGGTAACGGCACCCAAGGCATCTGGAATCGACAAGTCCCCAGGTTCTGGGAAACAGCTTGGGTCATCGGTCCAGATCCCGGCGAGGGCAATGACCACGTTTGGCTCGATCAGCGCAAGAATTGGCGCACGCATCGCCCCCCGGTCGAAGGCGGCGACCATTGCATGCTGATGGGCGACTGGCAGGAACTGTCCGGCTTCGTCCGCTCGCGCGAACGCAAAGAGCAAGACGAGTTTTGGCGCGCACTCAAAGCGCATGTCGACAAAGAAAGCGGCAATCCCCTTCAACTCGACGAAAATGAGCGGCTTTGCGCCATGGCGCTGATCAAGCGCCTCTTTCCGCATGTAGCCAAGGACGTGCTCGGGTGGACGCCTTCCTGGGATGGCCAGCAACCTTTGCGCTGGCCGTCGACGCCGCGATTGGCGGCTACAGCTTGGCTGCGCCACGCCTGGACCAGGGCGCGTGAGGCAGCGGAAGCTTTTGCGGAACTTGCCAAAGGCGCCAAGGCTGGGCTGATGGAGCCATCGCTTGGGGGCGACAATGTGCTTTCGCAAGTGCCTGGAGGGCTGCTCCATCGCAGCGGCATCGAGAATGCCCGTCCCGATGAGCTTGCCGAAAGCAACGGTGACGCGGAAGCGATACGAGGGAAATTGCTTGGGGCTTACACGGATCTCTCGGACCGGGCCGGCGAACCGTCCGCATTCTACGCGCTTTTGCTGATGGACGGCGACAGGGTCGGCGCTTTGCTTCGTAGTCAGGAGTCCGAAGTAACCAAAGGACTTGCCGATTTTTCATCGGGGGTTGACAAGGCTATCCGCCAACATGACGGGAACACGATCTATGCGGGCGGCGACGACGTGCTCGCACTGCTGCCGCTGGAAGGCGCGGTCCCGGCGGCGCTGACGCTGCGGAACGCCTATCGCGGCGCGTTCGCCAAAATCCCGGCCGCGACGATTTCTGCGGCGCTGGTCTTCGCTCATTTCCATGTGCCGTTGCGCCATGTCCTGCGCGAGGCGCGCAGACAGCTCGACGAGGTGGCGAAGGATGGCAACGGACGGGACAGTCTCGCCGCCTGTGTGCTGACGCAAAGCGGCGTGACGCGGGAGTGGGTCTCGACGTGGGAGACGGAGACGAACACGCCTGTGCAGACGATGATCGACGCCGCACGGGATATCGACGAGATGACATCCGGCCGATTCTTCTATGCCCTCCGCGATCAATATGAGGAAGCGATCGCCGGCAATTTTGGCGAAAACGACATCAAGGCCCTTCTCCTTGCCGAATATCGCCGTAGCAGCGCAGGCGCCGGCCAGACTCTCGACGACGCCAGCGCCTGCGTGGAACGATTATTCGTACTGGCAAAGCGCAATCCCGCCGCTGAAGCCAGGCAAATAGAAGTGGCGCCTTCCGTCTCGATGGACGGCCCGCTGATCGCCCGGTTCCTGGCGCGCGAGACGAGGCACGAATGACGACGCTCGTTCTCCATCCGCTCGATACGCTGTTCTTCCGGGACGGTCGGCCGTACAACCAGGACGATCCGGGGCAGGTCGAAGCTGCAAGCCTTTTCCCGCCGTACCCGCCGACGGTCGTCGGTGCCATCCGGGCGGCAACGGCGCGGGCCATGGGCTGGCCGGGCTCCCCGTGGGATGTCGCCGCGCTCGGCGACGGCGTCGACTGGCAGTCCGGCGATGGATCGCTCGGACCGCTGCGCTTCAGCGGGCCCTATATCATGCGCAACGGTGAACCGCTCTATCCTGCGCCGTTGAACCTTGTCGCCGGGAAGGGCGCCGATCTCATCACCTATCTTGCGCCGTCGGGTGAGGCGCTTAACACGGACATCGGCGCGGTTCGCTTGCCTGCGCCAATGAAGGAGGGGCAAGGCTTGAAGCCCCTCGAGGGACGCTGGCTCAACGCAAAAGCCATGGCGCGGGCGCTCAGCGGCGCGGAACTGAGGTCGAAACAGGTGGTGTGTGGTTCGTGTCTATCGCAAGCCGAGCCGCGCATCGGCATCCTGCGGGACACGGTGCGTCGCACCACGGTGGAACGTGCGCTCTATGCGGCAGGGCATGTGCGGCCCGCGCAGGATGTCGCGCTCGCCGTCGAAGTGGAGGGACTTCCCGACGTTGTCTTCGGCGAAAACTTGGCATCGCTCGGCGGCGAAAGCCGAGGCGTCTGGATCGAGCAAAGAGACGATGGGATTCAGCTACCGCATGCGCCCAATCTCGCGCCTGATCGAGACGGCGCGCTGCGCTACACCGTCGTTGTCGTCACTCCCGCTGATCTCGATGACGAATGGCCCGGACCGGGCGAACGTCTCGCGGGATCAGCCGGCGAGGCATTGCCGGGCAGAATCGTCTCCGCCTGTACGGGCCGCGCGGTGATGGTCGGCGGATGGGATGGCACAGCCCGTGGGCCGTTGCCGCTGCGGCCGCTGGTTCCGGCGGGCAGCATCTGGTTTCTCGAGGCGGGGGCTGATGAGGCAGAAGCGGCGCGGTCATGGCACGGCCGCGCTATCGGACGATCGACGGGTTGGGGCTTCGGCCGCGTGCTGATCGGGCGCTGGGCGCCAGCGGGGGAGGACGTATGACGACGGAGATCATCGGCCTTCTGGCCGAGACCTATATTCATCCGGGAACCGGCCAGTCCGCCGGCGCCATCGATCTCCCAGTCGCCCGCGAGCGGGTGACGCAATATCCTTTCATTCCTGGCTCCAGCATGAAGGGCGCGCTGCTGGACGCATCGCGCGGCAACGGCCTCGATACAGACCGGCTCTTCGGTCAGCAGGAAAACGCGGGGCAACTTCTCGTCTCCGATGCGCGGCTCCTGCTGCTGCCGGTGCGGAGCCTGACGAGTCCCTATGTCTGGCTCACCTGCCCCTATCTGATCGAGCGCTTCCGACGCGACATGGAGCGGGCCGGCAAAGGCGGCGCGCTGCCGAAGGTCACGCCTTTGACCGATGACAAAGCGCTGGCAGCAGGCACCACCGATCTCTTCCTGGAGGAAAGGCTGTTTGCGGTGGAAAACAAGCCGCCCGAGGAACTGGCCGCGGCGATTGGCACGCTGATTCCGCACGCCGAGGCCCGCGCCCGCCTGAGCAGGCAGCTCGCCATCGTTACGGACAAGGCGTTCGCTTGGTTCGCGCAATATGCGCTGCCGGTTCAGGCGCGCAATGTCCTCGACGAAGAGAAGAAGACGAGCAAGAACCTCTGGTACGAGGAAGCCCTGTCACCCGACACCCTGATGTATTTTGTCTTGGGCGAGCGTGCCGATGGTGCCGCTACGAAGATCGCGACTTTTCTTGCCGAGCGCCGCTATCTTCAGGCCGGCGGTAACGAAACCGTGGGCCAGGGCTGGTTCGCCGTTCGACGTGTCGAAGGAGCGGCGTCATGACGGCGCAGACGCTCGAACAGAAGCGGGCGAAACACGCGCTTGACCAAGTCAAGGCACTCCTGAAAGACAAGCCGGGCAACTATCTTAGTTATGTCAATGCATTGCCAGCAGCCATCCTGATGAACGGTCTTGGCCAGGCGCTGGCGACGGAACGGGCGGCGAGTGACCCGGCGCATCACAAGCTGGCACAGCATGTGTCGGACTGGTTGCTCAGCCCGGAGGCACACACGAGATACGCCACGCCGGCTTCGGATGAGGCGAAGCTGGACGCCACGCAGCGGCTGCTCGGTCGGATCGTCGCGGGCGACCAGGATGCGTACCTGTGGGCTCAGACCGAGGCGATCGCTTACGTCACCTGGCTGAAGAAGTTCGCCAATGCTTTCCGCGATCCGCCGAGGAAAGAATGACGGCCCGCCCACCTCAGCGCCAGTCCCCTCCAGGCCGTCGAGACCGGCGTGACCGAAATCAGAATCGATCGTCAGGATCACATCAATACCCGCCGCCGAGCGGCAAGAGGCCGTTGTATGCAGCCGCAGCGAGCGCAACGCTGGTGTCAGCGACTACCGGCAATGCTGGTCTCTGGTACGACAAATTTTGTGATCGCTGGAAACCCGACTGGACCGGTTTTGCCGGCGACAGCGGCAAGCGCGACTGGATCGCGCAAATCGCTAATATCGACACCGGCAATTCGCAGAAGAAGGTCGGCTACAGTGCGCTCATGACGGAAGCCGTCAAGCGCCTCGAAGACCTGGTCGAGGCGCAGGCAGGCCGCAGCTTTCGGCGGACGACCGCTTGGCGCTTCGTCACCGGACTTGGGCGCAATCATCCGGTGGAGAACGGCTTTGCCTGGCGCCACGATCTCGGTACGCCGTATATCGCCGGCTCCAGTCTCAAGGGGCTTGCCCGCGCCTATGCGCGCGACTGGGCGAGCCTCGACGACGAGACGCACGAGCGCACCTTCGGCCCAAGGCCGGAGGCCGGTCTGGCCATCGGCAGCGTCGTTTTCCTCGACGCGCTGCCGATCGAACCTGTCGCCCTGGATGCCGACGTCATGACGCCGCACTACGGCCCCTGGTATCGGGGCGAGAATAACGCCGTCCCGGCCGACTGGCATTCGCCGACACCGATCCCCTTCCTCACGGTCGCGCCCGGGCAGACTTTTGTCTTTGCCATGCTGCCGCGAAACCGGTCGAACCAGCGAGATCAAGAAGATTGCAAAATGGTAGCCGATCTTCTGAACGAGGCGCTGGAAACGCTCGGCGCCGGCGCGAAGACCGCAGTCGGATATGGGCATTTTGTCGAGGAGGAAGCCAAAGAGGACGAGGTCGGATCCCGCACGCCGAAGAAAACAGCATCCACACCGCGAGCCCCCGATCCTGAGAATTGGTCAGGACTCGAGGCGATTGTCTATAGCGAGGTCGTTCGGATAATCGAAGATCGCGGTGCGCAGCTGCTGGTTCGATTTCCGGACGGCAGTGAAGAACAAGTCGAGAGACACGAAGCGAGACTGCGAAACGGAGGACGCCGGAGATGACAGAACACCTGCTGCTTTTGTCAACCTGCGGGACCAGTGCGCTCACGAACGGTGCGGACCCGGATACTCTCAATTGGCTGAAAGATATAGCGAACAAGAACCAACTATCTGATGCCGATGCCAAGCGGCTGAATAAACATGTCGCCGAGCGCAGGGAGCGCCTTTTGCAAGCGAATCCGGCTGAACGTCGCCGGCTCAGCGCCGAACTCAATGGCGTCGCCGCGGTGCTTGACCGGTGGAAACCTCGTCGTATCCAGCACCTGTTGGTCCACACAGACACAGCGTCAGGCAAAGCCGCCGCAGACATTGTAGCGGCCATATTGGAGAAGGATGGAGGACAAGTGCAGCCTCTTACGGCGCCAGGGCTGCAAACTGACGATTTTCCGTCGTTTCGCGAGGCATTGGCTGATGTGACCGAACAGATTGAGATATGGCTTCCAGGCTATCGCCAGAAAAACTGGACCACGGTTTTCAATCTGACCGGGGGATTCAAGTCCGTTAATGCATACTTGCAGGCCCTGGGCATGCTGTATGCAGACCGTTGCGTATTCCTGTTCGAAAGCGCACCCATGCTTATGGAAATTCCTCGACTGCCCATAAAGCTCGCGGAGGCGGACGAGATTCGAAGGCATTTGACCGTGTTTCGAAAGCTTAAGTGCGGGTATTCTGTTGCAGAGGACGAAGCCGCTGACGTCCCGGATATGCTACTTTTCCCATGCAATGGCCAAGTTACCACCAGCGTTTGGGGTAACGTCGTGTGGGGACGCGTGCGCAAGACACTGTTTAGCGAGCGGCTACTTGATCCGCTATCACCAAAATTGCTTGTTTCGGAAGCGATCGGTAGGACATTCGAGGAACTGGATTACGA
>DASRBG010000255.1:0-2545 GCA_035653735.1 Gemmataceae bacterium
ATCTCGGCCAGAATGGCCTGAATGACTTCGGCGCGCTTTTCAAGCGCACGCAGAATCTTCTCGTCGACGGTCTGGCGGGCGACGAGATGAATGTGCTCAACCGGGCGCGTCTGCCCGGGGCGGTGCACGCGGGAAAGCGCCTGGTCGTATTCGCCGAGCGAAAACGAAAGCGAGTAATAGATCGAGTAGCGGGCCCGGGTCAGATCCACGCCTACGCCGCCGCTCGAGATCTGCACAGCTAAAACCTGCGCCTCACCGCTTTGCCATTGGGCGAGTTCGTCACGGCGGCCCGAGAGTTCCAGGCTGGCGTAGCCGAGCGCTTTCGAGGCGTCGTGGACCGCGTCGAGGTCGCCATGGAACCGGCAGAAGACCACCACGGGCTCACCCGGGCCGATGTCTTCGAGCGTGTCTTCGAGCAGCCGCTGCTTGGCCCAGTCCACGCGCCGGTACTGGCCGTCGTCGGTCTTCAGCCAGCCGCCGGCGATCTGTTGGAGCCGCAGCAGCGCGACCATGGCGTTAGCCACCGTGATCGTTCCGCCTTCCACCTGCGCGATGAAGTCCTCCTCGATGGCCTGATAGATGGCCCGGCACTCCTCTGAGAGCGTGCAGCGGTAGGTGACGTGGGTCTGCGGGGGCAGGTCGAGCACATCTTTGCCGACGCGGAACGTGATGCGCCGCATAAGCGATTCCAGTTCGTCGAGGTTCTTGTAATTGGTGACCTGCTTGTTCTGGAAGCCGCCCATGACGGCATACTTCTGCTTGAAGGCGTTGAACGAGGGGCCGAAGACCGAGGCGTCCAGGAAGCGGAACTGCGCGTAGACGTCCAGTGGAGAGTGCGGCATCGGCGTGCCCGTAAGCGCCAGGCGATGCCGCGCGCGGCCGCGGAGCCGCTTGAAGTAAAGCGAACCTTTGCCGCCGGGCCGCTTCAGCTTGTGCGACTCGTCGGCGATGACCAGATCCCAGGCCTGCCGTTCCGCCCAGGAACCGAATGGCTCGCGCCACACGGCGTCGTAGTTGATGACGGCGACGAACGGTACGCCAGTCGTCTCGGCCAGCCTGAGCTTCTCTTCCGCCAGGCGCTGTTTGCCGGCCACGCTGCCAGCGTCCTCGTCGAGCGCGACCACAACCATCGGACTCGTGACGTGCCGTTCGAACTGCGCGACCCAGACCGGGACCACGCGCAGCGGCGCCGCGATCAGCACGCGCATGGCGCGCAGCCCGAGCAGGATCATGCAGGCCACCAGGCTCTTGCCGGTGCCCATGCCCATGGCGAGCATCACGCCGTAGAGGCCTTGAAGAAACCGCTCCATGGCGAACTCGTAGGCGGCGATCTGGTGCCGCCACGGGCGCGTCTTCAGCCCGGCGGGAAGATCCGGCGCAACGGTGGGGGCGTGCTTCGTTTTTGGGACGGCTTTCTTCGCAGCGAGAGCGTCGAAGCTCGCTGAGGTCGCAAGGTGTGGGATGATCCGCCGGACGATTGCGGCGTGCTGCGGCGTGGCGGGATAGGTCCAGGCCTTCCGCGACGCGTCACACCACCCGCCTGGAATCCGCCGGCACAGCAGAAGCTGGCTGAAGGGTGTCCAAAGGATAATCTTGCCCGCTTCGACGTCGGCGAAGCTTTCAGTGGCCGGCTTGGTCCCGCTGGTTTCCATGGCTGCTTCCTGCGCTTTCGCGCTGGGTACAGCCCAATCTTCCGCGGGACCTATGTCAGTGAATCAATGTCAGCGACGTCAGTGAAAATGTCAGCGCTCAGGCGCGAGCCTTGACGCCGAACTGGATGAACCGCTCGATCCGGTTGGCCTTCTCGCCGCCGTCCGGCACTTGCGGTTTCGACAGCTTCCAGGCGTTTAAGTCCTGGCGCTGCACCATGGTCCACCAGCAGATATCCTTCAGCTTGCAGCCATAGTCGGCGAGACACTTCTTCAGCATGCCCGGGCGCTCCTGCGGCGGCGTGGGAACGATCTCCTGTTCCCGCCTTGCGGCTATCTGGCGGTACAGATCCTCCACGGCTTCGATGGCGGCAACCAGCCCGGAGTCCCCGAGCTGCACCAGTTCCTGGAGCGAGTACAGCGCCCGGCCATTGGCCTGCCACGCCGGGTCCTTCGGCAGCGCGCCGGGGAATAGAACCACTGGCGCCGGCGAATTTGCGAGCCGCGGAGTTGAACGGAGAATGTCGAGGCCGTCCGGCCAACCGGCGCCCTGAATCAGGAAGAACTCGGCCACCCTCGAGCCCACACGTCGCTGTCCCATCAGCCAGACACGCCCCCGCTTCAACTCTTGAATCCCGCCTGCGAGAGCAAAGGCGCGCTTCAGCAGCTCGGCGAGGCCTGCGAAGTCCACCTCCCACTGCTGCTGGCGCTTGCGCGAGACCCGCACCACGCCTAACCGCGGACACGAAATCAGGCCATCCGCCCCATCGTCACCCGGATAGATCACTTCTTCGGTATGAGGCTCGCCGCACGCGTCGCACTGGACCGCTTCGGCATCCTCGCGCCGCCGCAGGATGCCCAGCGCGAAGATGCGCTCCCGCTTATCCTTCGGCCAC
>DASRBG010000256.1:0-49370 GCA_035653735.1 Gemmataceae bacterium
ACGCAGTGTTGTCGGCGATGGTGCTGAGGGTCAAGGTCAGAGAACCGCCGTCCACGAACAAACCGCCGCCGCTGCCCATCACGGGGTTGGGCTTCCCATTTCCGGTGGTGCCGATGGGCATACCGCCGTTCACACCGGCTGAGTTACCTTTGATTTCGCTGGCTATAACGACCAGGACGTTGCCTTCTTGGATCGCGCCGCCGTTGGTGCCTGCCGAATTGTTCAGAAACTGGCTATTCTGCACGGTCAAGGTTCCAAGATTGTTCTGATCGGCGAAGCCGCCGCCGAAGCCGGACGTGGAGTTGCTCTCGACCGTGCTATTGACGATCGACACGGCCCCGTTGCCGGCGTTACCGACGCCGCCGGCGAGCATGCCGGCCGTGTTCTCGGCGATGAACGATTTGGTGATGTTCAGATTGGCGGTGCCGCCGTTAATGGCATCCAACCAAATCCCCGCGCCTTGGTTAAGAGTGGTGTTGCCGATGATGGTAGATCCATTGATGTTGACCGTGCCGGTGCCGTCTTCGTCGATTCCCCCCCCGGCGTCGCCGGCATGATTGTTCGCGACGGTGGTGTTATTCAGAGTCAGCTTCCACTTGGTACTTGCCGCGTTCTCCATCGAGATGCCGCCGCCGTCGGCCGTGGCGTTGCTATTGATGACTGCGTCGTTGTTGAGCGTCAGATCGACGGGGCCTTGATCGCGGATGCCGCCTCCGCTCCCGGTCGCGCCATCCCCCGGTTGAGCTAGGCCGTTCTCGATGGTGACGCCGTTAATGGTGACAGCCCCCAACACAACGTTATTGGCAGGGGTGATGTCATTGGGATTGATGTCGATGACGCGAGATATACCGTCGCCGTTAATGGCAACCGTGCCGCCGCTCGTGTTCTGAATGGTCAAGTTCAGGCCACTCTGGTTGGCCTTGGCGTTGCTGAAAATGGACAAAGCACCGAGTTGGCCGATGTTGTAGGTGCCGGCGACCGTAAGGTCGATGGTGTTCGAAGTGGTCCCGGCAGCATCGTTAGCGTTGGCTTGGGCGACCGCCCATCGTAGCGTGCCTGTTCCGGTACCGTCGGCAAGAGTAGTCACATCGATGACAGCTGGTACCAGGCGATCTTCCAGGTACTCCAAGCGCGGCTTGAACCGCGGCCGAGATGTTGCCTGCGCCTTACGGCGTCCTGAGGCAAACGCCTTCGACCACACCCGTGACAGGACACCTGGACGCGAAGGTTGACGACGAGACATGAGTAGCTCCTCCAGAGTAAATCGGACGGAGTCCTTTTAACACAAAAGGTATCCGTCAACGGACGGTTTCCGCCCTTTTCTATTCGGCCGTCACTTCCGGCCGGCGAATGGGGCCGTGACTGCCAATGGTATTGCTTGAGGTGTAACAGCTTTTTTTTCCGCGTGAGATTCGAGTTTTCCTTTGAGTTCCCCGGCACGCGGTGGAGTGGCTCCGCTGTTATATGATTGTCATCCCGACGGGTGTCCCTGGTGGTGGTTCCGACCAGGGAGTGTTGGTACGGACGCTGCCCTCGGTGCGGGAGGTGTAAAAGCATTTGAAGAAAGTAAGAAGTGAAACGTAAGAAATGAGGAGAAAACCGCTGACCCTTTTCTCCTCACTGCTTAGCGGAGCGAGACGCTGTCGGGAGGACCGATCACTATGCTGAGGCGTTCGCGACGATGCCGCAAGGCACTGGCATCGAGGTCGTGGATCGTACCCTCGGCGTCGAGTTCCATTCCGGTTAGCAGTTCGACCCAGCAGCGGAGATGCTCGGCATCACCACCGAGGGGAGAGGGAACGTCCTGAGCGCGAAATTCGCCGTTTACGCTTAAGGACATCATCCGTTTACCATCTGGTGTGATGGCTACAAAATGAACGGCCTCGCCGTGATGCACCGGCGGGCCGATCGGTTTGCCGGTAGCCGTGTCCCACAGACGGGCGGCATGACGGTCCCACAGCCCGGTCAGGATACAGCTGCCGTCGGGCGAAAAGGCGTGCCAGGCGATATTGCCGGCGATATCGGCCAAGGGACCGCTTAGCGGCTCGCCGCTCTCCAGGTCCCAGATCCTCTCCAAATGTCTCCCTTCTCCCGTGACCACGGCGGGTTTGCTCCCCACCAATTCGAGAAACCGGATCGGACCCGGCGCCTTGTGGTCTCGGACGATCTTTCCCGTAAGCACGTCTCTCTTCCGGACGCGGCCTTCCGAATCGTACGTGTAGAGGGCTTGACCATCTGGCCCAAGGAGCAATCCGAACTCCTGGTTGCTCAATTTCAAGGGCTGGCCAAGAAGCTTTCCGGTCGGAACCTGACAGATGAAGACGCTATGATCCGCATCGAGGATTGCTGACCATTTACCGTCGGCGCTGAAGGTATGCCAAAAGATCTCGGCCGTGAACTGTTGCTCACCGACCTGCCGACCGCTTGCTCGATCCCAGAAGCGCACGCCGAACGATTTTTCGATGGTGAGAATGTTTCGTCCATCTGGGCAGTAAGCGGCGGTGATAACGGTGTGGCGATGCTTGAGCATTGGTCCCACCGGTTCTCCCGAGATGACATCATGTTCGCTCGCGCTTGTGCCGTCGATGGCCATAAAGCGCAAGCCGTCTGGCGAGAATGAAGGGACGCGACCCTTTTGTAAATCGGTTTGGAACCTGATTTCCGACCAGGTAACAGGGTCGCCGGGCGCAAGTTCCCACAGTCGCGCGTAGGCCGAATTATCCCCGCCGGCGCTGGCGGTAAGGGCCAGCCGGCCGTTGCGACTGAAGGCGACGTTTGCCACGGTGCCCTCGTGGTCGAGCGGTTTGCCCAGGGTGGTGCCGTCAATGACCGAGTAGAAGCGCGCCGAGCGATCCTTCGCCCCCACGAGCAGTTTGCCTCCGTGTGGACGGAAGGCGACCGAGAAGACGCGTTCGGAAAGACGCATCGGCTCGCCAAATAACTTTCCCGTCGCTGGACGCCAGAGGCGGAACTCGCCTCCAACGACCGTCCGTTTCCCAGTGCCCAGATCCCGATCTTCGATGGCGCTGCCCGTGGCCACGAACCGTCCATCGAACCGAATATCGATCGCGAGGACGCGGCCCAGGTGCGGTAGGTTCGGTCCAAGTTGGCGGCAGGTGGCGGCGTCCCACATCCGCGCCGTTCCGTCGTAACTACCGGTGACAACGGTCTTTCCATCCGAACTATAAGCCATCGACAGCACTGGTCCGTCATGGTGCAACGGTTCGCCGCGCGCCGCGCCCGTGGCAGCGTCCCACAAGCGGGCCGTGCCATCTTCGCCCCCGGTTAACACGTACTTGCTGTCAGGGGAGAATATAGCCCAAAGCCGAGGCTGAATCTCCTCGATCCGCTTAGCTGGCAGCGGATGCGGCAGGACGAGGAAGGGGCGGGGAAGCGGAAGCGTTCGCGCCGGCTTCGGACCCGTCGCGAACGCTTCCGTTTTGTAGACGCGGACTTCCTCGTCGCAAACCGTCAGGAATCGCTTGCCGTCCGGGCTAAAAACCGCCACATGCACTTCATCAGGATGGGGCAACGGGGGGCCGAGCGGCTCGCCGCTCTGCGCGTTCCATAACCGTGCTTCGCCTTCGTGTTTCGTGTCATCGCCGCTGCCTGTGAGGATTGTCCGGCCGTCGGGACTGAATGAGAGGGCCCAGACGGGATGGCGGTGGCGTAGCGGTTCGCCGATCGACGAGCCGGTGCGCGCGTCCCAGCGGCGAGCGACGTTGTCTTTGCCTCCAGTCAAGGCGATACGTCCGTCGGGGCTGAAAGCCACCGCCCATGCCCAGCCATCGTGGTGCAGCTTGGCACGCAGCGTGACCAGTCGGCGGCGCCACACCGCCAGGTTGAGCCGCGCCACGCGGCCCAATTCGGGTTCCTCCGCTTGCTCGGTGAGTTCGAGGGCGCGCGCCAGCAAAAGCAGACCGTGGTTCACCTCGCCGCGATCACACAGATTCAATCCGTGGTCGAGGGTGACATTCGCCAACAAGCGCAAACTTTCCCGCTGCCCTCGCGCCGCTACTTGCTCTTTTTCGCTTTCGATTTTGACCCGGGCCTCCGCGCCGCGCCACAACCCGAACACGAGGGCCACGCCGACCGCAGCCAGCAAGATCACCGCAGCCAAGAGACCGGCGATCGCCGGCCGCCGCTTCGCCCACTTCCAACCTCGTTCCCAGGCCGGCGAGGGCCGGGCGCGAATCGGCTCGTCGGACAGGAAGCGGCGCAGATCATCGGCTAGGTCCGCCGCGCTGACGTAGCGATGGGACGGCTGCTTTTCCAGGCACTTGAGGCAAATGGTCTCCAGGTCGCGCGGCAAGTGCGGCACCAGCCGTCGAAGCGGGACCGGCTCCTGCGAACGCACCTGCTCCAGAATGTGCAGCGTATTCGACCCCTGGAAGGGCGGCCTGCCGGTTAACATGGTGTATAAAATGGCCCCGAGCGAATACACATCCGCGGCCGGGCCGACTCGCTCGCCCTCCGCCGCTTGTTCCGGAGCCATGTATTCGGCGGTGCCCAACAGGGTCCCGCTCCGCGTCTTGAGGTCCGACCCCGTCATCAGCTTCGCCACGCCGAAATCACAGAGCATCGGCTCGTCGGTTTCGGTGAGCAGCACGTTTGATGGTTTTAGATCGCGGTGAATAATGCCCTGTTCATGAGCGTAGTGGGAAGCGCGGGCCATTGCCTCCAACCACGCGGCCGCCTGGCGCGGCGGCTGCGGGCGCCCCGCCAGCCGGCTGGCAAGGTTTCCGCCGGCCGCGTATTCCAATGTGAAATACGGTCGAGGCAATCCGGCATCCACGTCGTACTCGCCAACTTCGTAGATTTGCACGATATTGGGATGTCGCAACCGAGCGACGGCTTCCGCCTCGATCCGGAATCGCGCACGCTCCTCCGAGGTGACGAACGAGCCTCCCAGGAGCATCTTCAAGGCTACGATGCGTTGCAGTTTCAGGTGGCGCGCCTTGTAGACGACGCCCATGCCCCCTCGTCCCAATTCCTCCAAGATTTCGTAGCCGCCCACACGATCCGGTGGCACGGATGGCGTCGCCAACGGAGCGGCCAGCGCGGATTCCCGATAGGCAGCCACGACGGGATCGGATAGCGTATCCAGAGCACGCGCCGCCTCTTCGCAGCGCGGACAGCTCTCCAGGTGCTCTCCCAGCTCCTCCAGGACCGCTTCCGGTAAGTCCCCCAAGTTGAACGCCTTGAGTTCCTCAGGCGTAAGACATTTTTGCCGCCGCATGCTCCCCTTCCCGGCCTTTGGATTGGAATTGGGTATCGATGAGCTATAATAACACAATTCAAGGAAAAACCCTGTCTCGCCGGCCCACGGCGCAAGCAGGGGTAAGCAATGCCCTTGCTGGCGCCGCGGGCTGGCAAGGTATTCATTATTATATTGCTCGAGATGTAACACATTCGGAATTGGGACCTGATGGCTGCCATTGACCCGCAACCTGCTGATACGCCGCGCTCCGCGCCGGACCCGCAGCAAGCCACGTCCAAGACGTTGTTGCAGCGCTTGCGCGCCAACGACAGCGAAGCCTGGCACGTCATGGTGCAGCTCTATACGCCGCTGGTCCGCCACTGGGCAATTCGCGGCGGGGTTCGCGGCACGGATGTTGAGGACGTAGCGCAAGAGGTCTTGCAAGCCGCAGCGATGAATATGCAAAACTTCCGCCGCGAGCAGCCGGGCGATTCATTCCGCGGCTGGCTGCGCGGCATCACGCGGAACATGGTTTTGCAACACTTCCGGCGCAGCGGCCGAAACCCGCGCGGCAGCGGAGGCACCGACGCGCTCATTCAGCTTCACGAGGTCGCCGACGCCTCGTCATCCTCTGAGGAGGAGGACCCAGTTGAAGAACTCGACGGCCTACGCCGGCGAGCGCTGGAGCTGGTACGCAGTGAATTTGAGGAGCGCACCTGGCGCGCCTTCTGGATGACGGTCGTGGAAGGTCGCGCGCCGGCCGACATCGCCGAGGAAATGGGAGTCAGTCCCACCGCCATCCGCATGGCCAAATCCCGCGTACTCCGCCGCCTCAAAGAGACGTTTGGGGATTTGATTCAGTAACCGCGGCCAAGATCTCTGCTTGGAGGCTGTCCGAGAAGTGGTCGGCGCAGGCTTTAACCTGCGACCTTTTCGGACAGACTCTTGAAGGTTTGTCTCTCCCTTCATCTTATGGCGAGAGGATTCGAAAACGGCTACGCGAAATGGACGCTGCACGTCTCCTGGGACGCTTCGGGATTGGTCACTTTGCCAAGTTGCCACCATTGTGGGGAAAACCATGCCAAGTTATGCCAGACAGCGACACCTGGCACGACTTGGCACGGCTTGTCATTGCCACATTGTCAACGGCACCCCGCAACTGGCAAAGTCCCCGTGCCGCGGTGAATCGGAGCTGTCGCGGAGCGTGTGAACGCCTCGGCTCGATGTAACCGGGACGTTCACACGCTGGTTCGACGATCAGGTGTTATTGGACGTGGATAGGCTCGCGAAGAGGGAATCACGCATGAGGGCGACCTGGGCGCCGTTGTGCGAGGAGGCACCGAACCCCATGCTCAACAGCGAATCAAAACGCGCCAGCAACGATGACTCCAACGCTTGCACTTCATTCAGCAGGCCCGACCATGCCGACAGCATCTCATTGACGCCAGGATTGTTGCCGAACAGGGTGAAGAGCGGGTCGGCCTGTGATGGTGATGGCTGGACGTTGCTTTCTTGGCCTCGGGCACTGTTAGCCTTCGCCGTCGCTTGGCTGACTGGCGGAGCCGTAGCGAAGGAGGGGCCAGTTGTCATCGGCGAGCTTGTGTCGCTGCCGGCCGGTGGGTCGATCAGCATTACGAAGCCGCTGCCCGGAGTGGTCTGGTAGGCGCCGGGCGTCGTCGGGAAGTTGGTCGAAGCGGTTTGGCCTCCGACGTAGGCGTTGCCGGCGGTGTCGAGGGCGATGCCGAAGCCGGCTTCGTTGCCGGAGCCGCCGAAGTAGCTGGAGAAGAGCAGGCCCGCGCCGGTGGGGTTGAGCGCCGTCACGAAGGCATCGTAGCCGCCGTTGTTCTTTGCCTGAAGCGGGTTCTTCGTCGGGAAGACGGTCGAATTGGTCCAGCCGGTCACGTGCGCATCACCGCTAGAGTCCACGGCAATGCCCGCGCCGCCACTCCATGTGTTCGTGCCTCCGCCCAGGTAGGTCGAGTAGACCAGCGCGGTCCCCGTGGGGTTTAGCTTGGTCACGAAGGCGTCGGAAGGAGGGACATCGCTTTGGCCTTTCTTATAAGTGAGATTGCTTTTTACCTGGAAAGCGCCTGCCGTCGTCGGGAAGTTTGTGGAAGTAGTGGCCGAAGTCACGTATGCATTTCCCTGAGAGTCCACAGCGATCCCACCATCGGTTTGGGGGCTGTCGCCAGCGATGAACCCCCAGTTTTGGGAATACACATAACCTTCAGTGCCGCTACCACCGAGGTAGGTAGAGTAAACCAGGGAGGCCGATCCAGAGAGGTTGGGATTGAACTTCGCTACGAAGGTGTCCATACCGCCGCCATTGGTCCTCTGGAACGCGCCGGTGGTCGTCGGGAAGTTGGTCGAAGTGGTGTTGCCGAACAGGTAGGCATTGCCGGAGGCGTCCACCGCCAGGCCCGACGCCGCATCCCCGCCGCCGCCGAGGTAGCTGAAGTAGACCAGGGACGCCGTGCCGGAGAGGGTGGGATTGATCTTTGCGAAGAAGGCGTCGTTCCCACCACTGCCGCCGATGTAGGTCGTCTGAAAGGCGTTCGCCGTGACGGGCAAGCCGGCCCCGGCCGCCCCGGCTACGTAGATGTCCCCGGAGCCGTCCACGGCGATGCCTCCGGCGTTGCCTTCGGTGTAGGAGTAGCTGACGGCGCCCGGAAGATAGGTGGAGTAGACGAGGGCCGAGCCAGTCGGATTCAGCTCGGCGACGAAGATGTTGCCCGATGAGGCGATGGCATTCGAGGTCGTCGGGACACCGGTGTTGTCGCCGATCACGTAGGCGTCGCCGGCCGAGTCCACGGCGATGCCGAGGCCGCCAAGGCCGGCGGAGTTGCCGTTGCCGAGGTAGGTGGCGTAGTCCAGTGCGCCCGTGGAACTGAACTTGGCCACGAACGCGCCGCTGCCGCTGGTCTGGAACGCTCCGGGCGTGGCAGCAAAGTTGGAGCCGGGGTTGCCGGTGACGTAGACATTGCCCGCGCCGTCCACGGCGGTGGCCCAGATGGTCCCATTGAAGTAGGTAGACCAGCTGAGGGAAGCGGGAACGGTCCGGTCTTCGAGCACCTCGAGGCGGAGGCGGGAAGACCGGCGCCGAGCCTGAATGGTGCGGCGGGTTTTGCGGAAAGAGAAAGGCCACATGATCGGAATCTCCTTCGTTGGAGTCAGTCTGCGGTATAATAGAAACGACAACGGTGCGGGCGCGCAGACCGAGCGCCCGGACGCTGTGAGGCCGGTGAGGATCTAGCTTGGCGGCGGAGCCTCACCGGCCGCCTTTTTTCTGCTGATCTAACCGATCAGCCATCCGTTAAGGGATACGGGGACCACGACCAGAAAGAGAGGCGACAAGCCACACTGTCTACTCATGGAGGGGGCGAACCATCTTCCGATTTTCCGTTTTCGTAGCGAATAACTCCTTGCCCTTCGCGTTGTGCTCCTTGTTGCCCAGCAGGTCCACAGTCTTGGCGTGAACGCATAAGAACGATCGATCGAGGCGTTGCGAGGCCGATAACTGCTCCCTCGATTCACCATGTATCAAGGCCGAGCGGAGCTTGCCTTCTTCGGCGGCTGAGCGGCCTGTTTTCGCAGCGCCTCAACTTCCTGCCAGAGTTTTTGCCATTGCTTGCGCTCCGCTTCCGGCAGCTTGGCCAGGGCTTTATCGCCGCGCACACCGGCGAAATCGGTGTCGTGGAGCCAGTGTTGCATCCGCTGCGCAATCATGGGGCCGGCTTTGCCTGCGGATTTCTCCATCACTTGTCCATAGGCTTTCAGATCGGCCCGCAGCCAGTCGAGCGCTTGCTGACGCAAGCGGGCGCTGTCT
Source organism: Gemmataceae bacterium (assembly GCA_035653735.1). Classification (GTDB taxonomy): domain Bacteria; phylum Planctomycetota; class Planctomycetia; order Gemmatales; family Gemmataceae; genus JAJPHU01. The sequence goes on from DASRBG010000256.1 coordinate 9,027, forward strand.
TTCGCATCGAGCTTGTCCGCATCCCTGCCCTGGCTACAGCCGGCGAGCGCGGCGGCGCTGGCGGCGCTGTAACGATGCTGTGCGTCCAGGTCGTCGGCCAAACGCGGTTGCGCGGTGAAGGCGTCAAGGCAGAACTGGAATGCGGCGGCATAGAGGCGCTTGTACGGCTGCTGGCAAACTCTACCCACAGCCAGTTGTTCGGCGGGATTGTCCGCTTTGGCTTTGCCCGCCAAAATCGCCGGCAGTTTTCCTACAATTGCTCTCTCAGCAAGGGCATCCTTCAGTTTGCGAGCAGATCTTGCATCCTTCTTGAGGCGGAAGGCCTCGCGGTACTCGGCGATTGCCTCGTCCAGCAAGCCCTTGGCGCGCAGGGTGATGCCAAGGTTTTCGTGGATCTCGGGAACATCCTTCTTGAGGCGGATGGCCTCGCGGAGCTCGGCGATGGCCTCGTCCAGCAAGCCCTTGGCACGCAAGACGCTGCCGAGGCTGTCGTGGGCTGAATAGACCTCCGGAAAATTCCTCTTGGTGCGGAGAGCTTCGCGGCACTCGGCGATGGCCTCGTCGAGCAAGCCCTTGTCCGCCAGGCATAGACCCAGGTTGTTGTGGGCCTCAGGGAAATCCTTCTTGAGGCGGATGGCCTCGCGGAACTCGGCGATGGCCTCGTCCAGCAAGCCCTTGGCGGCCAGGGCGTTGCCGAGTTGGAAGTGGGCCTCGGGATAGTCCTCCTTGAGCCGGATGGCCTCGCGACACTCAGCGATAGCATCATCCAGCTGGCCCATGAGCCACAGGGCCCTGCCAAAGTGGGTGTGAGCCACGACGAAATGCTTCTTCACGATGAAATCATTCTTGAGGCGGATCGCTTCGCGGAACTCGGCGATGGCCTCGTCCAGCAACCCCTTGTCGTGCAGGGCAATGCCAAGGTAGCTGTGGGCCAGGGGATAATCCTTCTTGAGGCGAATGGCCTCGCGGAGCTCGGCGATGGCCTCGTCCAGCAAGCCGCTGTCGCGCAGGGCCTTGCCAAGGTTGCAGCGGGCGAGGGGATAGTCCTTCTTGAGGCGGATGGCCTCGCGGTACTCGGCGATGGCCTCATCCCGCAAGCCCTTGCCGTGCAGGGTGACGCCGAGGTTGTAGTGGGCCCCCGGGCTTTGGGGCCGGAGGGCCACCGCAACCGCTGCGAAGTGATAAGCCTCCTCCCCATGGGGGCTCTGCATGTCATGGAAATAAAACTCAGAGAGATCGTAATTGAGCCAGAAATCGTTGGGGTGCCGCCGCTGGGCCTCACGCAGACATGTCTCCACCTGAGAGCGATATTCCTTTTCGTCCGGAAGGACAGTCCCCAAGACTACCAGCGTTGCGGGTGAGAGATACCAAACTTCTTCCGAGCATGCCAACGCCAGCACTGCCTGCCGGTTCCCTCGTTTCAGCGCTTCCCGTACCCGTGTCCGCCAGGTGTCCGGGTCCGCCAGCTCAGCAACGTGGAGCAAGGTTTTCCAGCTTGCATCCTCTGGCCCTCGGACATTCTGTCGAGTTCTGGCCCAATGGTCCAGAATCGAAGCCAGCTCCACCGCCACCGTGGACCGGAGGATGCGCTCGCCTGCTTCCTCCACCGACAGGGCCTCTACATCCAAGCCCGCATCGCGGAACGTCTGACCGTACAGGTCATCAGCACCTTTCCAGTCGTAGTGGTCGTCCTGGATCGCGGTCATCTTCTCCAGGCGGACGTTTTCCAGCTTGTCCAGTAGTTCCAGGTCGGCCCGACGCGTCCGCACGCGCTGCCTCAGCGCTTCGTCCACGTCCGCTCCGGCCAGCAGCCCGTCCGCTCGTCGCGCCGCCGACAACGCCTCCGCCGAGAGGCGTTGCTCCTGCGCGTCCTGGCTGTCCTTCAGTGCCGCCAAAATCACTTGCTGATTCGCCTCTCGCCGTATGGCCCGGTCATACCGCGTCCAGGCGACGTAGCCCGCCAGCACCAGGGCCATCAGCAACACCGCCATGCCCGTTGCGACCACCTGCCGGTGCCGCCGCCCCCACTTGATGGCCCGCTGCACCAGCGTCGGCCGGCGGGCGTGGATCGGCTCATGCTTCAACCAGCGCTCCAGGTCGTTGGCCAACGCCTGGGCGGTGGCGTAGCGGTCCTGCGGCCGCTTCTCCATTGCCTTGAGCACGATCGTCTCCAGCTCCGCCGGAATAGCGCGCTCCAACCGCCGCGGCTTGGCTGGTTCCTCGAAGGCGATCTGCCGCATCAATTCATGGCGATCCTGATTCGCAAACGCCGGACGTAGCGTCAGCAGCTCGTACAACGTCACGCCCAGCGAATAGACATCGGTGCGGTGGTCGATGGGCACACGTTTGGCCAACGCTTGCTCCGGGGACATGTAACGCGGCGTGCCCAGCGCCTGACCCGTCAGCGTCAAGCTGGCCTCGCTATGTTGCATCTGAGCCAGCCCGAAGTCGGTCACCCACAGGTTGCCGCGACCGTCTAGCATCAGGTTGCTCGGCTTGATATCGCGATGCACAATCCCGAACTGATGAGCATGATCGAGCGCCTCGGCCGCTTGCACGCCCAGCTCAGCCACCTTGCGGAAATAATCGCGGCTCCGCCGTCCCTCGTCTGTCAGCGGCGTGGAATCACTCACCAAGCCAACGGTTGGGCTGTTAGCGATGGCCTCGCGCGGCGGGGGCTGATAGAGGGCGGTTGGCTCTTCCTTCGCCGGCCTGGCGTTCTTGTTTTCCTGGCCACGCAACTGGCGGATGATTTCGCTGAGCGGCCGGCCGTCGATGAATTGCATGGCGTAGAAATGCACGCCTCGTTCGCAGCCAACGAAGAAGACGGGTACGATGTTCGTGTGATGCAGACATGCCGCGGCTTGCGCTTCGTTGCGGAAACGCTGCAAATGCCGCCGGTCCATCGTGGCGGCAAAGGGTAGCACTTTTAGCGCCACGCGCCGCCGCAGCGACACCTGCTCGGCTTCGTAGACGATGCCCATGCCGCCCTTGCCGACCTCGCGGAGAATGCGAAAGTCGCCCAGGTCCTTGCCTTCGGCGATCGTCTCGCCATCCGGCACGGCAGCGGGCATAGCAGAGCGAGGACGCAGGGCCAGGCCGCCTAGCGCATCGACATCCTCGAAGAATTGCGCTAGCTCCGGCAAGAGATCCGCATGACGAATCAATAATTCTTGGCGATCGGGCTGTTGACCGGCCTCCACCGCCTGCAAATAGGCGGCGACCACCTCATCAAGATGCTGCTCCCGCTTGGGCACGCCATTGTGCTTGCCGTCCATTCCGCACCTCAAGTTTCGTTCTGCAACAGTTCGCGAAGTCTCCGCATGCCTCGACGTAGTAAGCCGCCAACCGCCGTCACCGTCTTGCCCATCTGCTGGCTAATCTCCTCCACGCTCAGCCCCTGCAAATGCTTTCCTTCCACGGCGATCCGTTGGTCCTCCGGAAGTTTCATCAAAGCGTCGTACAGCCGCGCCAATTGTTCCTGCCGCACAAGCTGTTGCGTCGGCGAGGACCGCTCGTCCGCCAGCCATACATCCAGCCGCGAGGCCGATTCGTCCAACGAGGCTTCCAGCGAGTGTTCCAGCGCGGCATCCCGCGAAGCGGCGCCATAGCGGCGGACGACATCGGCCAGGTTATGAGCCAGGATGCGCCGCAGCCATGCAGCCAATTCGGCCTTGCTCTTGCCGCGAAACTGGTCGCGGGCCTGGTAGGCCTCCAGCAAGGTTTGCTGAACCACATCGGAGGGATCGATCTTGCCCTGCAAACGTGCATCCAGCTCAGCTCGGGCAAGCAAACGTAAGTGGTCGCGAAACACCTCCAGATCGGGTTCGCTGTCCTCTCCATTGCGAGTCATACAAGTCACCTATTTATCCAGGCGTAAAGGGTGAGGAAATCGGGCGCGCAAAATGATTTTTTTACGGTTTTTTCGCGGATTAGCTGAGTCTCAGCCGCCGCTGACAGGCGGCAAAAGCGCGATCTCCGAGTCTTCCGTAAGCGTCAGCGAATCCGCGGCGAACTCGTTCTCGACCGCCAGTGCAGAGCGCTCCAGCAAACCAGCCAGCGCCGGATAATCGGAGGCGAGGCGGCCACGCAAATCGGCAACCGTGGCCTTGTCCGACAGTTCGACGCGAAGGCTATCGGTTCCAGCAAGGTCGCGAGCACGAGCAAACAGACGAACCTGGACGATCATCGTAGCCCCCGATGTCGGATCGGTTTCAGCAGCCGCTTGCGCAGCTCCGGTAAATAGCCGTATGCCAGGGCGAGATACTGGGCTGGATGCAGGGTGCGGACGGCAGCGGCATCTTCCATCTGAATGCGGCAAGTGCTGCACTCGGTCGAGCCAAACCAAACACGCGGCCGTCGCAGTTGCTCCAACATCGGCCGGCCCGCCGCCAGCGATGTTTCGTAGTTTTCCGCCTTCAGTCCATAAGTGCCCGCCATGCCCGAGCAACTCACGTCGATGGTTTGTACGCGCAGCTGCGGTATCAAGGACAACAGGGCCGGACCTACCGGAGGACGGCCCAGGGCTTTCAGATGGCACGGCACATGATGGCCGACCGCCAACGGAAGCGGTTGGAAATCGGTGCGCAGATTGCCTTGTTGGTACAAATCCCACAGAAACGCTGTGGATTCGACCGTTTGAGCCGCGACCAGGCGCGCGTCGGGATCGTCGAGCAAGTCAAGAGCATCGTGCCGCAGCATGAGAGCGGCGGTCGGCTCGGAGCAGAGAATCGGATAGCCCTCGCGGGCCAGGTCGGACAGCACGAATAGATTGTGCTGCAGGGTCTCGCGGCACGTCTCCACATCGCCATAAGCGAGTGGGGCCATGCCGCAGCCGCCCTGGCGCGGCGGCACGTACACCTCGATGCCATTGTGGTGCAGGACTTCGACGATAGACTCGGCGATGAGCGGGTCATTGTAATTGGCGAAAATATCGACAAAGTAGGCGACACGCGGTCGGGCGGAACGCGGTTTGCGCGTCCAGCCGCGGCGCTGGGCTTGGCGCAAAAAACTCCGACCGGCGAAGTCCGGCAAGCGGCGACGCCGCGATAGCCCGAATAGTTTTTCGAGCAGCCAGCGTGCCAGCGGATTAGCAAGAACGGCGTTCGTTAGCGGAGCAAGAGCACTGCCCAGGCTGGCGAAAGATTCCGTGCGTGCCATGGCCCAGTCGGTGTGTTCGAGTCCATGCTCGCTCACGTTGGCGGCTTTTACCTGGAGCATGAGTTTCGGCACGTTGACGTGGGCCGGGCACTCGTGAGCGCACATCTTGCAATTGACGCATAGGTCGGCAACCGCCCGCACGGTGTCGGAGGAGAGCGAATGCGGATCGGCGTCGGGCTGGAGAATGTGCCGCATCAGGTTGGCCTTGGCGCGTGGCGTGGCCGATTCATCGTGGCTAGCGCGGAAGATGGGACACATGCGTTGCGCGGGCGACTCGGTACGGCACTCGCCGCAGCCGTTGCAGCGATTGCACTCGTTCGTAGCACCATTCTCACGGGACCAAAGCGCCAGCAAGGGCTCATCGTTCTCTTGCTGGCGGTGCGAGTTGGTGAGACGGCGGCGAAGCGGCCAGGCCGACGCTCTGGTTGAGGGTCCGACGATCTTTCCTGGATTCAGAAGATGGCGCGGATCGAAAATGGATTTGAGCTCGCGGAAGACAGCGAAAAGAGGCCCAGCCTGCCGGCTTACCCAGGGTGTACGCGCCAGCCCCGTGCCGTGCTGCGCGCTGATGGTGCCTCCGAGATCGAGGACGAGTTCATATACCTCGTCGGCCAGCTCCCGCAGCCGCGCGCCATCCTCTGGTCCGCGCCATTCGACAAACGGCCGCATATGAACTTGGCCGGTGGCGGCATGGATGAGGTACGATGCCGTGATTTCATGGCGCTGAAGCAGTTCCTGAACGCGGTACAAGTAGCCAGGCAACAACTCGGGCGGCACTCCCACGTCCTCAACGAAAGCGAGCGGCTGGATCGTGCCGCGCAGGCCATACAGGCTCGGGAGGGCGGCCTCGCGCACCTGCCACAAACGTTCCCGCGACCTGGCATCGCCCGCGACATGAGCGAAGAGGGCTAGGCGTTCGCCGCGCTGCAATCTATTAGCAAGGTCGTGCGTCCACCTCGTAGCTTCCTCAGGCGTATCCGATTCATACTCGACAAGTAGCACCGACTCAGCGGCAGCTGGGATCAGGTCGGCAACGGTGCTGTGACTGCTGCGCGCCAGCCGGAGAAGGCGGTGATCGATCAAATCGCAGGCGACAAGACCGGTGGCCGCGGCGAGTTGGGCGGCGCGAAGGGCGGCATCCAAACGGGCGAAGCCGAGCAGCACGACCGCGCGTCCGCTCGGCAAAGGAATGGTCCGCAGCGTCGCCTCCGTGAAGAGAGCCAGCGTACCCTCGGAGCCAACGAGCAGACGAGCCAGATCGAGCGATTCCGCGTCAAGCACATCGTGTAACAGATAACCGCATCGATTGAAACGCGTGCGCGGTTGGCAGGCGGCGATGGTTTCGGCATGCTGCTCCAAGAGTGTCACCACGGACGAGACAATGTCGTCGCGCCGGTCGGAAGGTCCGGCATCGCGCCGATCAGTGATTTGAGCGGCCGGCCAGCGCGATTGCCGGCCGACCTCCACGGCATCGCCGTTATCGAGCACGATGCGGAGCCGGTGGACATGATCGCGCGTGAAGCCGTGGCGGAAGGCACGGGCGCCGGAAGCGTTGGTCGCGAGCATGCCGCCGAGCGTGCATTCGACGTTAGCCGGGTCGGGAGCAAAGCGCCGGCCGATTCGCGCCAGCTCGCGAGCCAGGTCACGGTAGACCACGCCCGGTTGGACACGCACGGTATCGGCACCGATGTCGAGGATGCTGCGAAAATGCTTGCTCAAATCGACGATCAAACCCTCGCCGAGGGACTCGCCGGCAAGCCCCGTGCCTGCGCCGCGCGGTACGAGCGGCACCTGATGTTCGGCGGCGTAACGCACCAGCGCTTGCACATCTTGTTCATCGCGAGGCACAACGATGCCGGCCGGCTTCACTTCGAAGATGGAGGCGTCGATGCTGTACAGGGCGCAGCTCAGATCGTCGAAAAGCAGTTCGCCCTTGAGGATGCCTTTCAGGTCGTCGCGAATGCGTTCGCGCTGCTGCGGGTCCACGGCCTTTATCCCTTCAGCTGCTCGCGCCGCAGCCGCTCCTGCCGGTAGCGTTCGTGAATGGTTAATTCAAAAGGTTTATGCTCATCATTGGCAGGAACTCCGCGGAAGTGGGCATGGCAGCGGTAACAGACGATGACATCCTTGACCCATAGATACAACAGGCCGTCGAACGCCGCCGAGCCGATCAGGATGGCCCAAGTCCACCACTTCTCGTAGAGCCAGTACGTCACTGTCGAAGCCAGGCACGCCAACACGAGAATACCCATGCCGAGGCTATGCGGGAAGTCTTTTTTCTTGTAAAGCTCGCGATTGCCGCACACGGCACAGTACGGCAGCGCCCTATCCACTTCCGTCAGATGCAGCAGATGATCGCACTGCGGACACTGCCATTCCGAACGTCCCGGCGCCTCGATGCGGCCGGGATACTCACAAACGGGACAATCAAAGCGAATGTTCATGTTACGATCGGTGGTTTAGATTATTTCCCCTGTTCCTTTGTAGACTGTTTCTTGGAACAATCAAGCGAACCAACGCCAGTCCGCGGCATCACGAGTTCGAGAGCTTCGGAACATCTCGGTGGCGATGCTATTAGCGCGGATCGCTCGGCAACAAGGGTGTTGGCTTTCTATCCGGGGAGTTTGGATCGATGCCGACGTACACGACCTCGGCCTCGGTCACTTGCAGCACTTCCTGGCCGCGCTCTGCCTCGACGCAGACGTGCATGGTGATGGAGGTTCGGCCCATGTGGATCATGCGTGTCAGAAAGCGCACGACATCGCCGACCAGCACCGGCTTTTTGAATTCGACGCGGTTCATGGCCACGGTCACGACCACCGGCGGAGGGCCGCCGGCACGGATCACTTCCCTCCGCGCGCCGATGGCACCGGCCTGGTCGATGTAACTCAACAGGATGCCGCCAAAAATTGTCGAGTACGCGGTGAATTCCCCATTCGGATGCCGGGTGGGTTGCGGGTTCGCGTCCCTCGGCATCATCACGACTTGCAATGCGAGATACGGCTCGTTCATGGAAGTAATCTATCCGGGGCACGGAAATATGCCGATAGTTGTGCAATCCTTCGCGCGGCTTGGCTCACCTGGCCAACGAGCGGATTCAGGCGTAAATGCGATAGTCAATGTCCGGGAACAGGTTGTGCCGGCTCTCGATGCCGCTGAGCCAGCTCTCGTCGATGTCATCGCGCTTGATCGTCTCATAGAGATGATTGAAATTATTCACGTGAACGCGTGTGCGTTCCTTGGCGTATTCGACCATCGTGCCGGTCTTGAGGATGAAGGCCCAGTCGCTCGATTGGGCCAGGAGCAGCTCGCGGGCAGCCTGGTTGAGAGCACGACGGCGCAACGGCGGCGGATCGGGATTGGCGCGGGCCATTTCCACCATGCGATCGCAGCCTTCATGGAGATGGCGATAAATCCAATCGTTGGCACCCTCCAACCACACCTCGCAGTAGCCCTTATAGCCCCAGCTTGAGAGCGTCGGTTGCGCTACTTGAAGCCGTGGATGGCGCTCAAGGTATTCGGGAACCGTTATGGTCTTCACCGTTTCCTGATCGAAGTGCATTTTGCGGAGTAGATAATTGATCCAGTCCGGCCCCTCGAACCACCAATGGCCGAACAACTCGGCGTCATACGGGGCGACAATGAGCGCCGGCCGGCCGTCCATCGAACCAGAAAGCCATTCGACTTGTTTTTCGCGATTGAACATGAAATTCCCAGCGTGCTCCGCGGCTTTTTCCAGTGCTGTTTTCGGATTGTAAGGCAGTTTATGATCGGTTCGCCCCGTGATCTTATAGTATTTGATGCCGAGCAGGCTGCGAATGCCGGTCTTATGTAAATGGGGTTTTAAATACTCATAGTCGAGATCGAAGCCGACGTCGCGGTAGAAATCCCGATAATGATAATCGCCCGGATATCCCTCAATTGCGCTCCATACTTGCTTGGAAGATTCGCTGTCGCGAGCCAGGCAGGCAACGTTGCTGCCGGGGACAAGGATGGGCGCGTAAACGCCGAAGCGCGGTCGCGGTTCCGCGAACAGGACGGCGTGCGTATCGGTGAAGAAGTAGCGAATGCCAGCGGTTTCCAGCTGTTTTTCGATGCCCGGCGCGTAACCGCACTCCGGCAGCCAGATGCCTTGCGGCCTGCGGCCGAAATGACGCTCGAACTCACGGCAGCCGATCTCGATCTGCGCCCGCTGGGCGTTTTCGTTATAGATCATCAGCGGCAGAAAACCATGCGTCGCGCCGCACGTTATCAATTCCAATTTGCCCAGGTCGAAGAAGCGCTTGAAGCCGGTTAACAGATTATTGCCATACTGGTTGACGAACACCATGCGCGCTCGAGAAAAGCGTTCATGATACATATGGGCGAGTTGGTGAAACTCCGGCTCAAAGCGCGTCCGCTCGATTTCCTTGCAGGCCAAGGCGATAAGATTATCGAGGTGACGAACGTAACGATATTGCAACAAGGGGTCACTGAGCATCGCGGCCAGTGTGGGAGTTACGGACATTGTCAGACGCCAATCCACCCCGTCGCGTTCCAATCCCTCAAAGACTTCGAGCAATGGGATGTATGTTTCGGTAATCGCTTCGTAGAGCCAATCTTCTTCGAGGAAATCCTCGTATTCGGGATGGCGCACAAAGGGCAAATGAGCGTGCAGAACCAGACTGAGATAGCCGAGCGGCATAATGTAGGTCCCCTTCTCACCGTTCACCGCACAGATGCTGGTGTAGTTAGGCGTATGACCTTGGCAAACTTAATTCAAGGCGAAGAGAGAGAAGCGTCAAACGGCTCGATCCAGCGACCCCGACAGAGCACGTGCTGCACGGGCAAATCGGAGTCGAGTAATCGCTGATAGGGATCGGCATCCGCGCCGCACGCCAGCGGCACGATGACGAGATCGGCGGACTTGCCGGCTTCGAGGCTGCCGGTTTCATCTGCCCAGCCCAGCGCCTCAGCTCCAGTGAGTGTAGCCATTCGCAGCAGCACCTCGCCGGGAACATCGGGGTAATGCCGATGCAGATGGCGCGCCTCGGCGAGGATGCTGAGCTCGGGATTGGAGGCGAGACTGTCCGTTCCAAGGGCCACACGGATACCGCGCTGGAGAAAATGCCGAAAGGGATGCGGCGCGTGCCCGAACGCGGTGTGCGTGCGTGGACAATAAACGATGCTGCAATTGCTCGGGACATTCGAGTCAGGTGCCAGATAGTTACAATGTACGAGGAGAGTTGGGGACAAACCGTTCAAGAGATTCAGCACGTGCTGGGTATCCTCGGCCAGTCCGTTCGGCTCCCACACGTCCAAATCGCGCAAGAACGACACGAACGGTCCGCGGTGCAGCATCAGGAGTTCCTGCTCGGCTGCGGTCTCCGCAAGGTGGACGGCAACCGGAACTCCGCGGGTTGAAGCAGCGAAAAAGAGCGAGGCGCGAACGCTATAGGGAGAATGAGGGCTGATACCGGGACGGCAGGTGGGAGTGGCGTTTCTCGAAGTGAGCCAGTCATCCACGCGTTGCCAGGCTCCCGAAGCGCGGGCCTCCGGCAATCCCAGCATCTCGCGGAAAACGACGCCGCGCAGCGGCGCGTTCGCCAATACTTCCCAACTGCCGCCAGCTCCAGATATATCGCCAAGCAGAGTTGTTCCATTCCGCAGGCTCTCGACCAATCCGGCCCGCACATCGGATTTGATCTGCTCCGGAGTTGCGCCGCGGCGATGGGCGATCACTTGCCGCAGCCAACCCGTGAAATCGGCGCTCGGGGCACATCGACCACGTAATCCGGAAAGATCGAGATGGGTATGGGAATTCACGAACCCCGGCAGAATGGCGGCCTCGCCAAGATCGACATCAGCCGTTCGCCTATCGGACAGCCCCACGGAGACAATGCGTTCGCCGGAGATGGTGATGATCCCGTTCGCGAGCGGCGGCGCGCTCACGGGAAGAATCCAGCGGGCAGTCAGCGTCCAGGGAGCGTTAGTTGAATCCGTTGCAGGGAACATGATGTGTCTGCGGCCAGCTCAGCACAAGTTCATCGGTATTGCTTCCCTTCGGTACGCATCCTGGCCACATTGTAACAACCGGGGCGAGGAAACGGTGGGATACTTGCGCGAGGCGCGAAAACGCTCCTGCTGCTGTGTATCGGCGGTCGCAAATCGGAAGGTTCCCCAACCCGCGAATTCCCGAGGTAGGCGATCTATTCCAAACGATAAGGCTTGCCCTGCTTGTACAGTTGCAACCGGGTGCGCATCTTCTCCTGTTCGCCCACGGGATAATCCTGCGCGGATTCCAGGGCCTTCCCCTCCCAGTGGATAGCTTTGTCAAAATCGCCCAACTCGGCATGGGCGGCGGCCAAAGCGTCCAGACCTCCTGGGTTCCGCCATTGCGCCAATTCGCATCCTTTATTAGCGTATTCCAACGCCTTCTGGCCGTCGCGTAACTCCGCCTTGGGACAACAAGATAGCAAATGCGCCAGTGAAAAATAGGACCACGGGTGTTGAGGAGCAAGCTCAATCGCTCGTTGAAAATCAGCGACGGCGGACTGATAGTCTTTCATCTCCAAGTGAACGCCGCCGCGATTGTAGTATGCGATAGCGAACTGGGGCGCAAGTCGGATGGCTTCATTGAAATCGGCGAGAGCATGCTGGTAATCCTTTTGTTCCGCATAGGCGATGCCGCGGGTAAAATAAACTCCTCCGTTTCCCGGTGCAAGTCGCAGCGCTTGATTGTAGTCGGCGATGGCGCTTTCATAGTCTTTCTTTAGGGCGTAAATGGATGCTCGGTTGACATAGAGCGTGAAATCATTTGAGTTGAGCCGGATTGCTTCATGATAATCGGCAAGGGCACGTTCGTAATCCTTCTTGCCCATATACGCCAGACCTCTATTTGAATAGAAATCTACGTCTTTTGCTCCTCCTTCCATTGCCTTTTCATAGTCGACAAGCGCGCGATCGAAGTCGCCTTTACCGAGGTGCGCATCGCCGCGAAGTTTATAGCACCGTGGGGTCTTCGGGTCGAGTTGGAGAGCTGCGGTGAAATCCGCGATGGCAGAATCGAGAGCATGACTTACGAGATAGGCATAGCCTCGATTGCCGTATGGTCGTGGGTCTTTTGGATTGATGCGGATCGTTTCGGTGAATTCGGCGATGGCTCGGTCCAAGTTCCCTGCGGAAAGCGCCTGAACCCCCTGATTGTAATGCTGTAGAGCATCTTGATTCGAGTCCGCTCGCGCAAGCGCGGGACTCAAAAAGAGAATCAAAGCCCAGCGAGGGTGAATCGCACGGATCATTTCGATTCCTCTCCGCTATAATTTCTTCTTGTGTCAGGATGAAGCGCGCGATAAGTGCGGTTGTAAATCGGTTCGACGCGAATCGTCAACTGATCCGCTTTTACTGGAATGGGAATAACGGATCTATACCAACTACGGAGTTAGGTCCTGGTAGGATGGGCTTCCCAGCCCATCCGAGGCCTCGGATGGGCTGGGAAGCCCATCCTACATTCCAAGATACCTGGCATGTCGGATGGTAGTCATGGGCTGACGCGCCGCTCGGTTATCGGGTCGACTGAACACCCAGGTTCCGTGCGTTGTCCGGAGCAAGCCCGTGGCAGGATCGACGCGCACCTCTCCTGGCCGAGGCTGCTCCGATTCCATCCTATTCCTGACTCAGATCCCTCAGATTATCCTCGATTGCTCTGATCTGATTCTGCAAATCGGCCACGAGGTCGCGTTGCTGCTGCACCACGTCGGCAGGAGCGCGTTCGACGAAGTTGGCGTTGCCGAGCTTCGCCCGCGCCGCTTGCAGGTGCTTGACCTTCTCGGCGAGCTGCTTCTCCAATCGCGCTTTCTCCGCGGCCGGATCGATCAAGCCTTCGAGCGACACATATTCCTCGAATTCCGGCGTCACATGTGTGGCCGCCTGGCGCGGCTTGGCCGTTTGGGGGCCGCACTCCAATTGGCCGACGCCCGCCAGGGCGGCGATGAAAGGCGCCAGCGTCAGAAAATCCTCGGCGATGGCGTCGGAACACCGCACGAACACATCGAGATCCATTTTCAGGTTATAGCGATTGCGCACTTCGCGCACGGCGCGGATCAGTTCCTGCATGCGGCCGATGCGCGTTTCCATTGCCGTGTCGCGCCAGCTTTCTGTCAGGCTCGGCCACGGAGCGATGACCACGCTCTCAGGGGCCGGCTCGGGAGATGGAACGCCGCGCTCGAAGGCGGTTTCGTTCAGCGCCTGCCAGATCGACTCGGCCACAAACGGCATAATCGGCTGCACCAGGCGCAGAATGCCGTCTAGCACACCGACCAGAACGCGCTGCACCAGCTGCCGGGCGGCCGGGTCTTGCAGACGGCGCTTGCTCATCTCCACGTACCAGTCGCAGAATTCTGACCACGTAAAGTCATAAATCGTCCGCGCCACTTCGCTGAAACGATAGCTCTCCAACTGCTGCGTCACCGCCGCCGTCGTCGTGGCCAGCCGGCTCAAAATCCAGCGGTCCTCAATGGGCAGTTCCTGATGGCGGATCGCTTCCGGCTTGTAGCCTTCCAGGTTGAGGAAGAGGAATCGAGCGGCGTTCCACAGCTTGTTGGCGAAGTTGCGCCCCATGTCGAAGCGTTCCGACGCCTGCTTGGCCGTGGGCAAGTCCGGATCGGGGGCAGGCCAGGGACCGCCGGGGCGAAATGGCTTCTTGCAATTGGGACATGTCACCTTGCGCGTGCGCATGTACATGTGCTCTTGCTTGATGGGCACGAGCGTATCGCAATGCGGGCACACATTGGCCACCGGCATCTTGCTGTCCTGCGTCTCCGTTGCCTGATGGACCATGAGGAAGCGCAGGGCGTCGGTGCCGTAGCGCTCGATGATGTCGAGCGGATCGATGCCGTTGCCCTTGCTTTTGCTCATCGATTCGCCGAAGCCGTCGAGGATCTTCGGATGGATGTAGACATGGTGGAAGGGCACTTTCCCGACGTTGTAGAGTCCGGTCATCACCATGCGGGCCACCCAGAGCGTGATGATGTCGCGGCTCGTCACCAGCACGCTCGTCGGATACCAGTAAGCCAACTCCGGTGTACGCTCCGGCCAACCCAACGTCGAATGCGGCCACAGCGCCGAGCTGAACCACGTATCAAGCACGTCGGGATCTTGCTCCAACGGATATTTCGGACCCAGAATATCGCTCGGCAAATCTTCAAGCGCGCAGATAAGCCAACGGCCGTTGTCCTCGTCGAGGCGCCAGGATACATCGTCGCGGCCGGCGAACACGCGCTTCAGCTCAGCCTCGGGGCATCTGGCGTACCAGATAGGGATGCGATGGCCCCACCACAGCTGCCGGCTGATGCACCAGTCGCGTTTCTCGCCGAGCCAATCGAGGTACGTTCGAGCGTAGCGCTCGGGAAAGAACTTCACCTGGCCATCCGTCACTGCATCCATCGCCGTCTGCGCGAGGTCGGCCATCTTCACGAACCATTGATCGGACAGATACGGCTCAATGGACGATTTACTGCGGTCGCTGTGGGCCAGGTCGATATCGCGGTCTTCGCGGCCGTCGAAGAGGCCGAGCTTTTCCATGTCCTCGGTGACACGCTCGCGCGCCTTGAAGCGGTCGAGGCCGGTGTAGGGCCCGCCATTCTCGTTGATCGTCCCGTCGGGGTTAAGGATGTTGATCATCGGCAACGAATGCCTCTGGCCGCACTGATAATCGTTGGGATCGTGAGCCGGCGTCACCTTCACGGCGCCCGTGCCCAGCGTCGGATCGACAAGCTGGCCGTCGGCGATAATCGGAATGTCCCTATTCACGAGCGGAATTGTCACCATCTTGCCGATGAGGTGCTTGTAGCGCTCGTCATCGGGATGCACGGCCACGGCGGTATCGCCGAGCATCGTCTCCGGCCGCGTCGTCGAGAAACGAATAAACTCGTCTGTTCCCTTCACGGGATAACGGAACGTCCAAAAGCCGCCCTTGATGGTCTCGTGATAGATCTCATCGTCGGCCACAGCGGTTTGCAGCTGGGTGTCCCAGTTCACCAGCCGTTTGCCCCGGTAGATGAGTCCATCTTTGAACATCGTGAAAAACGTAGTGCGGACGGCGCGGGCGCAGATCGGATCGAGGGTGAAACGTGTACGCTGCCAATCGCAGCTACAACCCAGCTCACTGAGCTGGCCGAGGATGCGCTTTTCGTATTGGTCCTTCCATTGCCAGATGCGTTGGACCAACTCGCAGCGGCCGAGATCGTGACGCGTCTTTTTCTCTTCTTCGCGCAGCCGCCGTTCGACCACGGCTTGCGTGGCGATGCCTGCGTGATCGGTGCCGGGCATCCACAGGACGTTGTAGCCCTGCATGCGACGCCAACGAATCAGCACGTCTTGAAGCGTATTATTGAGCGCATGGCCCAGGTGTAGCGCGCCCGTGACGTTAGGCGGCGGAATGACGATGCAGAACGGCTGACGATTAGGATCGGGCCGAGCGTGAAAGAAGCCGCGCTCATTCCAGAAACGCAGCCAACGCGCTTGCGCGTCGCGGGGATCGTAATGTTTGGGGAGTTCCATCGTCATGGGGTTCGGCATCCTTTTTACGCAAAGCCATTTGCGGCTAGTCTTGTTTACCTTCCGCATCCTTGAACAGCTTATACTCCGTCGCATCCACCAACGCCAGCCAACTCGCCTCGATGATGTTCTCGCTGACGCCGACGGTACTCCAGACGTCGTCGCTGTCGCGCCACTCGATGACCACGCGCACGCGCGCCGCCGTCTCCGCCCGCGCGTTCACCACGCGCACCTTGTAATCGACCAGATGCATCACCGCCAGCCGAGGATAAAACGGCAAAAGCGCTTTGGATAGCGCTTCGTAAAGCGCGTTGACCGGACCATCACCCTCGCTGACGGTGTGCATGAGCTGATCGTGGACACGCACTTTGACCGTGGCCTCGGTGATCGGCTTGCCGTCGGGTCCGGCCTCGATGTTGACGCGGTAGCTCAGTCGCTCGAACAACGGCTGATACAGGCCGGCCGCCTTCTTGACCAGCAGGTCGAACGACGCCTCCGCCGCCTCGAACTCGTAGCCCTCGTTCTCCAGATCTTGCACCTGAGTGAGAATCTTTTGCATCAGCGCCCGATCGTGCGCCAGTTCGTATTTCATCGTCTTGGTCAGGATCGTCGATTGCCCGGACAGCTCGCTGACAAGGATGCGGCGCTCGTTGCCGACCGCGGACGGATCGATGTGCTCGTAACTGGCCGTGTTGCGGGCGACGGCGTGGGTGTGCATGCCGCCCTTGTGGGCGAAAGCGCTGGCGCCGACGAACGGCTGGTTCGAGCGGAAATTCATGTTGGCCGTCTCCCACACGTAGCGCGATACTTCCGTGAGCTTGGGCAGACTGCCGGGCAACAGCAAGTCGCAGCCCCGCTTGAGGGCGAGGTTGGCGATGATGCTAACGAGGTCGGCATTGCCGCAGCGTTCGCCAATGCCGTTGATGGTGCCCTGCACCTGCGTCACGCCGCGGGCCACCGCCGCCAACGAGTTGGCCACGGCCACGTCGCAATCGTTATGGCAATGTATGCCCAACTCGATGCGCAGCTGGCGGCGCATCGACTCGATGGCGTCGGCGATTTCTTCGGGCAGGGTGCCGCCGTTGGTATCGCATAAGATGATGACCGACGCGCCGGCGTCCTGGGCCGCACGCAAAGTTTGCAGGGCGTACTCGGGATTGAGCCGGTAGCCGTCGAAGAAATGCTCGGCATCGTAGAACACCTCGCGGCCTGCCTGCCGGCAATACGACACCGAGTCGGCGATCATGCGCAAGTTTTCCTCGAGCGTCGTGCCAAGCACTTCGTGGACGTGCAGATCCCACGTCTTGCCGACGATGGTAACGACGGGCGTCTCGGCGTCGAGCAGCGCCTTGAGGCAGGTATCTTCGGCTGGCGACACGCCCTTGCGGCGCGTCATGCCGAAGGCGGCGACGCGGGCATGATGCAGCCGCAGCTTGCGAACTTCCTGAAAATATTCGAAGTCCTTCGGGTTGGACAGCGGATAGCCGCCCTCGATGAAATTCACGCCCAGTTCGTCGAGGCGGCGTGTGATGTTCAACTTATCCTGCAACGAGAAGTTGACGCCCTCGCCCTGGCTGCCGTCGCGCAGCGTCGTGTCGTAAATGTGGATGCGTTTCATGCGTCTTTCCGCAATAAAAAAGCCCTGAAGCGTTGGCTTCAGGGCCGGGATAGAAGAAACCTCAAGGTGAAGGACAGATCCCGGCGTTAGTCTCCCGTAATGACGACGACGACTCGGCGCGCTCCCCGCGCCCCGATAATGGCGATCGTCCAAGTCTTGTCGGGAGATATCCGCACCTTCGAGATCCTCTGCTTGGGATATTTGCAATTGAGGCTATTAAAGCATATATCGGCCTCGTTGTCCAATTGACGTTTTCCCTCGCAATTTCACGTGCGGTTCTGTACACTTTTTTAAGAGCCTGTAACGTTTTTTTCGATTAGCCCGGAGCGCGGGCGTCCCGCCCGCAGACTGGGCGGGCGAGACGCCCGCGCTTAGACCGACAGCTTTTTGATTGAGCAATCCTGCCTCCAAATGGGGCGAAAGAGAAGAATGGCGTCTAGCTGCACTCCGTCTACTACTGGAGACGAGCCGGTGAAAAAGGAGGTCGCGTCGTCCGCGCTCGCTTCAGCAGCGCGGGAGGGGCTGGTCCGCAAAAGACTTCATCTTTGCGTCGCGATCCTCGGCTTGACGGCTCTTGCCTATCTGTTCGGCGCCGCGGTGATGTATTTTCAACTGCCCTCGTCGGAGTTTCTCCGCAAGGCGTTTTTGGGTGCCCGCGCCTGGAACGAGCGACGGCAGCTGCCGCCGCCGATCCCAGTCGAGAACACGCCGCCCCCTAAAATCGGCCCCATCGATCGGACGGATAAGACGTTTGATGGGTTCACGCTTTATGCCTGCGCCGCGCTGGATATTTCGAGCACCCAGGCTTTCCTTGTAAACATGCGCGGTGAGGAGGTCCACCGCTGGGCCATTCCCTTTAGCGAAGTTTGGCCCTCGCCTCCTCATCTTCGCGGCCCGATCAAGGACTCGCTCGTGTGCTTTTTCGATTGCCGTCTCTACCCCAACGGCGACTTGCTCGTCGTCTTTCACGGCCAGGAGAATCGGACCAATGGCTACGGGTTGGCCAAATTGGACAAAGATTCCAAGGTAATTTGGAAATACCCGCATCATATTCACCACGATGTAGACGTGGGCGAGGACGGCACGATCTACGCAATCGCTCAAAAGGTCGTACATGACCTGCCCAAGGGCTTGGAGATTGTGCCCACGCCGGCTTTAGTTGACGAGCTGGTCGTTTTGTCCCCCGACGGAAAGGAATTGCGTAAACCGATTCCCATCCTCCAGGCATTCCGAGACTCGCCGTACGCTCCGCTGCTGGACGTTCTCGACTCGGAGAGCAAGCGCGAGTTATCCGCCGGCTTGGGGCGGCAGAGCTTTCTCGATGACGTTCCGGAAAAACTGCATGAACCTTTGCACATGAATTGTGTCCGCGTCTTGCCGCGCCGCCTGGCGGCGAAATTCCCCAGCTTCCGGGAGGGACATGTGCTTATCTCCATGCGTAACATGGACACGATCGCCATGCTCGACCCACAAAAGAAAGTTATCGTGTGGGCGGCGCAGGGACCCTGGCGCGCCCAACACGATGCGCAGTTTCTCGACAACGGCCACTTGTTGATCTTTGACAACCTGGGTTCGCCGCGTGGCTCGCGCGTGCTGGAGTACGACCCACAAACCCAGGCATTTCCTTGGTCGTATCCGCAAGGCAACCAAGCCGCCTTTCTCACAAGAGAACGCGGCATGTGCCAACGCTTGCCCAACGGTAACACGTTGATAGTCAGCTCCGAGCAAGGCGCGATCTGGGAAGTGACGCCGCGGCAGGAAACCGTGTGGAGTCTTATAACCAATCGTTTCGTAAACTCGGCAAGGCGATATCGTCCCGAGCAGGTTTCTTTTTTGGCGAAAGGCACCTATGCCCGTCCCTGATTGCTTCTCCTGGCTGCTCGCCCCACTGTCATCGATGCCGTCCGCGTTTTGTTCGGACGGTCTGTGGGCTTATGTCGGCTTGGGTCCGGGCCAGGAGTTTATTCCCCAGTTTCTCGCCATGCTGGGTTTGGCGGCCACGGCGTTGCTCGCCGTGGTTCAGTGGCCCATCTTGGCCTTGTGGTCTCGACTCTCGCGCGCCCGGGCCGCACGCAAAAATGCGCGAACGACTGGCGAGACGCCGGCCCCACTGGACCAAGCGAGCGCGGCCCGCGTGCCGGAGCAGCAAGGTGAAGACCATCCCGACTAACCCTGACGGTACTTCCCCCGCCGCGCCGCCGGGGACAACACCGGTCCCAGGCGGCGACGGCACGGAATCGTTCTTCGCTGTTCCGTTCTTGACGCACCTTTTGGGCGGATTGGTCCAGCGCCATCCGCGCTGGTGGTTGGGGTTGGGACGGCTGGAAACCAGCCAGTTGGAACGGGAATTAGCTCAATTAAAGGTCCGCAAACCAATTTATGTCTGCGGCCTCGCCCGCTCAGGCAGTACACTGCTTCACGAAGTCATTTGTTCGCCCGCCGGTGTGGCCACCCATCGGGTCAAAGACTACCCCATGATATTCACGCCCTACTGGTGGCGGCGCGTCACCGCCGCGTCGCGTCCCACGGCGCCGCGCCCTCGCGCCCACGCCGATGGCATGCAGATCACCACCGAGAGTCCCGAAGCCCTGGAGGAAATGCTGTGGATGGCTTTCTTCCCGCACTGTCACGATCCCTCGATCGGCAATTGTCTGGGCCGCGCGGACAGCCATCCCAATTTTGAGTCGTTTTACGACGCCCACATCCGCAAACTGCTGTTGGCCGAAAGCGCGCTCCGCTATGCGGCCAAGAACAATTATCACATAGCCCGTCTGCCGTACCTGCTTCGCATGTTTCCCGATGCCCGTTTTATCATCCCCGTACGCGCGCCGGCTTCTCATGTCGCCTCGCTGAGACGGCAACACATATGGTTTAGCCAGGGCCATCGGTTATGGCCGCGATCCTTGGCCTACATGCAACGGTCGGGTCATTTTGAATTCGGCCTGGACCGTCGGCCGATGAACTTGGGCAATGGGGACCGCGTCAAGCAGATTCAGCAAGCCTGGGCAGCCGGCGAGGAGGTGCGCGGCCTGGCGATGTATTGGGACATGGTCTACGGCTATTTGGCGAACTTGCTGGATTCCGACGCCCAGGTGCGCGAAGCGGCGCTGGTGGTGCGGTTCGAGACGCTTTGTGCCGAAGCCGCTAAAACCCTCCAAGCTGTTCTGGATCATTGCCGGCTGCCTGACGCCGCGAGCATCATCGAGCATCATGCTCCCGCGATCAGTTCTCCCAGTTATTATTCGAGCGGCTTCTCCGCCAACGATCTGGAAATCATCCGCGCCGAAACCGCCGCCACGGCAAGCCGATGGGGATACGAATAGGCAACTCTTGCTTGCGCTGCGGCCGGGCGGTGAGAGTGCCAGCCCGCAGCCCAAGCAAGGGTGAGCGGGGTTGCGTTAGCGCCCCGAGTCCTTTTGCTCGCGTGTGACGGCTACGCTCAGGGCAATGCGTTCGACTTCCTTTTGCAGCGCAGCCAAATCGCGCGGGGGGAGTCGAGCAGCGAGCGTGGCGCCGCCGTTGTTTTGTCGCGTCACATAATAATCCATCACGAATTTCTGCTGGCCCATCTCTGCCTCCAGGGCAAAATGTTCGAGCACCGGCGACGAGCGCACCGTCCGTGGCGGATCGATGCGCAACAGGCGCGACTGCTGCTTGGCAAGCCATTCGCGCGATTCGTCCAGGAAGCGCGCCCCGGTTGGCGCACGAGTCAGCGGATCCAGCGTCACAAGTAGGCCGCTGCCGTCGGCGCTATCCAGCGTCACCTGGCTGCCGCGCACACTGGCCACGTGCCAGCGGCGCGGATACAGAAAACGCACACCCAAATCCGGATTGTCGTACAGCAGCAGTGTGTTATCGGCGTTCGGCTCCGTGGTCACGCCTTTGAGCGCCGTCTCGCTTAGGTCCGGCGCGCGGGTGTTCGCTTGCCGCGCCAGCACGAATCGACCCTCGATCCGGCCCATTTCCTTGCCGTCCTTGTCGAGCATGAAGTGCTTGCCGTGCAGAGAGAGATAACTCAGGTGGTTCGATTCCAGATCGAAATAGAAATAGCCGTCCAGTTCTTGGCGATTGGATCCATCTTCGTTGGTGCCGCGAATGACGCCGTGGAACGAGACTCGGACATGCCGTCGATTCTCAACGGTGCGGAACTCCTCCAACCGACACTCCAGTGATCCTTCGTCGATGCGTTCCAGGTCGGTCAGTTCTTGGATGGCCGCCTGCGTCGCCGACCAGCGATCGCCCACGCGCACCGGATGGCCAGCCAGCAGTCCCGCGAGGGCCGGCGTGAAAACATCGGTGCGGATCAGATCGATCTCGCCCCACATCAGCGGGCCATCCGGCGAAAACGGCACTTCCTTGTTCTGATGCCGCAGCAAGATGAGCCGCCGCACCTCCGGACGCAGCGCATTTTCTTGCGGACGATCGCCAACGGTCCGGCGAAAGTCCGTGCGCCGGCAGAGGCGGACCGTCTTGCGTACCTGCCCATCCGCTCCCACGTCTAGGACGCGTTCGTCGTATTCAATCGCGCTGGTGCCGCGTACGCTCAACGGCTTGGGCGCAGGCTTGCCCTTCTCCGCCGGCAACGTCAACGTGCCGGAGAGATCTACGCGTGTGCTGACGTGATACTCGTATCCGGCTGCAAATCGTTCCCGAAGCTGCACCGCTTCCTCGGCGGCGAACGAAGAGACACAGATCAGGCAAAACAATCCAGTGGTGACAACGATAGGACATTTAGCGAATGGCGTGGCCATGACCAGCCTCCGTGGCGAGACATCTGCCGGTATGGCAGATCAACCTCTTCCACGATTCTACCCGCCGCCTCGCGCTAGCGCGCGGGGCAACAACGATGGATCACCGGACTTGGGGATGGGAAGCAGAGCTTTTATCGATTGTACAGAAGATAGGGATTGCCCCAGGCATCGCCTTGCCACAAGTCCGGTTGCAGGGCGCCAGCGTGTGACAAGCAATGTCGTCTCATGCCGCCGCTCCGCCACCGTGGGTAAGATCGTTTGGCAAGATAAGTCAATTCTCGCCGCTGGGGCTGTTCCTGACAAAAGATGTCCTTAGCTGGCCAAAGATGTGCCTGCTGGTCTGCCTCCTGCCTGCCAATCAGGCAGGGTGTGTCCGCAAAGCAGAGCACGAGTTGTATTGTATTCAGACGCTCTTGCAATTTTGAACAAGATTGCTGTATACTTGTATAGAAAGCTGGGAGGCTTACGCGAAATCGACGGGCAAGCGGTTGGCGGGCTTGTCGAAAAAAAGAGAACGGAAGCCCTGACTTTTCAAGCACCTACGACAATTCATGAATCCTGGGCTGCCGTTTGGCGTCTACTAGATAGAGCGACTGGCCCGGTTTTTGCAATAGTGAAAAATGCTAGTGCGGGTTAACGTTTGATCCGCACGAAAAGAACTCCGGAAAGAAACGGCGGCCGTCCGCGAATAAGACGACAGCGAGGTATCTACCTCTTCCTGTCCAACCTGTAAAGAGGAAGTTGCGGCGGCGGTAGGCGGAGAGGGAGCGAAAGGATTCGGCAAGATTATCCCGAACCCTTACCCCACCCAGATGCGTCTTTCATCGGAGTACATCGGTTTCAGGATGATCCGAACTTGAGACACCTTTGGACTTTCGTTGCGGCTGATACGTAACAAGAAGAGGTCCGCGAGGCAACTCGCGGCGTCCTCCGCCAGCGAGAGGACGAAAAGGACGCCGGCGCCGACCGAGATCCGCAACTCGGCCGGCGTCTACAAGAGGCCAACGGTTCGACACGGATTCGGACCCGAGGCCGAAAAGGAGTGGTGGCTGTGACCGGCTTCAACCAACCAGCCCTGAAACAGTTGACGGATCAACAAGTGCGTTTCGCCCCGCCGGCCCGACGAGCCGAGCAGTTGGTTCGCGCCGAACGCCTTCTTGCCGAGGTCGATCCGACCAAGCGGTATCCGTATCAATTCGTCTGCTGGCGAATCACGGACTACCGCCCGGACACCTATCCGAACCTGCTGATCCCTGGCGAGGATCTCAAGCACGATTTGCGCTTGATGATCCAGACCATGCGTCAGATGGATCAGACGTTTGCCGAGCGCAAAGCCGAGCACATCGAGGCCAAGGCGTTGCCTCTGGAAGTTGAGAAGGCGCCGGAGCCTATCCTGACTCTGGATGAGATCAGTAAGAAGCTCAACGTTTCGACGAAGACCATCCGGCGCTGGCGCAAGTATGGCCTGGTGGCGCAGCCAATTGTCACGAACGGCAAACGCCAGGTCGGTTTCCTGCAATCGGTGGTGGATCGGTTTTTGACGACCCATCCCGACCGCGTCGAGCGGGGCAGCCGATTTTCGCAGATGACGGAGTCCGAGCGTGAGGATATCCTCCGCCGTGCTCGCCGTCTGTCGCGGGTGAGCGGAGGCACGCTCACGGAGGTTAGCCGGCGCATCGCGCGCCGTCTGGGCCGATCGGTCGAGACGGTTCGCTACACCATTAAAAATCACGATCGCCAGTATCCCGAGCAGGCCTTGTTCCCCAACCTAACAGGCCCCTTGGACGCGGCGACCAAACAAACAATTTATAGCTCTTACCGTCGAGGGATTAACGTGGATACACTTGCAAAACGCTTTCAACGCACCCGGACCTCCATGTATCGGGTGATCAACGAAGTGCGTGCCCAGCGTCTGCTGGAGCAACCGCTCGATTACATCCCGCATCCCTCCTTTGACGATCCGGCAATGGAGGCGGTGATGCTTGCCCCCATGCCCGATGCCGAGGCTTACGAGGCCAAGCGCCGTGCCATGCACGCGCCGAAGGATGTTCCGCCCGAATTGGCCTCATGCTACGAATATCCGCTCTTGAGCAAGGAGCAGGAACAACACCTGTTCCGCAAGATGAACTTCCTCAAGCACAAGGCGGCTCAGCTGCGCGATCAGCTCCGCAAGGAAGGCGGCGAAGCCAACGAAGTCGATCCCTCACGCGTCCGCAATCAGACGCTCAAGGAGATCGAGGATCTGCAAAAGGAGGCCAACGTTGTCAAGGAGCTGCTCATCAACGCCAACATGCGTTTGGTGGTCAGCATCGCCAAGAAGCACGCCGGCCAGGCGGACAACTTCTTCGAGTTGGTTTCGGACGGCAACATGTCGCTGATCCGCGCCGTCGAGAAGTTCGACTTCGGCCGCGGCTTCAAGTTCAGCACTTACGCCAGCTGGGCCATCATGAAGAATTTCGCCCGCAGCATTCCGGACGAGATTCATCGCCGCGAACGTTTCGTGACCGGCCACGAGGATCTGTTCGAGATCGCGCCGGACACGCGCAGCGACGAACACGAAATGTTGGCCACCCAGGAACGAGCGTCACACAGCGTCAATCGTTTGCTGGAGTACCTGGAGCCGCGCGAGCGCGAAATCATCCGCATGCGAGCGGGCCTGGACGATCACGCCCGCGGCATGACGCTGGAAGAAATCGGCCAGCAATTCGGCATCACCAAGGAGCGCGTCCGCCAGCTCAACGCCCGCGCGATGAAAAAGCTGCGCTCCATCGCCGAAGGACAGGATATGGACTTGTTGTAAGCGTCGCGCCCCACCAAGGAGCGCGTCTTTTCCGAGCCTGAAGCGTAAGCGAAGAGCATTC
Source organism: Gemmataceae bacterium (assembly GCA_035653735.1). Classification (GTDB taxonomy): domain Bacteria; phylum Planctomycetota; class Planctomycetia; order Gemmatales; family Gemmataceae; genus JAJPHU01. The sequence continues at coordinate 33,953 of DASRBG010000256.1, forward strand.
CTTCACTGACGCTTCAGGCTCGGTGCGTTTTATTTGCGTCCGGCTTTCTTGGCCAATTCACGCACTTTCTCGACCAGTGCATCCTGAGCTTTGGCGTCGAAAAGACCAATGCCGCCCGTATAGAGTCCCCGCGTCTCGTAGCCGCCTTCTCGGAGCACCTGGGCCGACGGCAAGTAGCCGAACACGTCATTGCAATAAGCGGTCAGCCACAAATTTCTCGGCCCCAGCGCCTTCTCCAGCAGGCTGACGTAATCGACGACGACCTCCCCCGATAGTCCCACCATCGTCAGATCGTCGCCGAATTGCCATACGGCGATCGGGCAGTCGTAGTGATCCGGCAGCTTTTCGCCGTGGTCGAGCTTCGCCAACATCTTTTGGGCAACCCACGCCTGGATGCTCCCTTTGCGCGCTGCTTGCTTTTTTAGCTCCTCGCGCGGCGGCGGCGCTTGCAAGGGAAGAGCGGCCTTATCGAAGGCAATGTGGAGCGGCCCGCGAACCGGACGAAGTTTACTCTCCAGCAGCCGGCATACTTCTTTGCCCAGCGTCACCCCATGTTCGCGGGCCAGAGTCATGGTGCCGCGTGGATACGGGTTGGCGTCTCCAGCACAACCAATCATAAACATCGCCTGCACCGACGGATGCTTCTCCTCGACGTAGGCCTGGGCAAACCCAGCGTAGTCGCCGCACAATTCATAAATGTCGCCGCCCAAGGTGGTGCCATGAACGGCGGCGCCGAAGAGCACGGCTTGCAGCTTTCCATTGGGCGCGTCGATGCGCAGGATCGGCGCGGTCCGGTCGGCCAGGCCGCGCGGGTTGACGCCGAGAATGACGCCGTTGGCCGTAAACTCACGGCGATTCATGACAAAGGGACAAACGCCGACGCCCCACGAAAGTTTCGCCGGCTCCAGGTGCGCCGTGGCCCGCTGCACAACATCTACGATCTTGTCCTGCAATTGGCGAGTGTATTCGACGTTGCGCTCCAAATCGCTGGCCGTCAGCCGATCGCCGTCCCCGTCGCCGTTCGGAACGCGAAGGAGCAGCATCGGGCCGGTGTGGGTGTGCGAGGAGTTGAGGAGAATTTGCTCGCGCTTCAAGCCGGCCTTATCGCGGAGGCGTTCGCAAATCGGCTCCGCGACGGCGGCCGGCAAGCCAACCAGATCGGTCGTCACCAGCACCGCGCGATTTCCCTGGCCGTCTTCGAGGGCCAGGGCCTTGGCGTACAGGTCGGCTTCCACTTTGCTAAACGGTTTGTTGCGTGAAGCATACCCGGCCAGAAATACCGGACGTTCCGGGGTGATTTTTACCTGGGCCAAGCCCACTTTCCAATCCACTTCGGCCGCGGCCGCCGGCACGGCCGTCCACAGCGTTAGAAGACCGACGATCGCACTCATCCAGCGGCCGGTTATTCCCCGATTCGAGGTTGTCATGACAATCTCCCCCCTTCCAATCGCTTTTTTTCCCCAACAAGTCCGGAGCGCCAGCGACGGGCTTGTGGTTCCTTGCAGTTCGATTGTATCTATCCGAGGCTGAAGCGTAAGCGAAGAAACGTCTTCAGCAAAGGCGTTTCTTCGCTTACGCTTCAGCCTCGGATACATACAATCGCTATCGCTGCTTCCAACGCGCCAAACTTGCCGCCGCCTCAAGAGTCAAGCGTGCCCCATCAGCACCTTGGGCTAATTCCGCGAGGATCGATTTCGCTTCGGCGCTGCCGATGCGTTCGAGCACTTCGACCGCTCGCTGCTGGCGAAGTTGATCGGGGGTCAGAATGTCGAGTGCTTCAAGGAGGCGATTCACCCGCGTTCGTGTTTCGGCACTCGGCGATTGTCGGAGCGCGTCGCGCAGAGACCGCGCCGCTCGATCGCCGAGTTTTTCCAGCGATTTCTGAGCGGCTTCCCGTGTTCTAAAGTCATCGTCGTCCAACTCACGAATCCACTTGTGGATCGTCTTCGCTTCGACTTTTTCCACCGGCTTGAGCTTTTCGCCAAGCAGCTTGACCGTCCGTTCCGGGGCGGCGCACAATCGGCGCATTGCCGTGAAGGAGCGAGCTGCATTTTCATCCCCGAGTGTCTGCCACGCCTTCTCGGGATCGAACGACTCGGAAGCCTTGGAGTGTCCGTATACATCCCAAATGAGCACTGGCGCCTCGTTGCTGCAACCGGCGATCAAGGCGCTGTCGGAGGAGAAGTAGGCGAAAGTCCTGCCGCGATGCCCCGTGATACGTAAACGTTCCTGCCCGGTTGGCAATTCCCAAATGCGGATCACGCCGGTGTCATCAACGGTCGAAAGAGTACGACCATCCGGGGCGAACCGGCAGGTGATATTTCCCGGTGAATGCCCCGCCAGTTTCTGGTATACCTTGCCCGTGTCCACATCCCACACGAAAACCGTTCCTTTATCGTTCGGATCGACTTTTCGGTCGTTGCCGCCCCCGGCGATGAATCTACCATCCTGCGAAAAATCGATTCCTCCGAAGAAAAGGTAGGGCACCGGAATCTCGGCGACCCGTTTTTTCGTGACCAGATCCCAAACGCGAAGCTCCATCTCTTTATCGGAACGCTGACAAAGGACCGCAAGCCGCCGGTCGTCGGCACTCAGGTGCGGGTCTCCCGCTCCGACATAGCCAATGCGGACCGGTTGTTTCTCCGCCCACAACTGTTTTCCGGCGGCAATGTCCCAAAGTCGGATCACGGCGTCCTGACTCGCGGTGACTAGACGCTTCGAGTCGTTTGTGAAAACCATCTGCTGGCAGTAATCCGAATTGCCGATCAGACGGCTGATTTCTTTGTCCGTCGCGACATCCCGGACCGTGATGGGAAAACCCTTTTCCGGTTTCCAGTCCTCGAGTTTCATCATATCGTGATACGCTTTGAGGCGATGATCCGGCGAATAATTCACATTCGTGTGGTACGGTCCGTGGCGGATGGGCAAATCGCCGAATACGCGTCCTGTCCTCCAATCGGTGATTTGATAGCGAGCATCGACACAGACCACCAATCGGCCGTCGCGGTCGAAGCCGCGCAAATGCTCGACACCATCGGCCGAGGAAGGCAGGCGTTTCCCAGATGCCGTCTCCCAAACCATCACGCTTCCTGACCAGAACGCGATGCTGGCCAGCAATTTCGAATCCGGCGAAAAGATCACTCGAGCCTCGGAAAAAGAGCGTGGAATGCGACGGATTTCTTTCCCCGTGAAGGGATCGAGCAGTTGGATGCACCAGCGCTGCAAATTCGCCACGGCCAGGTATTTCCCATCGGGACTCGCATCCAAGCATTTCGCCGTTGCTTCCACGGGAAACTGTCGTACTTTCTTTCCATCGGCGACGTTAACCACTTCAACAACGTCCTTCCCGCCATCTTGCGTGAGATAGGCAAATTCCTCCCCTCCCTTGAGGAACGCACTTGCACCAAATGAACACTGTTTCAAACTCAGCTTGCTCATCACATCGCCGCTCGCCGTGTCAAATACCTTCACCGCGTCGGATTCGACAGGAATACAAACTCGCCGGCCGTCGCTGCTGAATACCACGCTGACCCAGGCGTAGGATCGATTCTCCTGGTTCGCAACACCCTTGGCGATGGTGCGCCGAGCTTTTCCAGTCGCCGCGTCTGCTAGGACCAGTTCGCCTTTTGTCCGAACGACGGCATAGGTATTCAGGTCGGGAGAGAAAGCGGCACCGATAACATTGGAAGAATCCCATCCCTGCGGGGGAGCTTTTTCGTAGAAGCGATGTTGAAGAAGCTGTCGGCCGGTAGCTCGGTCGATGACCCGATAACTGACGAAATCAATCACGCGAAGCAGCTCGCCGTTCTTGGAAAAACCCACGGCCACGGCACGGTGCGGAGCCGGAGTTCCGTTCGAGTTCACTTCAATGGGAACGCGCAGTTTCTCCGCGCCATCGGTCAGATCCCAAACGCGCACGCTGCGGTCGTTGTCGTCCGCTGACGCGGAAGCGAGCCAACGCCTATCCGTTGAGAAAGCCACCGCCACGACTTCCCCCGCGTGGCGCAATCGCGGCGAGCCGATGCGAGCAATCGCTCCCTCCGGCAACGGCGCCGATGCGGACTTGCTCTCTTTTTTCGGCTCCGCGGGTTGCGGCGGCGTCTCGGCTCGCTGAGGTCCGCGTGTGGCGCTTGCGCCGACGGCAAGCGCTACCGCTGTAACCAGCGCTCCCACGACATACCGGGATGTGCTTCCGAGGGCCGTGGTCATTCCCTTGACCAACGTCGCCACCGCCGGGGGAATCACCGCTCCCTGGGGAGTCAATGCGACCGTGCGAGCGAGCAGTTCTTGCGGCAACATCGCCGCGGCTAGAGGCGCAAACAGAATCGCGTGCGGGGCCAGGCCGCGACGAGCAAGGGACTTGCGCAGTAGCGCGCGGGCTTTGGAGAGGCGGCTCCCAAGCGTACCTTCATTCACGCCCAACAGCCGCGCCGCCTCGGCGCCGCTTCTGTTTTCCAGACAGGTTAGAACGAAGGAATCTCGGTAAATCGCCGGCAGGCGCTGGACTTCCTCGTCAAGGATCATGTGGACTTCCCTCCAGACTACTTCGATTTCCGGCCTTGACGTCTGCATGGTTCTCCCCCTCTTTTCCTGCCGCTGTCGCCGAACCGCCGCTCGTCGAGCGTTGTTTGCCACGCGATAAGCAACCTCATGCAGCCAGCCTGCCAACGATGCCCCCTGTTTAAGCGAGGCTGCCTTCTTGGCCAGTAACAGGAAAGTGGCCTGGAAGGCATCCTCTGCCTGTTGCTCTTGTTGCAGCACCCGGCGGCAAACGGATAGCACCAGGGGACCGTGGCGCTTGACCAGAGTCGTAAAGGCTCCCTGATCGTTCGATGCCGCGAAGGCGCCGAGCAGCGCACTGTCGCCTTGCTCTGCCGTGCCCGGTGGGGCCGCGAGGCCTCGGATATAAGCGATGACGGATTCCATCTGTGAATGGACCATGGCCCGGATCTCTCCAAGGTACTGAAGTTCTACCTCTATATATGTCCGGTCAGGCTGATTCTTTCGCGCTCTTGAAGAAAAAAACTGTACGAGGGGTGGAAGGGCTGTCCGGTTCCGCAACGGGTAACGAAGGCGGCCTTCGCAGACGCTTCAGGCTCGGATATGTACACTCGTTATCGCTGCTTCCAACGCGCCAAACTTGCCCTCGCCTCGATGGTCAGGCGCGCCCCATCCGCACCTTGAGCCAGATCCGCGAGGATCGCTTTCGCTTCAGCGCTTCCGATGCGTTCAAGCACTTCGACCGCTCGCTGGTCTCGAAGCTGAGTAGGCGTCGGCATGTCGAGGGCTTTGAGCAGACGATTCAGCCGCGCTCGGACTTCCGCACTGGGCGATTGTCGAAGGGCGGCTCGCATCAACTCCGCCGCGCGGTCGCCGAGTTCTTCGAGCGACTGCTGGGCGGCTTCACGCGCTTTAAAAACGTCGCTGTCCAGATCGCGAATCCACTTGCGGACCGTTTCGGTTTCGACCTTTTCGACCGGCTTGAGCTTTTGCCGAAGAAGTTTGATCGCCGGTTCCGGGGACGCGCGCAAACGGCGCATCGCGGTGAAGGAGCGGGCTGCGTCTTCATTCGCCAGTGTCTGCCACGCCTTCTCGGCATCGAACGGATCGGCAGGACGGGAGATCCCGTACAGATGCCAAATGAGCACCGGGGCCTCGTAGCTCCAGCCAGCGACCAAGGTGCTGTCGGGAGAGTAGAAGACGGCAGTCCTGCCGAGATGTCCGCTAATACGAAGACGCTCTCGCTCCGATGCCAACTCCCAAATGCGGATCATGCCGGTTCGATCAACGGTTAAAAGAGTGCGGCCGTCCGGGGCGAACCGGCAGGAAATATCTCCTGGGGAATGTCCCGTTAGCCTCCGACATATCCCGCCTGCGTCCACATCCCAAACGAAAACCGTTCCTTTATCCTCCGAATTGGTCACTCGGTCGTTGCTACCGCCAGCGAGGAATTTCCCGTCGGGCGAAATGTCGATTCCTCCGGCGAAAAGGTAGGGCGCCGGAATCGCGGCAATCCGCTTCTTCGTGACCAGATCCCAAACGCGAAGCTCCATCTCGTTATCGGATCGCAGACAAAGGACCGCAAGCCGCCGGTCGTCGGCGCTCAGATGTGGGTCTCCCGTTCCAGCAAAGCCAAAGCCGCCAGATTGTTTCTCTGCCCACGATTGTTTTCCGGCTGCAATGTTCCAAAGCCGAATCACGGCGTCTCGGCTTATGGTGATGAGGCGCTTCGAGTCGTTTGTGAAAACCATGCTATTACAGTAATCTGTATTGCCGACAAGACGGCCAACTTCTTTCTCGGTCGCGACATCCCGAACAGTGATGGGAAAGCCTTTTTCCGTTTTTTTCCAGTCCTCAGGTTTCACTATAGTGTGATACGCTTTGAAGCGATGATCCGGCGAGTAAGCCACATTGTTGTACCGTCCGTAGCGAACAGGCAACTCGCCGAAAATGCGTCCGGTCCTCCAATCGGTGATTTGATAGTGGCCGCCGACTTGGACCACCAGTCGGCCGTTGCGGTCGAACCCCTTCAAATACTCGATGTCATCGGCCGACGAAGGCAGGCGCTTCCCGGTTGCCGTCTCCCAAACCGTTATGCTTCCAGAATACAAAGGGATCCCAGCCAGCAGTTTCGAGTCCGGCGAAAAGACCGGTCGGGCGCCCGAAGCAGGGCTCGAAGGAGGGAGTGGAATGCGACGGATTTCTTTTCCCGTAAGCGGATCGAGCAATTGGACGCAAAAGAGTTGCGCATCTTCCACGGCCAGGAATTTCCCATCGGGACTAACATCTGAATGATTCCCCGACCTTTCCACGGGAACCTGACGTACTTTCTTTCCATCGGCGACGTTGACCACTTCAACGATGTCTTTCTCGCCGTCGTTCGCGAAATAGGCCAATTCCTCCCCGCTCTTGAGGAAAGCAGCCCTTTGGTTCAAATTCAGCGTGTTTATCACGTTGCCGGTCGCCGTATCGAATACTTTCCCCGCGCCGGAGGTGGTGGGAATGCAGACACGCCGGCCGTCGCCGCTGAATATTAAGGGGACTGCGTAAGAGAATTGATCCTCTTTCTTTACAAAAGCCTCGGCAATAGTGCGGCGAACTTTTCCAGACGCCGCGTCTCCGAGGATTAGTTCGCCCTTTCGCCGAACTACGCCGTAGATACTCAGGTCGGGAGAGAAAGCAGCCCCGATAACAAGGGAAGGTTCCCATCCCTGCGGGGGAGCCTGATCGTAGAAGCGCTGTTGGAGAACCTGGCGGCCAGTGGCCCGGTCAATGATCCGGTAACTGTTGAAATCAATCACGCGAAGATGTCGGCCGTCCTTGGAAAACCCCACGGCCGCGCCAAAATGCCTCGTGCCGGCGCGATCGTTCGAGATCACCTCGATAGGAATGCGCAGTTTTTCCGCGCCATCGGCCAGATCCCAAACGCGAACGGTGCGGTCCTGGTCGTCTGGAGAAGCGGACGCGAGCCAGCGCCCATCCGTTGAGAAAGCCACCGCCCCGACTTCCCCTGCATGCCGCAAACGCGACGAGCCAATGCGCGCAATCGCTCCCTCCGGCAACGGTACTGCCACGGGCTTGTGCTCCGCTTTCGGCTCCGCAGGTTGCAACGCCGTCTCGGCTCGCTGAGCTTCGCGCGTGGCCGCGGGTTGAGGCGGCGCCTCGGCTCGTTGAGGTCCGCGCGTGGCGCTCGCGCCGACGGTAAGTGCAACCGCCATCACCAACCCTCCCAGGACATACCGAGTCGTGCCTCCGAGGGTCGTGGTCATTCCCTTGACCAACGTCGCCACCGCCGGGGGAATCATCGCTCCTGGGGGCGTCAATGCGACCGTGCGAGCGAGCAGTTCTCGCGGCACTATCGCCGCGGCCAGTGGCGCGACGAGAATCGCGTGCGGAGCCAGGCCGCGTTGGGTCAGCCGCTTGGCGAGCTGTTTCCGGCCGCGTTCCAGACGTGCCTTGACGCTGCCTTCGCTGCACGCCAGGCAGCGCGCCGCTTCGACTTGCGTCATCCCTTGCCAATAACACAACAAGAGGGGCGTGCGATAACGTTCGGGCAATCGTTCGACTTCTTCCTCAAGAGCAAGCAATACATCTGAAGTCGAACGTGAGGTGGAACACGACTCCTCTCTTGCGGCGCATGCGATCAAAGGCGCTTCCCGCGACCGTCGGCGAATCTCCGCCCGCCGCGCTTTGGCACAGACACGGATCGCGGTCCGATGCAGCCATGCCGCGACCGACTCCGGGCGACGAATCGAGCCAGCCCGGCGAGCCAGCAACAAAAATGTCGCCTGGAATGCATCTTCGGCCGCGTGCGGGTCTCCCAATCGGTGGCGGCAAACGCCCAATACCATCCCACCGTGCCGTTCGACTAACAGCCGAAACGGTTCTTCCGCATGATCGCGAAGGTAGGATCGGACCAAATCGCCATCGGACAAGGTCGAGGCGACATAACGATTCCATTGCAGTAACAGAGTGTCGAGTGCGGCGGCCATCGGCAAGTCTCCAGCCAACGGGCGAACCGACTGCTATCATAGAGCCTCGCCGCCCAGGGAAACCGCACACAATTTTAATGGATAGGTCTGTCTTTCATGTGCGTTGCCTCGGTAAAGTGATCGTTGATTCCGGTGACACGGTTTGTCCGCCGCCGACTGTCCCTTGAAGGAACCGGCAGTTCGCCGTAAGCCGATCAGCACGACGAGAACTCACCGAGGAATTCTCCCGCGTAAATTACTTGGCGTTGGTCCGATACCCGTCCTTCGTGAAGATGCTGTCCGGCACATCGTTCACACGAGCGTAGCGCAAAACCATGCGCTGCGTGTACACCGATTGGTCTGGCTGGACGAGGGACGTCCAGGCTGGCGGCCCGTAAGACACGGCGGCTTCCAGCGGCAGCCAGCATCCCGGTGCAAACTCGCGAAAATCTTTGTTGGTTCTTCGCCAGACCAGCCGCTTTCCGGCCCGAACCTCCCATTTGCGCGGGGAATAGCCCAGCTCCGGATCGAGCCAGATCGTTTCGATTCCTTCCTTGAGCGACACCTCCAGCACGACGCAGTCCGCGCCATCCACCTTCTCCTCATTCGGACGGACACGGCAATGGGGCAGGCGGGCAAAGTTCGCCGGAAGCAGCCAGGCTTGCTCTTCCGACTCGTAGCCTTCCCTCGGAGGCCAGGGGTCCGGGAGAGTGATCGGCCGCAGTCCGATGTTGGCCAGGTAATCCGTTGGCCACAAGAATCCCTTCTGCGTGTCTTCATTACCGAACACAGATTGCGAATGCACATTCTTCGAATCAAACACGAACCGTCGCATGCCGGAGGTTTGGCGGTAGCTTAACAAGTGCCAATGGATCAGCCCGCGATCTCTTGCCTGAGCAGCCTCCCTCTGGGCCTTGGCCAACCGCTGGGAAATGTCTTTGGGAGCGGCCGGGTCCGGAGTCACCGCATACGCGGGAGCAACATAGGCGCTCACACGGGGAACCGTAATCTCGGTGAGTCGCTTCAGCCCCGAGAAGGCGATGCGATGACGTTCCTGGTAACCCCGAAAGTCGAAGACTTGCCACGCAAGCAGCAATTGGGGATCGACGTGGGCTTCCGTCGTGATGTCATACTCGATGAGCAAGCTACGGTAGCGGTCCGTTCGTTCTTTGAGCTTTCTGATCACTTCCTCGGACGTTGCGGTGGCAGTCTTCGGCGCAGGGGATTTGCGGACCGTGGCAGCTTGAGGGGGCAGGGCACCAAGCGGTCGGCCTTGCTTTAGATCCTTCAACCGCTCCATGATTTGATCGGACGGAACCGCCAGGGCAAATGTCGATGCAACTCGCGCATAGACCCAGCCAAGCCCCTTGCCGTCCAAGCCGATCAGTGGGCCGCCACATTCATCGGGCACGACGGCTATCGCCACAGTGATCGCGGCTGGGGGCTTGACCCGGTGACGGCTAATATAATTATCAATTCCCAACCACGGCGCGGGAAGCATGACGCTCTGGCGGCGATAATAGCCCTCCGTCGGCGCCTCCGTCTTCAATGTCAGCGTCAGGTGATGCACCTTGCCCGCTCTTAAGAGTTGCACTGGCACTTGACTGCCACCGCGTTGGCCCTCGACACAGCGGACCAAATCCTCATGGGAACGAATGGGTACTTCCGCGACGGAGACCAGCAAGTCTCCCGGGCGAATTCCCGCGGCTGCCGCGTTGCCCTCGACATACTCCACCCAGTAGCCACGCCCCGGAACACCACTGCCGAGCAATGCCGGAGGCATTGCCGGCATAAGCGGCCGGCGCGGGACAGTCTTCGCGAAAGGGCCGGACGATACCTGGAGCGGTAAGCTCACATTACCAATCTTAACGGGTAGCGGTCCTGGGCCAGCAACCGCCACCAACGTGCCGACCTCGGGTTCGGCGGACGCTGCCCAGGCTACAGGTCTTAGCCCGCTAACCGGCAGACGAAGCAAAGCCAGGTCATAGGCCGGGTCAATGCCGACGACCTTCGCGGCCAGGACACGTCCATCGGCCAGCCGACACCGAACGCCGTCAGGCACCTCGCTGGCCTTCGTCAGCACCAATCCATCGGCGTCTACGACCGCACCAAGGGCGGCCGTCTCATTACCATCGAGTACCTGGACGACGCTCTCCTTAACGGCAGCATTCGCCTTCCGAAACGCCTCGAGCGTCTTGGTTCCGTGGCTATGTCGCTCCTTGGAGATTAAGTCGGAGTAATGGACTCTCATGCCTCGATCCGTGAAGGAGAGTTCGCCGCGGCGTAGCCGGATATTTTTCTCGCCTCGGGCCATGCGTTCAAGGCGACTGCGAACTTCTTTGAGCGGGGTGCCGCGCATCCACGCCCTGCCCAGATTCCATGAGAAGTCGGGAAACAGGAGATCGCTCAGGTAGGTACTGCCATCGACAATGCCGATAAGGCGGCCATTCAGATCGAAGTATGGTGCATCGGAGTCGCCGCCGTCCTGGGGACAGTCGGTGAGAAAGTCCAACTCGGAGGCATAGAGAAGTTTGCCTAGCCGCACTTCCGGCGGTCGGCCTTTCCGGTATCCCAGTGGATACGGGTAACCCGCTGTAACAATCCAGCTCTCCAGTTTCGGCATGGTTTCGGCAAGTTCGACATGGGGATATGGCCCCGGCTTCCGCAATTTCAGTAAGCAAAGGTCGTACACGTCGTCACGCCCAAGAACATCCGCAATTTCCTCGGTTCCGCCAGGGAGGCCTATTTTGACCGTCGGATCAGGGGCGCAGTGAGCCTGAGTCAGGACAAGCCCATCCGCGGAGACGATGACTCCCGAACCACCGAATTGATGCGCCCCGACCGAAACGGAGCAAGGGCTAACTTTGCTCGCGACCGCTTTGAGTTGCTTTTCAAGAGCCTGTAGATCGGCCACGCTAGCCTTGGTGTCCAGGTTTTGCGCCTTGGTATCGGCAGTAGCGACGGATACTGCACGACTTGTGACGCCGAGGACGGCAATTACTACGAGCGCATTCAATGATAACACCCGATGAAACATCACCATCTCTCCCTTCGTTTTCGTGCTTGGCTGAAATTGTACCTCCTTCAGGAACGCCCGCCGCTTGAGTGCGTCGATGTCTTTCATGTGCGCTACCTCCCCAAAGTGATCGTCGATTCCGGTGACGCGGTTTGCCGCCGCCGAAAGCGATACCCTAGCCATCTGGGGAACCTTGCCCTCGGGCCATGTGGTGCCGGTCAAGCTGACACTTCAGTAACGGAAAAGCGTTACACAGCCCGTCTGATCTGCCGCCGAACGGATGATTAGATCAACCGGCGCCGGTAACGTTCTTGTGGCTCCTCAATATGTCATAAGTGGATCGTTCGGAACCCGTGGCTGACCGCGCACAACCAGGTGCATTCGAAAGATACTGGTACTCTTCCTTACCTGCTGATACGATGCGCGAGTGGTGAGCTGCGGATAGGAGCCATCCGGCACGATAGTAAAGGAGTCGTAGTGATTGCGCCGGAAATCGAGTTGCTATTGCGGATCATTGACGAGGGCTACAACAAGAAAGCCTGGCACGGGCCTAATCTTCGCGGCGCGATCAAGCGTGTCGAGTTTGCGCAGGCGGCATGGCGACCGGCGCCAGAACGGCACAATGTGTGGGAGCACGTTGTCCACGCCGCGTACTGGAAGTACATTGTGCGGCGGCGACTGCTCGGAGAAAAGAAGGGATCCTTTCCCTTGAAAGGCTCCAACTGGTTCGTGCGTCCTGTGGTTCTGGAAGCGCGCGCCTGGCTGGAAGACCTGGCGCTGCTGGAGGAGATGCACCAGACGATGCGTGCAGCCGTTGCCAGCCTCGATCCAGAAGATCTGCGGCACGTGCCGACCGGCAGCAAGGTGAGCAATGCCGCGATTATCTCCGGAATCGCCGCACACGACGTGTATCACGCCGGTCAAATCCAACTCCTGAAGCGGTTGAGCGACGGCACCGGGGTGTCCGATTGCTGAGAATCTGCCGCGCCACCCAGCAGCCAATGGAGCTGCGCGTTCATCGCCTTATCCCCGCGCTTCAACTGCGTCAAACAACACGCGATACCCTTCCAGTATCGCTTCGTCAGCGCGGATCCAGCGTTTCAGCCCCTCTTGATCCATCAGGCCGCGCCAGCGCGGATTGTCATAGGACATCGCCAAAAGTGCCTCGGTCCAGCGCTGGGCCAACTCTTCGGGAAAATCGGTTAAGGCCGTGAAGTTGCAATGACAATACGGGGGTGAGGTCCAGATTGGCCGGATCTGCTGGGTGTCAATTCGACCCTGAGCCGCTTGGCGATTCCAGGTGCTCTCGGCCAGCGCCCCGGCATCTGCCTGGCCTTCGCGGAGGGCGCGGAGGACTTCCAGTTCGCTCGTGCCGGTGTCGCCGTGCTTGCCCACATCGAGATCAAAACGCATCAGAGTGCAATCGGTTTCCGGCTGAACGCCCGCTTTCTGAACGAAATAGCGCGGCAGGGTGGCGGCCTGAATGGAATCGGCGGAACCGAGGGCCAAACGCTTGCCTCGCAGGTCGGCCAGCGACGTGATGCCGCTCTCGGTGCGGGCGACGATAACCGTGGTGAAGCGGGCATCGACATCACGCATGGCCAGCGCCCGGCACGCACCGCCCGTGGCGCGATGGACACGGATCCAGGCCAGGTTGGTGTTCCAGGCAATGTCGATGTATCCATCCAGGAGCGCTTGCACCTGGCGCTCGTAATGGGAAAAGAGGATGTAATCAATTTCCGGCCCGACTTCGCGGAAGTATTCGCGCATCCCGTCCCAAATGGGCACGACCTGGGGAGCATAAGCCACCGCGCCGATCAGAATGGGTTTTGTCATGATGACGCTCCAAATAGGGGCATATCAAGAAGAATCTTGGCCACGAAATCATACAAGACATCGGTGGTGGGGGCCATGATCGATCCAGCGCGAGCGTCGCGAAAATGGCGCTCTACCGTCAGCCGCCGGCCGAATGCCGCGCCGCCGCAGGCACGCATGGCCACATCGCTGACCTGAAGCGCGGTCTCGGCCGCGGCTGCCTTGCTCTCCAGCAGGGCCAGCAGAGTTGTCGGGCCGGGATTCTCCATCAGGCCAGCGACATGTTCAATAAATGCTTGCTGCACATCCACCGCGATGTAGATCTGCCCCAGCCGAGCGCGCAGCGTGGCGAGAGCGGCCAATGGTTGGCCCAAGTGATCGAGCTTGGCGGCCAGCATGTGTCGCCGTGTCGCTTCAGCAGCGGCGCGGGATATGCCCACGGCCACCGCCGCGGCGCCGAGTTGGAACCACGGCAGGAGCTTATTCTGCATCATCTCGTAGCCGGCTCCTTCGCCGCTGAGCCGGTATGACTCCGGTACGTTCACCTTCTCGAAGCGAATCGGTGCGCTGGCATTGCCGCGCAAGCCCAGCCCATTCCAGGCCGAGCCGACGCGAAGGCCGGCTGTGTCGGCTGGCACGAAATAAAGCGTGATGGCCAGCGGATCGCTGGCACCTACGGCGCGAGTGGAAACAATGTAGCTATCGGCCCGGCCGGCGCTGGTGACAAACGATTTTTCCGCCGACAAGCGGTGCATGTCGCGCTCGACAACTGCTTGACTAACGGGTGCCCAGAAATGACTTCGCGAGCCGGTTTCGCTGAATGCCAGCGTACTGAGATGGCGGCCGGCAGCAATGGCCCGCAGTATTTCGTCGCGACGTGGGAATGTCTCGGCGGCCGCGATCGCCTGCGTGCCGCAGATATGCATCAGATAAATCATCGCCGTCGAGGCGCAATGCTCGGCCAAAATGCGCGTAACGGCGGCAAACGTCCTTGCCCCCTCCGCGGCACCACCGCACGTCTGGGGCACGGTCAGTCCAAGCAGTCCCTCCGTGCCCAGAGCGGTGATGCTCTCACTCGGCCAGCGCCCCTGCCGGTCCACGTCCTCGGCATGACGGGCCAGAACCTCGCGCGACAACTCCTCGGCTTTGACTACCCACTTGTCTTTCGTATCGTTCACGGTTCTCGCTTTCTCCCCTTGCTCACCAGCCCGCAGCGCCAGCAAGGGAAGCCTTGCTGGCGCTGCGGGCTGGTGAAACGTCATACTATGGCAGCTCCGCGACTTCGCCCAAGGCTCGCGTCCCTAGCGCCCGGAACAACGACAGCGAAATGGAATTGGTGATGAATTGTACCGAGCCATCGGTCATGGCGAAATTCACACCGCCTGTGTGATTACTGGTGAAGGCATAGCGGTTCCACCACTGATCCGGCGGGTAATCTTTGCCGGTGACGGGATTCTTGGCGTTGGGTGGGTACGCGCAAGTGGCGATGGCGTTGTCCATGTGGCACCAGGCATTTTGGTAGTCTTTGCCGGTCAGCGCCTCGCCAATCATGATCGTGTTGCTGCTGCCGTCGGTGACACCGAGGATATTGATCGGGCTGTTGGTTTCCCAGAGCACGCCATTGCCGTTGGCGCAGCCATCGTAAGTGGTAGCCGGGTTGGGATTGCCGGGATCGGGGTTGCACCATTGCGGATCGGTCCCCCACCACAGCGAGCTTCCGGGTGGGCCGCCGCCCCAGTTGGAGCCGATATTGCCTCGATAGCAAGTCACCGCGTAGGTGAGTGGACCCAATACCGGATCGTACATATCGAAATTCGAGGCATGCGAGACGGGGTTGTTAAAAGCATCCGGATCGCTGGGGCAGAGAAACAGTTTGACCGGCGTGGCGATCTGCGGCAGGCTCTGATTAATATTGTTCGGAGGGCTGCCGCCGATGTTAGCCTGGTTGTAGAGGTTGGTCTGTTCGATATAGGGCAGAAGGTTGGCCAGCCAGCTCCAATTAGGCCCAGTCGGATCGTAAGAGTAAATCTTGTCGGGCGGGAATTTCCCCATCGCCGAGTGGAAATTGTGGACGCCCAGGGCGAGCTGCTTGAGGTTGTTCGTACACTGGATGCGG
>DASRBG010000257.1:0-56774 GCA_035653735.1 Gemmataceae bacterium
GCCCGCGACCGCCTCGGCCTTGGCAGCCGTCATCGATCGATACTGATCGGTGGTTACCTCAAAGTCCACCATCGAGATGGCCCCGGTCCGCACCAAGGGGGCATCGCGGTGGTACTGCGACCGCCAGCGAACCGCATTGGACTCCGCCTTGGCAAGGCTCGCCTCGGCCAGGTGCAGCGCGGCCTCGGTCTTGGTCACATTGGCTTCGGCTGCCTGTAGCGCGGCACGGGAGAGGACGATCTGGACCTCGTCTCGGTTGACGGTAGCCTCCTTCTGACGAAGATTGGCTGCCGTTTCGGGCACCCACAACGTTGCCAACAATTGCCCTTTGCGGACGTGATCTCCGATGTCCACCTTCCACTCTTCGACGTAGCCGGCGATTTTGGGAAGAATGGGCGCTTCCTCAAAAGCCTCGATGGATCCCGGTTGCCGTATGGTCCAATACAGCGAGGTGTGTTCTGGATGAACTACGGAGACTGTGGGAATTTTTTTTGCTTGGGCAGGTTCCGAAGAAGGTTTCGCGCATCCCATCGCGATCATGATGGATGCGCAAAGGAGTAGCGTAAATCCTCGTTCCCACGCGGAGCGTGGGAACGCACGATGGCGACGCTCCGCGTCGCGTCTTGTCGCTGCCCGAGACGGGACGCCGAGCGTCCGAGCGTGCGTACCCACGCAGGAGCGAGGGAACGAGAAACACTTCATTCTGTGTGGATAATTTCTCATGATTATTGCTCCTTGGATTGATGTCCTTGGTTTCCGTCAAAGAACTGGCTTTCCGGATTGTCGGGATGGAGAGACAGCGAAGCAGTACCGGCGCGGCCTTGAATCCAGGCGAACACGGCGGGGAGGACGAATAGGGTGGCCAGTGTGGCGGCCCCCAGACCACCGATGACGGCGCGCCCCAACGGTGCGGATTGCTCGCCGCCTTCTCCCAGCGCCAGGGCCATGGGGACCATACCGGCGAGCATGGCGAGGCTGGTCATCAAAATCGGCCGCAGCCGGCCCCGGGCGCCCTCGACGGCGGCCGCCTGCGCTGCCATCCCGTCGCGGCGGTTACGCTCGGCAAACGACAGCAACAAGATGGCATTGGCCGTGGCCACACCAATGGCCATGATGGCGCCCATGAACGATTGCAGATTCAGCGTCGTTTTGGTCAAGAACAAGGCGAAGACAATGCCGGCGATTGCGGCCGGGATGGCCGATGCCGAGATCAACGCCAGGCGCAGCGATTGGAAATAAGCCGTCAAAAGGAGAAGGATAGCGGCCATCGCCAAGACCAGCCCGACGGCCAGGCCGCGAAACATCTGTTCCAGAGGGACGGCTTGGCCGCGAATGTCCACTTCCACGGCGCGGGGCGGCTCGCCGGCCTTCCGAAGCGCCGCCTGGACGCGGCGAACCACGCGCGCCAGATCTTCGCCTGCGATGTTGGCCGTGATGCTTACCTGCCGACGCATGTTGTAACGGTCGTACTCGCCGGGCATGGTCCCCTCGCGGACGCGGGCCACATCGCGGACCAATAGCCCCTCGCCGCTGTGGCCCTGGAGGGGCACTAAGCCGACCTCGGCCGGCGAGTTCATGCGATAGGGAGGAATTTCCACCTGCGTGTAGTAGCCGATGCCCGTCTTGGGGTCGGCCCAGAATAAAGGCTCTACGAAGCGGCTGGAAGAGGTGGCCGAAACCAGAGAACGGGCCACGTCCGCCGCCGTCGCCCCGCTGAGACCGGCTTTTTCGCGATCGATCCGCACAGCCACGGCCGGATAATCCAGGGATTGACCATATTGTAGATCGCGTAAGGAAGATACTTTCTCCAACTCGGCAAGTACTTTGGCCGCGTAGGCACGATTGTCGGCGAATTCGGGACCGCTGACGGTGATCTCGATAGGAGTTGGCGAACCGAAGCTCATGATCTGGTTGACCACGTCCGCCGGTTCAAACGAGCAACGCAACCCCAACCGGCGCTGGGCCACCTGGTCCTCGGAGAGACCTTCCTTGCGGAGCCGTTGCCCGAACCATTCTCCCAAGCGATGGGGCAAGGACTGCCGCAAACGCTCCTCAAGGGGTTCGAGCTGCAATCGGCTATCGTGCTTCAGGGCCACGCGCAAGACGGCTTCCTCCGGCCCGCGCATCCACATGTACATATTGTTGATCGTGTAACTAGTGGGATGCAATCCGCAGTAGGCCACGGTAATTGCCACTTGATCCGCGCCCGTTTCTTCCGCGGTCTCCTCTCGAATAACTTGCATGGCCTGGGCGGCAATCTCGCGCGTGATTTCAATGCGGGTACCGTCGGGCGCACGGAGACGCAATTGAAACTCGCGCGCTTCCACTTTGGGAAATATCTCCATTCCCAATTGACTGCCCAGCAGCACAATCACCAAGCCGCTGGTCAGAAGATAAACGCCGATCAGACTCCTCTTCCAGGGCATCAAGGCTTGTATCAGGCGGGTGTAGAGAGAGCGAAAACGCTCGAATGACAGGCGAGACGCCTGTCCCACCAACCAGGACAGGCGAGACGCCTGTCCCACCGATTGTCCCGATTTGTGGGCAGAGGAATGATGGGGGCGGAACAGCCACACGGCCAAGACGGGGACGAGCGTGCTGGATAGGAAATAGGCGGCGATCATGGCGAAGCCGACTGCCAGCGACAGCGGCACGAACATTTCGCGAGCAGCGCCTTCCATGAAAAACGACGGCAGGAAGACGGCCAATACGCACAAGACGGCCAACAAGCGCGGCACGGCGGTCTCTTGATTGCTCCGGAGGGCGGCCCGCGCCGTCGAGGGGGAATCGGCCATCCGCACGTGGATATTTTCCACCTCGACGGTGGACATATCGACCAGGATGCCCACGGCCAAGGCCAACCCGCCCAGCGTCATCAGGTTGATGGTTTGCCCCGTTAGCCACAAAGCGAACACGGCGGCAAGTAGGGCGAAGGGAATGTTCAAGACCACCACGATCACACTGCGCCAATCTCGCAAAAACAACAGCACCGTGAGGCCGGTGAGGACCGCGCCCAGCAAGCCTTCTTGTCCCACCCCCTGGATGGCCTGGGTGACATAGGGCGATTGATCGAACTCGAAGCGCAGGTCGATGTCCGAGGGCAATACCGCCTTCATGCGCGGCAAATTCGCCTTCACTTCATTGACCACGGACAAAGTCGAGGCGTCTGCACGCTTGGTAACGAGCATGAACAGGGCAGGCCGGCCGTTGACCAACGTATGCCCGCTGGGAATGTCGGTGCTGTCTTCGATGGTAGCGATGTCGCGGAAATAGACGTTTTCGCCCAGGCGCAGGGGAATGCTCCCCAGATCGGACAAAGCCTGGACCATGGAATTAACCGGCACAATGGGCATTTGGTCCTTGATGCGGGCGTTTCCTGATGGACTTATGCTATTGCCGGTCTTCAGGGCGGCCACCACGTCGTCGGGCGAAAGGTTATAGGAGCGCAGCCGTTCCGGGTCCACGCGCACCACCAAGGTGCGCTGATTGCCGCCGAACGGCGGCGGTGCCGAGACGCCCGGCAGACTGGCGAACATGGGCCGGACGCGAAAGAGAGCGAGATCCTGAATTTCGCCGATGCTGCGGCGATCGCTGGACATTACGAGATAGCCGACCGGAACGCTGCCGGCATCGAAGCGTATCACGTCCGGAGGGACCGTACCCGGCGGCATGAACGAGCGCGAGCGATTGACGTAGGCGATGGTTTCGGCCATGGCCTGAGCCATGTTCGTGCCGGGGTGAAAATACAGTTTCATCAGGGCCGCGCCTTGAATGTTGCGCGATTCGACGTGATGGATGCCGCTGACATAGAGAAAATGATACTCGTAATAATTGGTCAACAGCCCTTCCATCTGGGCCGGGTCCATGCCCCCGTAGGCTTGGATGACATAAATAACAGGCAAATTCAGGTTGGGAAATATGTCGATGGGCATGCGCGTTACGGCCAGAAGGCTTCCGAGCACGATGCCGGCAATGGCAACCATCACGGTGTAAGGACGGTTCAAAGCAAAGACGATGGGGTTCATACCGATGCTCCCTTGATTGGCCGCAGCGCGGCGCTTTCCGCGAGTAGGGAAAGCGAACCTCGTACCCAAATACCTCCGGAACGCCGCCTCGGGACGGATCGCCTCTCCTAACTCGTTGACGCAAATGCAGATGGGCGATGCTCACGACCTGCGATATCGGCAGAGAAGCGGGTGAGAACGAGCCGGGACGAGCGAGCGAGGCTGGGAGAAATTCCCTCGCTTGTGCGGGAATCCCTCATCATCCGCGCCAGGCGATACTCAGAAAGTCGTCCAAGAATTACCAGCCAAAGCTAGAATCGGGCTTGACAAGAATTGGAATAGTTTTTAAGGTCCGCCCCCTCTAACGGCTACTTTTTCGGAATCGGGGAAATGGGCCGGGGTGGCATCCGGCTCGTATGGGGGTGCCATCCTTCGGGGGCGAAGCCATGAATCGTCGTGCCAGGATCGCGCGTCTGCGGGGCGCCGGCCATTGGGCCGTGCGGGGGGTGCTGGGGGCCGGGCTAGTCATGCTCATTGCACTGCTCGGATGCACCTCCCTGCAGCCGCGCTTGCAGTCGGACGACGACGGCGAGAAGTACACCGTTGAAACCATTCGCGACAAGGTAACCGTCGGCAACGCCATGCCCATCCCCGTCGGCGGCGTCGGGCTGGTTATCAATCTGGAAGGCACCGGCGGCGATTGCCCTCCGGACACTTATCGCGAAATTCTTGAAAACGAACTACGAAAAGAAGTAAAGGACGTTCGCAAAGTGATGTCCTCGCCCGAGCACGCCATGGTGCTGGTGTCCGGGCTGATTCCGCCGGGAACGAGCAAGGGCGACCCGATCGATTTGGAAGTGTATTTGCCGCCCGGCAGCCGAGCCACCAGTTTACGTGGCGGCTACCTGCATAAATGCAAGCTGTTCAATTACGACTTCGCCGAACGGCTCGCCCCCAGCGCCGATCCTAATGGTCCCCACGGGCTTTTGCGCGGCCATCCGCTCGTCGAAGGCGAGGGCACGCTTCTGGTTGGCCTCGGCAACAAGGGCGAAGACGAGACGGCCAGCCTCAAGCGCGGCCGCATTTGGGGCGGCGGACGTTGCATGGTGCCCACGACATTTAGCCTGATTCTCAATCCCAATCAGCAAATGGCCCGCGTCGCCTACCTGGTGGCCGAGCGCATCAACGAAACTTTCCAGGCCGGCTATCACGGTGAGCCAGGAACAGCCGTGGCCACGGCCAAGGACAAGTACAGCATTGCCCTGCGCGTGCCGCCGCAGTATCGCCTAAATACGCCGCGATTCCTCCGCGTCGTCCTCGACATCCCGTACACCACCGATCCGCGCGTTCTCGCTTCGCCGATGAACAACAAGGGCGACGATCACCGTTCGTATCAGCAGCGGCTGGCCGACGATCTGCTCGATCCCGCGCGAACCGTTGTCGCGGCTTTGCGATTAGAGGCATTGGGACAGAGCAGCAAATCCGCCTTGAAAAAAGGCCTCAAAAGCGACCATCCGTTAGTGCGTTTCTGCTCCGCCGAGGCGCTGGCTTACCTGGGCGATCCCGACGGCGGCAACGAGTTGGCAAGTGCCGTGGCCCACTCGCCGCTCCTTCGCTCCTTCGGGCTGACCGCTATGGCATCATTGGATGAGGCCATCTGCCATGTTCGACTGGCCGAGCTACTGACAACGGGGGTCGAGGACGAGACGCGCTACGGAGCGTTCCAAGCCCTGCGCACCCTCGATAAACAAAACAAGCTCGTGAAGGGGGAACTGCTCAACGAGTCGTTCTGGCTGCATCGCGTCGCTACTCAGGCGGCTCCGCTCGTCCACATCTCCAGCACGCGGCGCGCCGAGATTGTGATCTTCGGCGAAGAGCCTATATTGAAGCCGGATTTCGGACTCCAGGCCGGCGAGTACGTTGTTAGCGCCTCTAAAGACGACGACCACTGCTTTATCAGTCGGGTGCCGCTGCATGGCCGGTCCGTCCGCCGTCGTTGCTCCCTGGAGCTGACAAAGGTGCTGCACACATTGGCGGACATGGGTTGCCTGTATCCGGAGGTCGTCGCCCTGTTGCAGCAGGCGGATGTCGGCGGCAACTTGACATGCCGGCTGCGCTGCGACGCCCTGCCCTCGGCCACGCCGGTCGAAGAACTGGCCCTGCTCGGTAGGCAGAAAACCGACCCGCACGCGGCCGAAGCGGAGTTGATCCCAGCCGGTCAGGATCTGGGTGTCACGCCGACTCTGTTCGATAATGGGCTATCCGCTTACTCGGAACGCATCCAGAAGCGGCAGCGCATGCTCGATGAAAATAAGCAGCAACACCGGCAATCCGAGTCGATGCCGGAGTAGACGCCCCAAGGAGGAGGCGAGACAATAATATCAACCGCTGTAAGGTGGTTGGGTGGTTAGGTGGTTGGGTCGTGTTAGCCACCTAACCACCCAACCACCTTACAACGGTTGGTGTTGAAACCGCTTCTTAGCGCCGCGGTGAATCTACATGCTCAAACGTCTGGAACTGGTGGGTTTCAAATCCTTCGCTGACAAAACGCAGTTCGATTTCGCACCGGGCGTCACTGGCATCGTTGGACCCAACGGAAGCGGCAAAAGCAACATCGTTGACAGCGTGCGCTGGGTGCTCGGCGAACAGAGCGCGAAGAGCCTGCGCGGCGGCGAGATGGCGGATGTCATCTTCAACGGCTCGGCATCGCGGCGCAGCTTGGGGATGGCGGAAGTCACGATGACGTTCGACAACAGCCGCCATGCCTTGGCCACGCCTGCCGAGGAAGTGCAGATCACGCGCCGCGTCTACCGGGGTGGCGAGGGTGAATACCTCATCAACAATCAGGTCTGTCGTCTCAAGGATATTAAAGACCTATTTTTGGGAAGCGGCGCCGGCAGCGACGCTTATTGCATCATCGAGCAAGGCCGAGTCGATGTGCTCTTACAAGCCTCGACCAAGGACCGCCGAACCATTTTTGAGGAAGCGGCCGGCATAAGCCGCTTCAAGGCCAAGAAGATCGAAACGCTCCGCCGCCTGGAGCGCGTCGATCAAAACGTCGCTCGCTTGCGCGACATTCTCGATGAGGTCGAGAAGCAGCTGCGCAGCGTCAAGCTGCAAGCGGCCAAAGCGCAGCGCTACCAGGAATATTCGCAGCGATTGAAGCAACTCCGCGTCGAGTTGGGTTTGCGCGAATTCGAGCAGTTGAGCAAACGGCTCGAAGAAGAGACGGCCGTGCTCGATGGGATGCGTTCGGAGCTGTCCGAGCAGATGGCCCAGGCCGACGCCTGGGAGAAGGAGTTGCGGCAACTTGAGGAGCGTCTTTCCCGGCTCGATGCTTCCATCCGAGAACAGACCGAGGCATTGTCCGCGGCGCGTGAACAGATCTCGGGGCATGAGGCGACACTGGCGCACGAATGGAAGCTCGCCGAGGACATCGATAAGGAGCTATCGCGAACACGGCAGCGGCGCTTGGAGCTGAATCGGCACGTCGCCGCGCTGGCGGAGGCAGCCGCTCGCGTTGGAGCGGAATTGCGGCAAGTTGAGGAAACTTGTCGGGCGCAGCGTGAAGACGTGCAAGAGCGCGAAGCGCAGCTACACGCCACGGAATCGCGCCTGAGCGAGCTGCGCCAACAGGTGCAGCGTGAAGAGAACGAGCACCTCGAGTGCATGCGCCAGGCGGGTCGGCTTAAGAATGATGCAACCAGCTTCAAAACTCAAATCGATAATCTGACGCACGAACTTACGCGACGCTTGCAGCGCAGCGAGCAGGCCGCCGGGCATCTCGCCTCGCTCGATCAGGAATTGCAAGAGTTGAGCGTCGCCGAGGGAGAGTTGCAAGAGCGTCTCGGCAGCGCCCGCCAGGCGCTGACCGACTTGCGCCAGGAGCGCGACCGTTTGCGGCAGCTGCGCGACGAGACCACGCAACGAGCCGCCGACTTACGCGAGCAACGCAGCGGTCTGCACAGCCGCATCGAAGTGCTGGAAGGACTGGAGCGCAGCCATGAGGGACTGGGCACCGGCCCGCGTGAGCTGTTCGCATTGCTCGAACAGCCCGACCCCGGCCCGTGGAGCACCGTACTGGGCATCCTCGCCGAGTTCCTGACGGTTCGGCGCGACTTCGCGCCCTTCATCGATCTGGCCCTGGGCGAACGGGCTCGCAGTTTCTTGGTGCGCGATCCCGATCGACTCGCCCAGGCGCTGCGGCAGCGAACTCAGCCATTTTCGAGTCGTGTGAGTTTCTTGCAATTGCCGGTGGGACCGGCGTCTCGCCGGTCCAGGGCCGGGACTGGCGAGACGCCAGTCCCACCAAGCGAAGTCCGGTCGGTTGGTCTGGCATCCTCTCAGGGACCGCTGCCCATCAAGGGAGCGCCGCAACATCCGGGAATCATTGCCTTCGCCGAGCAAGTGGTGCGTTGTGATGATCCGGAGTTGGCCGATTTGCCGTCGCGACTGCTGGCAGGCACGCTCATTGTCCGCGATCTTGTTGCAGCGCGGGCGCTGGCTCCGCAGCTGCCTGGCCATCGCTTCGTGACGCTGCGCGGCGAACTGCTGGAAGCGGACGGCACGCTGACCATCGGCACTCATCACGCCGAGACGGGCATTCTGTCGCGGCGCAGCGAGCTGCGCGAGCTGCGCGAACAGGTTGCCGAGTTGGACCGCCGGCTGACCGACCTGGACCGCGATCTGGTCGATCTGCGCGAGGCGCTATCGCTGCTGGACAGCCAGGCCGAGAATGGCCAGCAGGAGATCGAAGTGTTGGCCGAGCAGGCTGCCAACTTACGTTCCAGCATCAGCAAACAGCGTGAGCGCCGCGACGGTTTGCATGACGAGGTGCAGACCAGCCGCAGCGAGATCAGCGTCCTGGAACGCGACATCGAACGGCTGACGCAATCCTGGCAACAGGCACGCGACCAAGCCGCTCATGCCGATGCCGAAGTTCAGCGCTTGCACGACCGGCTCGAAGACGCCAAGCGCGAAATCCGTGAACACGAATCCCACCGGCACGAACGGCAGCAAGAAGCCACAGCGGCGCGGGTTGCCCTGGCCCAAGTCGAGGGACGCCTCACCGCCCTGCGGTCCCGGCACGAGCAAATCGAAACGGATCTGCTGCAACGCCGGCAAGAAAGCGACCAGATGGAACAACACCAATCCGCGACTCTGGCGCGTCAACGGTCAAATCAGCGCACCTTGTTGGAGGCTTCGTCTTCCTTGGCGATCTGTTATCTCCACAAGGAAGGCGCCGAGCGTCAGCTCACCGACTGGAATTGCGAACGCACGAAGCTCCAGCAGGAAAGGCAGCAACGAAACGACCATGCGCAGGCCAGCCGCAACACGTGGCGCACCCAGCAAGAGCAAGCCCATGAGCGCGAGCTGAGCGTCAACGATCTGCG
Organism: Gemmataceae bacterium; assembly: GCA_035653735.1. Taxonomy (GTDB): domain Bacteria; phylum Planctomycetota; class Planctomycetia; order Gemmatales; family Gemmataceae; genus JAJPHU01. The sequence goes on from DASRBG010000257.1 coordinate 9,398, forward strand.
CCATCGCCGCGATTCAATCTGCGCGCGCTTGCAGGAAGACTACCAACTGGATCTTGCCGCGCTCTACGAGGAGAAGCGAGCTATTCAAGCCGGAAGTGACCGCTCGACCGGCGAGACGCCGGTCCCACCAACCGAATCGACTGGCGAGACGCCGGTCCCATCAAACTCCGACCCATCGACGAAGGAAGAAAACGCAGGTGAACCGGCCCTGCCGCCAGAACAGGAAATCGAAGAGCTGCGCCGAAAGCTCAACCGTCTCGGCAGTGTTAACCTCGACGCGCTGCAAGAACTGGCCGACCTCGAAGCAAGAGCCAGCGCCTTGCATATCCAGTACGACGATTTGACCTCGGCGCAGAAAGCGTTGCAGGAAATCATCGCGAAAATCAACGTCGATAGCCGCAAGCTATTCACCGAGACCTTCGCCACCATCCGCACGCACTTTCAGGAGTTGTTCCGCAAACTGTTCGGCGGCGGCATGGCCGACATCGTACTCGAAGACGAAAACGATATTTTGGAGAGCGGAATTGAGGTAATTGCCCGCCCGCCCGGAAAGGAGCTGCGCAGCATCTCGCTCATGTCCGGCGGCGAAAAGACCATGACGGCAGTTGCTCTACTCTTGGCCATCTTCCGTAGCAAACCAAGCCCGTTCTGCATTCTCGACGAAGTGGATGCCGCGCTCGACGAGGCGAACATCGGTCGTTTCACGTCGGTGTTACGGGATTTTCTCGATCATTCACAGTTCATCATCATCACGCATTCCAAGCGAACGATGGCCTGCGCGGACATGCTCTACGGCATCACCATGCAGGAGTCGGGCATCTCGCGGCGCATCTCAGTCCGCTTCGAGGATTGGCCCGATGACGAGAAAATGCCGCAAGAGCAGGCGGGGTAAAGAATCGCGCCGAATCGCTCTCCGCACAATCGGGTAATCATTGCTGCATCTGCTTGACTGTTCCAAAGCGTCTTTTTGCAGAGCCGGCCATCCCTTAGCTTTTTCTGTCCCTTCTCCTCCGGCTCGACTCGCTCTCCCGCTCTCCAGTTGAGCAAATGCAGCGTTGGGCGGAACTTGGTATAATAGGTTTTCCTGATAATGAGTAGCATACGGAAGGGGATGCCGCAGGTTCGTCCTCCTCACGCAAGCTGAAAGAATGTAACCTTGTATAAGTCTTGATGGTGCGGCAACAGATACCAGAGCAATTTGCAGGACCACGCAGGTTGCTTGTCCGGAAGCACTTAGGAGAAACAGTGCTGAACGCGCAACTGGAACAGATTGTCTCCGCCTCGGCGTTGCTGGGCTATCTGAATTTCTCCGATGGCCGGCCCGATCCGCGTTGGCAGAAACAGCTCAACGATGCCTATGCCTTCTTCGCCGAACAGGGCGAGGCTGCGCCTTGGGAGGCGATTTTCGCGTGGTTGTCATCGAGCTTACGCCATCTGCACGCACAGGGTAGTGCTGCCTTCCGCGATGTGAAGCAGGCCGAGGAGGTGCTGGAGTCAGCTAAGGGCGTCCTGCTCGGCTACCGTCGTCATCATGCCGATTTACTCGCCCACCTCGACGACCGCGACCTTTTTGGCCCGTTCTTCCTGGCGCGAGTGTTCGAGGCCGTCTTGGCCCAACGCGCATCTGGTCCGGATGAGGACGACAAAGCAAATGCGGCCGTGATCGCTCGCCTCAACGATTTCGTCGGCCATCGTCCCATCGCCATCCTGGAAACACGGCCGCAGGGCGAGCCATATGACCACGAACGCCATCGACCGCTGCCCTTGTACCTCAAAGGCGCCAGCGTCGCTTACGGGCCATATCACGATCTCATCGCCCGTGCTCTGGACATCCTCAAGTCCACCGATTCCGCCCTGCGAGTCGAGGCCCAGTTTGATTTCGATTTGCTCGACGAGTTGGCCGTTGATTTGCGTGCTTACGATCACGGGCATCCCGTCAATCGCCGGCCCAATTACGTTTTCGGCGAGTGGGATCCCCATCATCTTGATAACCAGGGGCGCTTCCGCCGCTATGTCGTGCGCAAGATCACTCTCGACGCCCTGATGGACCGCATCAACACGCCCGGCCCGCTGCCGCGCGACGAGTTGCTCATGGAAGGTGCGGCCGTGCTGGCGGGAACGCTGCTGATGGCTACCGGCATCAGCGGATATGGTCCGACGGCGCACGACTCCACGATCACGTTGGCCACGTTGTTGCCGCGCATCGCTCGCTACCGCGATGTTTTCTATGAGCATTTGCTCAAGCGATTGGAAGGACAGCACGCCGCTCGCTTGCGCGAGGAGCAAGCGACGACGCGGCAGGCGTTCGGCGGTGCTCGGCAGCATCTGAATGGTTATCTGGCCCGCCATCGCGCCATGCAGTTGCAGCAGCGTTACCTGGCGCTGTTGTTCGCTGAAATGAGCTATCCCGAAGCCAGCCGGGCCGAGGCGCGGCTCATCCCGGCCGTGTCGGTGCGGCTTCTGAGCGAGATCCTCAGCCAATTAACGAGCGGGCAGGTAGAGGCGGAGCAAGGGCGGTTGCGCGAGGCGGCACGGCGGCTGCCGGAGATCGAGGATCTGATGCACCGCGGTATCGCCTGCGGCGCTTTCGTGGACCCGTGGAATATCCTTGGATTTCAGGGACTTTTTCCGCTGTCCCCCGCGCGCGAGGACAGCATCCGCGATCCCCGCGTCGAAGAGTTGATCCAGGTCGTCGAGCAGATTTTCACGCTGTATGCTCGCCTGATGAGCGAAGCGGCGGCAAGCGGCGATCACGAATTGGTGCAGACGCTGACGACGGGCCTGCGCGCTTTGGCGGAGTGGTGGGACCGCTTTGCCACGATCGAAGTCGGCGATGTTCGGCGGCTGCACGGAGGCGAAGCGGCTTCATCAGCAGCCAGCGTCGCTGATGTCTTATCCCGCTGGCACGAGCATGGCGAAGCCAGCGCCGATCTCGCTTTCTGGCGCCGGCAATTGAATTATCTCAGATCTCCTAAGGCGTTTGCCCTCGTCGTGGATACATTGTTGCGCAAGGCCGATTATCGTTCCGCGCTGGGGCTGTTGTGCAGTTGGCTCAGTCAAGTCGAACAAGTGCCGTTGGAGGACAACGTTTGGTCATTTCACACGCTGGCACTGCGCTGGATGCTGGCAGTGGCAAATCAGAATTCTGAGTCCCAAGTTCTGAGCTCTGAGTCGCAGATCTTAAGCTCAGGAACTCAGAACTCAGAACTCAGAACTCAGAACTTGGAACAGCGTCATGAATTGATTGTGAAGTTTTTCGACTACCTTGAGGCCAATGCCGAGGATTACTGGCACGTGCCGGAGTTGGAGCTGCCCGGTCCGCCGATGATCGAGGAGAAAGAGGACGACCTGTTCGGCGCCGCCTACGAAGATGTCACCTACCAAGACACTACCGACAGCGAGGAGGGCGAAGTCGCCGACGGCGGGCCGGTCGAAGAATTCGATCTGGAACCGGAGAGTGATCGGCTGGAGAAACGGCTGCATTTTCTATCCACGCTGGCGCGGCTCTGGCAGATCGCGGCGCGGACGATGACAGCAGACCGGCGAGACGCCGGTCCCACCGACCGGCGAGACGCCGGTCCCACCGAGCAAGGGCCCGGCGTCCCGCCCATCGTGAGCGATTGGCTGCAAACGGCCCGAAGCAATCAGCAACGCCTGTTAGCTCTGCTCGACGCCATTCATACGCATCCGCTCCGGGAGCCGACCGGCGAGTACGATTCGCTTGTCGAATACGACCGTCGCCGCGTACTCAAGGAACAATTGCTGTTCACAACCATCAACGCCTGTCTGGATACGTCGTTGGCCGTCAGCGCATTGTCGGGGGCGGCTGGCGTCATCGGCGAGGAAACGGCCGAGGAGGAGGCAACTCCTTCTTATGTTCCGTTCGCCGTTCGCCTGGAACGAGCACTCTTTGCCGGCGAAGCAGCGTCGGCGCGTGCGGTGTTGCCGGCCTTTGTCGAACGATTCCAGAGCGAGCCGCTGTTGTTCGCGCCTTTGTCCGAGGGCGGCACACCGCGCGCTATCCTCCGGGTGCGCGTCGCCCAAACGGTGTTGCGGGCGCTATTGGCCAACCTGCCGCGTCTGGGTCTGCTCCGCGAAACTTACGACCTATTGCGGAACGCTCGCGCCATGGAGCAAGCGCAGCCGATGCGCGGCCGCGGCGTCACCGAGTTCAATCATTTTTTCCAGTCGGCCTATCAGGCAGTCGTTGAAAGCATCGTCGAGTCGGCCCCGAGCTGGGGGACAGTCCACGGCAGCGATGAGGAACTGGTCGCCGTCCTTGAACGCCTGACGGCACCGTTTTTGACCCTGTGGATTGAGCACAGCCGTTCACTGCAACTGTCAGTGCTGGAGACATTGACCGGCGAGTCCGAATGGCGGGCTGTGCAGGCATTTGTCCAGCGCTACGGAGCCGATCTGTTTCATGCCCGCTTCATGACGCTGGCCAATCTGCGCGGCATCCTTCATCGCGGCGTCGGAGCGTATCTCGACTACCTGCAAGACAACCCCGATCCGCTGCGCCCGGTGCGTCTGCTCGACGAGCTGGACCGCGGCATCCGCCGCGAAGACGCCATTCGCCGGATGGAGATCGTGCTGCAAGCCGTAATCGAGAATTATGAGGAATACAAGGACTACAACACGACGACGACGCAGTCCGACTACGGCGAGAATCTTCATGTCCTGCTGGAATTTTTACGTCTGAAAGTAGCCTACGAACGACACGCCTGGCAGTTCCGCCCGCTCGTCCTGGCCCACGAAGTTCTGGCGCGACGGGGGCGCACCCAGGCCGCAATCCTCTGGGAGCAATCGCTGACCCGTGTCACCCGCGACCTGGCCCGCCGCCATCTCGAACAGCTGGACCGGCTGGAGCGTGTCCGCGGGATGCGACTGAACACCATCCGCGATCGCCTCAATGAGCGCTTCATCAAGCCGCTGGCGCTGGACCGCTTGTGCGCCCTTATCGAGCCGGCCATGCGTGAGGCGAGCGGGACGGCGTCAGCGCCCCGAGAACAGGGAGACGAAGGGCGGGCCTTCCAGCGGCTGCGGCGCGAATTACAGGCGTTCACGGCGACTCCGATGGGCGTTGGACTTGACGTTCCCTATTGGCTGCGCCGCCTTGAGATGGAAGTTCATCGGGTCCAGGCAACGCGGACGACGATCGCCGTCTTGGCCGAGAACTTCTTCCGCATCCCCCGCCGACCGCTGTCCTGGGACGAATTGCAGTGCCAGCTCGGCGATTGGGATCGTCCTACGCTGCCGCCATAATCGCGCCGCAGCAAATGCCGTGGAAGATTTCACCCCGACAAAAATCTCGGCAAAAGCAGTGAATTTCCTACAGTCGCAAGAAATCGCCGCAAAGTTGCATTCGCTAAAATCGTGATGTAGGTTACTTATGTCCTCTGCTTTGGGGAGAAGAAGAGGACCTTGTGAGCCGCCGGCAGTGAGGGGATTGCCGGCGGCTCTTTTTTTGTCCATTACTCTGATTCTTCCGCTCGATGCGCTTCGATCGTGTCCAGCAGTTTCCGCATCGAGTCTAGATAGTTTGCGAGTGCGTTACGCCCAGCGGCCGTCAAACGGTAAGTGGTCCGCGGCCGCCGGCCGATCAGGACTGTGTTCCCCTTTAGATAGCCCGCCTCTTCTAATTTTTGCAAATGCATCCCAAGCGTGCCGTCGGAAACCTGCAACTGCTTCTTGAGCGCAGTGAAGTCCATCGGACCATTCATGTGCAGGGCGGTCAGCGCTCCTAGCCGAACGGGGCCGTGAACTGTTGTATCCAAACCATTGAAGTTAATTGGCATTTCGCTCATGGGTCCCTCGAGCAGCACGTAGCTGAAACGCCTGGATCAAGCCACCGATCAAACCAGCAACCATGATGGCCAGACCGCCGACGATCAGCATTTGCCGGCCTGAGCAAAAGGGGAAAGCTAACCCTAAGGGAATCATTACCAACGCTCCAGCCAAGTAGGATCGCCGCGCCGGACTCGTAAAAGCCAACACCGCGCAAACGAGTCCGAACGAGACCATCCCCGCCCCTTTTAGAGTGGCGACCGATAAGCCGACCTGCTTGCCCCAGAGTATATATCCTGCCATTGCCAGGCCAACGAGGATTGCCGAAGTCGAGGCGAAGACGGTTTCTCGATGCCAGGCACGGCGGTTTGCTTCTTTCCGCCAGCGTTTGCCCCAGCCGAGTCCGCTGACCAGCGCTAGCAACAACGCGGGAACAAGAGCGGCAAGAAGATATTCCTCTCCGCTGAACGCCGCCCAGAGAGCCATTGCCGCTCCGACGGGAATCAATCCCAGGGTCAGCCAAACATCCGGCCAATCAAACGGCAGCGTCAATCCCGCTGCCTGCTGCACGGTTTCCAGGTCGTCTCGCAGCCGTCGCAACTCTGCCTCGCTCATTGCTGTTTTCCTCCCAAAATGGTCTCTGTATGCTAATACTCTTGATGTCAGATAACTCGTGATATTAGAGTATATGGGCCATCCTCGTCAAGACCAAAGTTCGTGTTCCGGGGTGACCTATAGGATCGTGCTCTTTTGCGGGGAAGCACACATTGCCGACGCTCCGCCTCGCTCCGACAATACCTCCAGCAAGAAAATCAACGAACTCAGCTTTCGCCAGGGGAAAGGCCATCATCATGGACCAGCAGTTCGGCAGCCAATCGCCGCTTCGCGTCGGCGCTCATGAGTACACCATCTTTCGCCTCGACGCTGTGGCCCGCACGCATCCGCGCGTGGCTCAGCTGCCGTTCTCGCTGAAAATCCTGCTGGAAAACCTGCTCCGCTGTCTGGATGGCACAACCGTCCGCCCAGAGGACATCGAGGCGTTAGCGACTTGGGATCCCAAGGCACGGCCGAGCAAGGAAATCGCCTTCATGCCGGCCCGTGTCCTCCTGCAAGATTTCACCGGCGTCCCGGCCGTCGTCGATCTCGCCGCCATGCGCGATGCCATGAAAAAGATGGGCGGCGATCCCAAACGCATCAATCCATTGTTGCCGGCCGAACTGGTCATCGATCATTCGGTACAGGTGGATGATTTTGGCAACTCGCTAGCCTTTCGCACTAACGCCGACCTGGAGTTTCAACGCAACCGCGAGCGCTACGCCTTCCTCCGTTGGGGACAGAAGGCGTTTCGCAATTTCAAGGTAGTGCCGCCGGACACCGGCATCGTTCATCAGGTCAATCTCGAATATCTCGCGCGAGTCGTCTTCATCAACGAGGACACGAAGGCAGCGTATCCCGACACGCTGGTTGGCACGGACTCGCATACGACGATGATTAACGGCTTGGGCGTGCTAGGCTGGGGCGTCGGTGGCATTGAGGCGGAGGCCGCCATGCTCGGTCAACCGTTATCGATGCTCATTCCCGAAGTGGTCGGTTTCAAACTGACCGGCCAACTCCGCGAAGGGGCGACCGCGACCGACCTTGTGCTGACCGTGACGGAGATGCTGCGTAAGAAAGGCGTCGTCGGCAAGTTCGTCGAGTTTTATGGCTCCGGCCTGGCTGGGCTTCCCTTGGCCGATCGCGCCACCATCGCCAACATGGCCCCGGAATATGGCGCCACCTGCGGCATCTTCCCCGTGGACGCCGAGACGCTGAGATATATGCGTTTCACCGGCCGGCCTGAAACGCTCGTGCAGCTTGTCGAGGCCTACACCAAGGAACAGGGGTTATTCCACACGCCCGAAACCCCGGAGGCCGTGTACTCCGACACACTGGAACTCGACCTCGGCAGCGTCGAGCCGAGCCTGGCAGGTCCGCGCCGCCCGCAAGATCGCGTCGCCTTGGGGAAGGTCAAGGAATCGTTCGCCAATGAATTAGGCCGCTTGCGGCTGAGTAGCAAACCGCAGACAACAACGCCTGTAAAGGTGGCGCTCGGCAACGAGACTCACGAATTGCATCACGGCTCGGTAGTCATCGCGGCGATCACCAGCTGCACCAATACGTCCAATCCCTCGGTTATGCTCGCCGCCGGGCTGCTGGCCAAGAAAGCGATCGAGAAGGGTCTGCATACCAAACCGTGGGTCAAGACCAGCCTCGCACCCGGTTCCAAGATCGTAACGGATTACCTCGTCGAAGCGGGGCTGATGCGCTATTTGGAACAATTGCGATTTCATTTGGTAGGTTATGGTTGTACGACCTGTATCGGCAATAGCGGTCCCCTGCCCCAACCGGTGTCGCGGGCCATCGATGAGGGGGGCTTGGTTGTCGCCGCGGTGCTGTCGGGTAATCGCAATTTCGAAGGCCGAATTCATCCCGAAGTGCGCGCCAACTATCTCGCTTCACCGCCCTTGGTTGTCGCCTACGCCTTGGCCGGCCGAGTGGACATCGACCTGCACACCGAGCCGCTCGGCCACGACGCTAAAGGCCAACCCGTTTTCCTCAAGGACGTTTGGCCCAGCCGAATGGAGGTCGAGAATGCCATTCATTCCGCAGTACATTCGGAGATGTTCCATAAAGAATATGGCGAAGTGTTCCAGGGGGATGAGCATTGGCGCGGCATGCCGACGCCGGAAGGCGATCTATTCGCGTGGGAGCCGCGCTCTACCTACGTCAAGCATCCGCCCTACTTCGAGGACATGAAGCCGCAACCGGAGCCGGTGCGCGACATCAAGAGCGCACGAGTGTTGGCAGTTCTGGGCGACAGCATCACAACCGACCACATCTCGCCGGCTGGCTCGATCAAGCCACAGAGTCCGGCGGGGCAATATCTCATAAGCCACGGTGTCGAGGTCAGGGACTTCAATTCCTACGGCTCGCGGCGCGGCAATCACGAGGTCATGGTGCGCGGCACCTTCGCCAATGTGCGGCTCAAGAATTTGCTTGCTCCCGGAACGGAAGGCGGCGTCACACGACACCTGCCCGAAGGAACGCTGATGTCGATCTACGATGCCGCCGTGAAGTATCACGACGAACAGGTGCCGCTCCTGGTGCTCGCCGGTAAGGAGTACGGCTCCGGTTCCTCACGTGATTGGGCCGCCAAGGGGCCGCTGCTCCTGGGCGTCCGCGCGGTAATTGCCGAAAGTTACGAGAGCATCCACCGCTCCAACCTTGTCGGCATGGGCATTCTGCCCCTGCAATTCAAAAGCGGCGAAAACATCTCCAGTCTCGGCCTGACCGGTGAAGAGATTTACGACCTGGAAAATCTGTCAAGTCTCTTGGAGAGCGGTTTCGCCGCCGGCCGCGAGATCACGGTGAAGGCCCGCCGGCACGACGGCGGCCAGCGCGATTTCGCAGCGATTGTCCGTATTGATACCCCTCAGGAGGCACGCTATTACCAACACGGCGGCATCCTACAATACGTTCTACGGCAACTCCTCGCTCAGTAGTGAGCGAGGAACAAACCTGTCGAGTCTCCTTCGATCCCGCCGAGCGATCTCGGTCGATGAAGCAATAGATGGACAGGATGATCAGGTAACCCAAATAGAAATAAATCGTCCAGTGCGATAGAACAATCTTCAACATCGTTAGGCTCCTCTCGCGCTCCGGTATGCTCCGGTGGGGCAACACCGGACCTTGTTGTTCTGGATCCGAAACCGTATCGGTCCCCTTCTTCTCGGCTCCGCCCGCGGATCGGAAACCTTGCTATCCAGTAAGGCAACCGGAGTGCCAAGCGCTTGCGGCCAGCAGCCATTGAGAGGAGTTTATTTCCGCGCCGTGTCGGAAGCCTTTTCCTCGGCAGGAGTTGTGTCCAGGAAAAATAGGGATCGTTAAGTGTCCATTTTTTGAAAACAATCGTTCGCTTCGTCCTGCCCCGGGTTGGTCGGGCAGAATCTCCTCATAGTGGGAGAATCGAGCCTAGCGTGGGTATTCGTTTCTGTCGTGGCGTGCGGCATTGAAGTTGCATTATCTCTGGCGGAACGTTTCCTCTTACGTGAAGGAGGTCGATCATGGCAGGAAAAGGTGAAGGCGGCAGCCATCCGCGGATGACCGCCGGCTATCCGAGCAGCTCGCCGACGCAGGCCGAAGAACACAAAGGCTTGAAGGAGTCGGCGCAGCAGATGGCGTCTCAGGTCGGCCAGAGCGCCGAACAGATGAAAGAAAAGGCGCGTGAATTCGTCTCTGGAGCGGCTGGCCAAGCGCAGGAGGCTTGGCACAGCGCCCGCGAGGGAGTGCAAGAAGGCTGGTCCCGCGTGTCCGAGAGAGCCGGGGACATTTGGGAAGACGCTGCTGATTTCGTCCGCCGTTATCCCGTCGCCTCGTTGGCCGCGGCCTTCGGACTTGGCTGCCTGGTAAGCGCAGCTCTGTTTGCCGCTTCCAGCGCCTCCACGGATGACCTGACCGGACGTATGTCGCGCTCCTCGTCCTGACCTTCTTAGGTGGTTGGGTGGTTGGGTGGTTAGGTGGTTGAGTTACTTATCAACCACCTAACCACCTAACGCTATCACTTCGACGCGGCGGTCCAATGGGTAATTTGCTCCACCGTCATCGGTCCGCGCGGCGACATCCGCGCATCCTCATAGCCCCAATGCTCGGTGTCGTTCAGATACTGCGTCCGTGAGAGCAGAGTCCCTTGGCAAATCCTCTCCTTGGAGGTGCCGTCGGCCATGTCATTCCGCCATCGTTCCAGCAGCGACTCCACGATATGCGCGGGAACCCGGTCGCGCTCGGCGGGATAGACGAAGCGGAACAGGATCAGATGGGCGAGCAGCAAATGCCAATGCGGGCCGAAGCGGCGCAGCAAGTGTTCCCAATCGAGTACGGGTCCGCGAGCGCGGAGCAGGTGAATGATGTCCGCTCCATCGAAACGCTCGCGTTCCATGATGTAGGCCTTTTGCCAAATCAACTCTTCGGCGGGACAGAGCAGGGCGCCGATCGGTTCCAGGCGAACCGAGTACGTGAACCAGTCGTCGTCCACCGGGCAAAGACCATTCCCGGAGGAGAAGATCACGTCGATGAAATCATCTCCACAGAAGGCTTTACCCAGCCAATGCGGGAAGGTCATTTCCGTACGATAGCCGGCCTTCTTCAACGTCTCCAGGGCGCGCGGCGCATCCGCCGGCTTCACGAACAGATCGAGGTCCTTGGTGTGACGCGCGATCTTCGTGTAGTAAGCGAGGGCGTAGGCGCCGCCGAAAAGAAAAGGAACTTTCGCGTCGGTGAGTGCGGCGACGGCATCGAGATAAAAGCTCGTGGTATGAGGCTCAAGTCCCTCGAACACATGGGGTATAGTGGGCATGGAAAAAGCTCGTGAGTAGGGGCGCCTTTCGATCTCTCTGTGCCGCCGTGTTGGGCGAGACTGGAATAGATAAAGGGCAAATCGGATGCCGGAGGTACAAAAGTTGCTGATCCCCGCTTGACTGCAAAGAGAGCTGACACGACTCACGCGAAACCTTATGAGAATACCTACCGGTGTGCAGATGCTTGCAAGCCCTGCTGCCGCGATGTAAACTCGCCCTTGGAGTTTGACCCCGCAGCATCGCCGGAGGCTGGCCCATGAGTTCCTCACCGGAGCGTCCGCCGCGCACTTTGGGAGACATCGCATCGGACGCCAGTGAGGATGCCACTCTCCTCCCGCCCGACGCTGCCTCAATCACAGCCCCCTACGTCCCCAAAGCGGAGCCGAGCAGCAAGCTTCCTACCAAGCTCCCCGCTCCTTTCGGCCGCTATCAGCTCCAGAAATTGCTCGGCCGGGGTGGCATGGGCGCCGTGTACCTGGCTCACGATTCGCAACTGGACCGTTTCGTCGCCCTCAAGATCCCGCTCTTTGCACCTGAGGAAGGCTCGCAGTTGTTGGCCCGCTTCTACCGGGAAGCACGCGCTGCCGCCACCCTCCACCATGCCAATGTTTGCCCCCTCTACGACGTCGGCGAGGTGGACGGCGTTCCCTACCTGACGATGGCCTACATCGAGGGCAAATCGCTGGCGGCGTACCTTCGCGGTAAGACATTGATGCCGCGCCAGAGTGCCCTCTTGGTCCGCAAGTTGGCTTTGGCTTTGCACGAGGCGCACAAGAAGGGCGTTATCCATCGCGATTTGAAACCGGCCAACATCATGCTCGACAAGCGCGGCGAGCCGGTGATTATGGACTTCGGCCTGGCGCGGCGAGAGTCTCCCGGCGATGCGCGGCTGACACAGATGGGCACCGTCCTGGGCACGCCGGCTTATATGCCGCCCGAACAAATCAGCGGCAATACCGAAGCGGTGGGGCCGGCGTGCGATGTCTACAGCCTTGGCATTATCCTTTACGAACTCGTGACCGGCCGGCTGCCGTTCCACGGCGATTCGATGGCCATGCTGTCGCAAGTATTGTTGGAGGAGCCGCCGCCGCCGTCGAAATTTCGTGCCGATCTCGACGCGGAACTCGAACGCATCTGTCTCAAAGCGATGGCCAAGAAAGTCGAAGACCGCTTTGCCTCGATGGCCGAGTTTGCGTCGGCCTTGCAAGAGTATCTACGGAACGCGATCCGGGAAGCCCCGCCGCCCGTGGCAAGCCCCATCAAGCCCGCACCAAAGGAGCCGGCAGAGGCAGAGGACACGGCGGATTGGCATACCGTTGTGGATCCGGCGCCCGAATCGAAAATAATCAAGGTAGAGCGGGAGAAAAAGCGAAACCGCCAGCTTCCCCACGTCCGGGCGCTCTGGATATGGATCGCCTGCGGAACGATAACCGTACTGTTGTTCACCAGCATTCTCGTGCTCGCGCTCTGGCACAATAAACGTCCCACCACAGCGCCGAAGAGCGTACCTCCAATCGTTCGCGAGCGCGAAGGTTTTGTGCCGCTCTTTGACGGAAAGGATCTCGCTGGCTGGGAGATGGCCCGCGGCGATCCGGCCGTGTGGCGCGTGGTGGACGGCACGATGGTCTTCACTCTGACCGATCCTCCTCGGCAGCGCGGCTGGCTTGTTACCGAGCGCGATTACACCGATTTTCTCCTCCGTTTCGAGTTTCAACTCTCGCCGGGAGCCAACAGCGGCATCGGTCTGCGCATGTGGCCGGGTTCGCCGAAACCGTTGGAGATCCAGATCCAGGATGACACCTTCCCCGGCTTTGCGGGACAAGGACCGAACGAGAGAACCGGCGCTCTTTATGGAGTGGCGGGAGGCCCGGGTACTGGAGTCGGCTTACGCGCCCTGGGTGAATGGAACCAGATGGAGATTGACCTACGCGGCTGGCTTCTGCGCGTCGCGGTCAACGGCAAGGCTGCGTTGGAAACTCGGCTGAACGATGATCGCGTGTTTCGCTTTCTTGATGGCGCTCCCCCGGCCGGTGGACGCATCGGACTTCAGCACTGGCTTGGCAGCGTCCGTTTCCGCAATCTGGAAATGAAAGATCTGTCGCGCATGGAGGACGCCGCCATAAAAAGGGAAAACCCATGAGCATTCGTTGCGCTCGTGTCGCCCTGCTGGCGGCGTTTGTCTCCTGGGCATCGATAAATTCGGCAAGTGGCCAAAGCTGGCTAGCGAAGCATCGACTCACCTGGGGCGAGCTCACCACCTGGTTAAGCGGAGAAGCGAAAGGATATCGGCTCGTCTATTTGAATGGTTACGATATGGCGGGATCGCCCCGCTATGCCGCGGTGGCCGTCAAGAATGAAAAGAACCTCGAATGGTACTGGCACGCCGGTACGCAAGAATTTGTACAAAAGAAAGACGCGGAACACCAGGCCAAAGGCTGCCGCCCCATCTGCGTCAGCGGCTTTCTTAGAGACCGTTCACCCGTATTTTGCGCCGTCTGGGTCAAGGACGGACTCCTCGCTCGGGGAAAAATCTTCCTAAACTTAACGGAAAAAGAGTATACCGATCGCCTTAAGGAGGAAAAAACAAACCTCTTCATGCCCAGTAGGGTAACAGGCCACGCCGACGGCGCAGGCTCTTACCGTTTCACTGCCTTGTTCGTGCCTGCCGGAAAAATCGTTTGGAAGGAACAGCACAATTTGACGGAGGAGGAATATCAAAGATCGATTGACCAATTCTCGATCGAGAAATACCGGCCTCGCAATATCACCGTCTACCCCACTCCGGCCGGTCTTCGTTATGCCGTGGTTTTCGTCCAGGATGGAATGGATTGGTATGCCAGGCACGGGTTGTCGTCCGAGGAATATCAAACCGAATTCACGAAGGCGGCGAGGGACGGCTTTCGCCCGATCAGCGTCGCCGGTTACATGGACAGTAGCACCGCCGGTCCGGAGCTATTCGATGAGGTGATGCACAAGTACATGGCGGAGTTCGGCATCAAAGCCGGCACGCTCGCCGTGTCTCGCAACGGCAAGCTCCTGCTGGAGCACGGTTATGGCTTCGGCGATGCGGCGGGCCGCCGGCCCATCGAGGCGGATGATCCCATGCGACTTGCTAGCGTGACCAAGCCCATCACTGCGGCAGCGATTCATAAACTCGTCCGCGAAGGCAAGTTGTCCCTGGATACCAAGGTATTTCCGTTGCTCCGACTCCAACCGCCGCCGGGACGACAGCCGGACCCCCGTCTGAATGACGTCACTATCCGGCACCTGCTGGAGCACAAGGGCGGTTGGGATTACAAGCAAAACTTCGATCCGATGTTTAAGCCGGGAGAGGTTGCCGCTGGTCTGAAAGGTCCATATCCCCCCGGCCCGGTGGACGTTATTCGCTACATGATGGGGCAACCGTTGCAATTCGATCCTGGCACGAACGACTGTTACTCCAATTTCGGCTATTGCGTTCTTGGCAGGGTCATCGAGAAAATCAGCGGACAGACTTATCTCGCTTATGTGCGGAAGAACATTTGCGATCCACTGGGAATGCGGAGCGTCGAGTTGGGCCGGAGTTTGCCCCGGTGCCGCAATCCGCGCGAGCCTGTCTATCTAAGCCTGCGGAAAAGTCGCAACGTCGTCGAACCGGAAAGCACGGAGCAAGTGCCGTTACCCGATGGTACCTTTTATCTAGAAGCGATGGATTCCCACGGCGGGTTGATTGCCTCCAGCCGCGATGTTGTTCGCTTTCTCGATGCATATTGGATTTCCGGGGAGTTGCGGCAAGGCAATGGGAGGACGTATGTCGCCTTCGGCAGTATGCCGGGAACCTCCACGATGGCGCTGCAACGACCCAACGGGGTGAATCTCGCCGTCCTGTTAAACCAAAACGTCCTTCAGTCGGAGCGCGACCGTGCGAGGATTCGGGACCTAATGGAAGATGCCGCCGATCGTCAAACCGGCGGCGGATTGCGTTATGCCGTGCTGTGGGAGAAGAGTGAGTGATGGGATGGTCCAATCCCTTTCGCTTCGAGCCGTTCGCGTTGAGGGATTATAATACCTCATGCGTGGCCGGTTCGATTCTTCGAGATGAAAGGAGTGCTGTGGCCATGAATCAAGAGTTAATCGAAGTACTGAAGCACTGCAAGCCGGCCAAAGCACGGCAACGGCTTAATCTCTCCGCCCGCGATTTGGACGCTCGGGTGCTTCAGCTGACGGAGAGCATCAATGGGCAGGACGAATCGCCGGAGGGACAAGCAATCATCGACTACACCACGGCCCGGACTTATGAATCGGCAGCCGAGGCGAACGGTACGTCAGGTCCGTTGAATTACCCGCCGGAGTTAGGTGAACTACGGGACTGGGTATGCCGTTATTACCGTGCGCAACAGCGCAAGTACCATACGCCGGAATTCTTGGAGCAGTCGCGGCAATCGATTAATGAGGAGGAAATCCTCGCGGCCCTTCGGGAAGTGGGAGCCAGGGGAGTAGTGGGTATTCAAGATCTCATTGATGGGCTTGAAGAGGAAGTCAAGCCCGGTGAGTGAAACCTCCGCTCAATCGAATCCCTATCGAGTATCGTACACCGATTTCGTTCGCAACGGATTGGCAAATCTCATTGCCAGAGCGAAGGAACGGGGTCTCGAAGCCCAAGTGCGCGCTGCCACGAGGGACATTGATTACCGCCTTCACATCTTTCCTCAATTCGGCGATCCTGTGATCGATTTGTCGCTCGCGTCCAGCCAAATGCGAATCGGCACGGTTGCCCCCTTGGTCGTGAAGTACGCGCTCTATGAAGATCTGCGTCTGGTGATCGTCTCGATTCCCATCGCTACGCTGCCTCATTCCGGCCTATAACTGCCGCGGCCGCCGGCGGCGGAAGGCGCTCCCTTCGCACCTTCTCCGCTTGCGTCAACAGCATCGGCAACACGAAGAGGCTGATGAGCCACGCGACGAAGGCCTGGCCCAGCGCGTGCGACCACTGAAAGCGCATCAGCAGCCACAGACAAACAAACCACACGATAAAGAAACAGAAATTCAACAGCAACCCCATCACCAGCCAGCCGGAGTGAAAAATGGTAATCTGGCCAAGATACCCTTCCTCCATGTAACGCGAAGGATTGCCTTCCTCATAGTAGCGGAGCGGCTGGTTTTTCTCGACTTTGAAGTTGCCCTTCTCGTCTGTTGGCGGCTTGAACACATGTTCCTGGCCTTCCTTGTCCGTGGCGATGATCTCCAGTGGCCGCTCCGGCAATCGCCGGCCGCCCTGGCTGACGTACTGGTTATTGCCCTGCCGCGTGTACTGCACCTTCTTGCGGTCCTGATTGGTAATCGTGAGCTTATCATACCGCTCGGTTTCGCGGGGGCTGAACTCGTGCAAGGGACGATAACGGCCCTCATCGCCGGGTTTCTCGATGCTGCGATAATCGAGAATGATCCAGATGACCAGGAAGAGGGTCAGGGCAGCTCCCGCCGCCGGGGCGCGCCAATAGATGGCCTCCGCCGGCTCGCTGTAAATGTAGCCTTGAAAGAACAGCGTCCACGCCGCCAACAGCAAGCTCAGGACGACAAACACCACCAACACAATCAACACGAGACTCAACACAGCCCACTCCGCAAGATAGGTAATTCACTGGTTGGGTGGTTAGGTGGTTATAGGTGATTGGGAGAGGCAGGGCAACAGCGGGTTCGCAACTCCCCGGTCGCTGACGCTGCCGGCTCGCCATCTAAGACGGAAAGCTCGCTTGCCCGCTTCGCGCGCCTTGTTATAATCCGCCGCCGCATCGGAGAAGTTCCATCACGGTGGGGTTGACGCATTCTATTCTTTTACCCGTCGGGGACTCGATGGCAGCGACCCTGTACCTGCTCGGCTGCATTCTGATACCGGGACAGACCATGACGCGCCCGCCTCAAGCGCCTCACGGGGCGTTGACGCAACCTCGTTCGCCGGGCCGCGTGCTCGTGCCTTCCAGCGGCGATTGGCTGCTTGTGCCGCGTCTCAACCGCTCTCAGGAGTTGGTTTATCGCGGCACCTTCACCGAAGAAGCCCGCGGCGGACGCGTGCAGTTCAGCCGGTCCTACCGCCTGGAGACGCGCGTCCTTGTGCTCGACACGCCGCCCAACGGGGCCGAGGTTGCCGTGTTGACATTGCTCAAGCACCGCCCTTCAAGCGGCGGAACACCAGCGGACCAGCCCGCGGCGCCGACAAGGGATGCCCTCAGCAGCGAGGCCGCGCTGGTGTCCGTTCGGCTTGAACGGGCACATGTCAATCTCCAGGGGAAGATAACGTCGGATTCCAAAGCCAACTTGCTGGTCCCCCTGGACGGCGCGCCGACGCTTGAATGCGGCGTCTTTATCGCCCTGCCGGATGGGCGCATCAGTGCGGGACAGGAATGGACAGTCCTTGAGGGCGATCGTCCGCCGTTGACATGGCGAGCCGCCGGCACCGAGATGGCCGCCGGCAACCAATGTATCAAACTAGTCGGCGAACAAAAATCGGACGACTGGGACCATCCACGCGGCGACCGTTCGGCATGGCTTCGGCGAGAGACCGTCTGGCTTGCGCCGCACCTGGGGCTTGCCGCGCGCGTCGAACGGGAGATTTTCCAGCGAGAACCCGCCCATCGAGAAGCCACGCAGAGGAGTTTGCTCCGTATCGATCTGGAAAGCTCGTTTCAGCTGTCGGGTCAGGCCGGCGACAGCCGGCGCCAGGAAATCACGCAGGTGCTTTCGTTCCGCGATACTTTGACGCCGCTCTTGACGCAGCCGACACGCTATGGTCCTCACCTGGCCGCCCTGTTGCGCCGTATCGATAAATATCTGGAAGAGCAGCCGGAAACTCCCTATCGCCCTGCGGTCTTGCAGGTCAAGCGCCGCGTCGAAGCGGCGCAACGCGGCGAGACGCCTCCCGAGCCGGTCCACGACATTCGTCCTGTCGCCACCGGGGCAGCGATCGGTCAGCGCGCCCCGGATTTCATCGCGACCAATTTCAGCGGCGGCAGCTCGGCGCAGCTGCGGCACTGGATGGGTAAGCCGGTCGTGTTGGTTTTCTATCACCCATCCTCTCAGACGTCGTCAACTGTCCTGCGCTTCGCCCAGCAATTGCAATCTCGCTATTCGCAACGAATCTATGTGGCCGGCATGAGTATTTCGGACAAGGCCGATCTGGTGCGCCGGCAGCAGGCGGAGCTGGGGCTGACGTTCCCTCTTCTAAGCGCTGGCGGCGTGCGCGGCAGCTTTGGCGTCGCCTCCACGCCAAAAATTGTCTTGCTCGATGGGAACAACATCATCCGCGGCGAATATCTTGGCTGGGCCTGGGGCGGCGAGACGGCACGCGAGGTCGAGCAGGAACTAAAACGCTGGCTGCCGGTCGGCGTTTCGCTGCCAGCGGCCCCACAGCCGAGATAAACTCGAAACTCGAAATCCGAAATCCAAGGAATCATAAAAGTCAAATAGCACAAACCTCAAAGGGACGCGTTTCGGCATTCAGCATTCGAATTTAGGGTTTCTTTCGGATTTCGGATTTCGAGTTTCGGATTTTGCCTTTATCTCGCGTCATCTCCCTTGCTCCGTCTTGACCGATGCCGATACGATTAAGTGCGGCCGGGTTGCGATGGCGGCCTCGCGGCCAGGAGGGCAGGCACATGATCGATTATCAGATCCAGCCCAGCACACGACGCTGCTGTGCCAGCGGGCGCGAGCTTCGTCCTGGGGAGCAGTACTATAGCGTCCTCCTCGAAGAAGGGGGAAAGTTCGTCCGCAAGGATTTCAGCATCGAAGCATGGCAGGGCGTTCCCGAAGGGGCATTTAGCTTTTGGAGGGGCCGGCTCGCTCCCCCCCAGGGTAAACAACGCCTGCCGATCGATGACGAGATGCTAATGGATTGCTTTCAGCGGCTGGAAGGCCAGCTGGAGCCGAGCCGGCTTCGCTTCCGCTATGTAGTCGCTTTGTTATTGATGCGACGGCGTCGGCTTCGCTTCGAGCGAACCGAACAGGACGGCTCTCAGGAAATATTGTGGATGCGCTGCACGCGAACCGGCGCGCGCCACGCGGTGGTCAACCCGGACCTCACGGAAGAGGAGCTGACGACGGTTCAGGAAGACGTGTTTCAGGCCCTCGGCTGGGAGTGAGTAATGCGCTCGATTATCGTCGGTGCAAGTCTGGTCGCTCTGTTGTTCGCCGTCGGCTGCAACCTCGCGCCGCATCAACGCAATAGCGTCGGTGGCGGGGGCGTGCCTACCGCGACGCCCACGGTGGAAAACCTGGTTAAGTACCTCAACGCAAATGCGGAGCGTCTCCAGCCGGGACAGGCTCTCAACTGCACGAACGTCACTATCGATGTCAGCGCCGAAGCGGGGCAGGGCGGCGTTAGTGCCCGGATGCAATGCCAGCCGCCGCGCAATTTCCTGATGTCCGGCCTCGCCCTTGGCAGTCCGATGGTGGACGTCGGTTCCAACGACAAGGAGTTCTGGTTCTGGAGCAAGCAAATTAATCCGCCTTACTTGTATCACTGCTCCTACGATGATCTTGCCCAGGGTGTCAAAGTCCCATTCCCATTCCAGCCGGAAATGGCGATGACTGCTTTGGGTCTAGCACGATACGATCCGACCAAGCAATACACCATGAAATTCGCTAATGATAAGAGAGGGCACAAGTTCATCGAGTTGACAGAGCAAGCACGATCGCCTGATAACCGGCCGATCCAAAAGGTAACGGTCTTCGAGTCCACTTCAGCTACATTGCCGAACCCGCAGGTGGTCGCCCACATTCTCAAGGACGAACAGGGTAAGATCATCTGTGAAGCTAGGATCCGCTTGGCGCAGGTTGTTGGAACTAATGGCCCGATCATCCCCAAATTGATCGATTTCACCTGGCCGGAACAGAAGATGAAAATGACGATGCGTATCGAGAATCCGACTGTCATCGATATGCCCCCAGAGAAGGCGGCCGATCGCTTCACTCGCCAGCACTTACATTATCAATCGGTCGATCTCAAGACTCAGCAGCTCGACGGTGGCGGACTAGAGCGTGCCGGGGCTACGGCTCCCCCGGTTTATCGTCCTTGATCCTTTCGCTTAGGAGTATTACCTTCCCAACCAGCCCGCGGCGCCAGCAAGGGCAATCCTTGCTGGCGCTGCGGGCTGGTAACGTTGAACATGCCACTTCTCTAAGCGTCCTTTGCCCAAAAGATTGTCTTCTCTTACCTCGCACTCTCGCTCTTGGCGCGATTGGCAGGAATTCCCTATCTTATTTTCCTCCAAGCACTTAACATTCGTACCTCTCCTCGCGGAACTCCTTGGTACTGGATTTGCCTAGGGGGTGTGGAAGAATCGTTTTTCGATCTGAGGAGATGCTGCGCGTGGTCCGCAAACAAACGAAAACGGTGGTGGTCATCGGGAACGGGATGGTTGGGCATCGCTTCTGTGAACGCTTGCTCGATTTTGACGCCGATCAGCAGTTTCAGATCGTGACGTTTGCCGAGGAGCCGCGGCCCGCTTACGATCGCGTTAATCTCACGAAATATTTTGAGCATCGCCGCGCCGAGAAACTCGCCCTGGCCACGCCGCAATGGTACGCCGACCGCGGCATCCGTCTCTATATGGGCGATCGCGTTACAGAGATTGACCGCGAGAAACGGGTAGTCCGCTCCGCGCGTGGCCGTGAGGTCGCTTACGATTACGTGGTGCTGGCCACCGGTTCCGCGCCCTTTGTGCCACCGGTGCCTGGAATCGATAAACAAGGTGTCTTCGTTTATCGCACCATCGAGGATCTGGAGCGCATCATCGGTTATGGCGCAAACATCAAGAAAGCCGCGGTTATCGGCGGCGGTCTGCTTGGCCTGGAGGCGGCGAAGGCGGCATACGATCTCGGCCTAGAAACGCATGTCGTCGAGTTCGCGCCGCGGCTGATGCCTCGGCAAATCGATGACGCCGGCTCGCGCGTATTGGTCGGCAAAATCAACGCCCTAGGCGTGCAGGTCCATCTCAACAAGAACACGAAAGAGATCCTGGGCAACGGCAAGGTCGAGGGCATGACCTTCGCCGACGGCGGCGAGCTGGATGTGAAAATGATCGTCGTCTCGGCCGGCATTAAGCCGCGCGATGAGCTGGCCCGCGCCTGTGGGCTGACGATTGGAGCACGCGGCGGCGTTCTCGTGGACGATCGCCTGCGCACTTCCGACCCCGACATTTTCGCTATCGGCGAGGTCGCCCTGTTCAACGGCATGATTTACGGACTCGTCGCCCCCGGCTACGAGATGGCCGAGCTGGTCGCCGCCAATCTCACCGGACAGGACCGCGTCTTCGCCGGAGCCGATTTGTCCACCAAGCTGAAATTGATGGGCGTGGATGTGGCCAGCTTCGGCAATCCATTCGCCGACGACAAGACGGCCCGCCCCATCACCGTCGAAGATCCCTTTAAGGGATCGTATAAGAAGCTTTTATTTAGTATCGATGGGACGCGCTTGCTAGGGGGAATCCTGGTCGGCGATGCCTCGGAGTACGGCCAATTGTCGATGCTGGCCAAAAGCGATGAGCCCTTGTCGATGCCGCCGAGCGAACTGCTTTTCGGCAAGATCAGCGAAGGCCGAGGCCCCGGTGCCGCGCTGGCCGGCATCGCCAACGATACGCAAATCTGCTCCTGCAACAACGTCACCAAGGGGCAGATTTGCGATGCCATCCGCGATAAAAACCTGACCTCCGTTGAGGAGATCAAACTCTGCACCAAGGCAGGCACCGGCTGCGGCGGCTGTCTGCCGCTCGTCACCGATCTGTTCAAGGCCACGATAAAGGCGTCGGGCAAAAAAGTGAGCAACGCCTTGTGCGAACATTTCTCCTGTTCGCGCCAAGAGTTGTTCCAGATCATCAAGATCAAGCGCATCCGTACCTTCGATGAATTGGTTCGCACGCACGGCCACGGCCACGGCTGCGAGATTTGCAAGCCGGCCGCCGCTTCCATCTTCGCAAGTTTGTGGAACGAACCGATCATCGAACAAACGGCGATTCAAGACACCAATGATCGCTTTTTGGCGAACCTGCAGCGTGGTGGGCTGTACTCGGTGGTGCCGCGTGTGCCGGGCGGCGAGATCACGCCGGATAAACTCATCGCCTTGGGCCAGGTGGCCAAGAGATTCGGCCTGTACACAAAGATCACCGGCGGCCAGCGCATCGACCTTTTCGGCGCAGCCGTACATCAACTACCGGACATCTGGGAAGAATTGGTCAACGCCGGCTTCGAGAGCGGCCATGCCTACGGCAAGGCGCTGCGAACGGTCAAGAGCTGCGTAGGCACGACGTGGTGCCGTTACGGTGTGCAGGATTCGGTCGGCTTCGCCATCCGCATCGAGAATCGCTACAAGGGCATCCGTTCGCCGCACAAGGTCAAGGCAGCGGTGTCCGGCTGCATCCGCGAATGTGCCGAGGCGCAGGGCAAGGACTTCGGCATCATCGCCACGGAGAAGGGCTGGAACCTGTACGTCTGCGGCAACGGCGGCGCTAAGCCGCGCCATGCCGACCTCCTCGCCGCCGACCTCGATGAAGAAACCTGCATCAAGTACATCGATCGATTCCTGATGTACTACATCCAAACCGCCGATCGCCTGACGCGCACATCCGTGTGGTTGGAGAAGATGGAAGGCGGTATCGAGCGCTTGCGCGAAATCATCATCGATGACTGTCTGGGCATCTGTGAGGAGCTGGAAAAGCAGATCCAATTCCTTGTGGACAGCTACAAGTGCGAGTGGAAAGAAGTCGTCAACGATCCGGAGAAACGCCGGCTTTTCAAGCAGTTCGTCAATTCCGATGAAACCGAGCCGACCATCGAGTTCGTCCACCAGCGCGAGCAGCATCGCCCCGCCGATTGGACCACATCATTCATTCCCTCCGAGGAACTCACGCTGCGCCAGGATTCGGCGAACGGCCGGCGTGAGCCGGCTGGTACAGACAATCCTGATGACGGTTCCACCAGCCGGCTCACGCCGGCCGTTCGCCAAGATTGGATTTTCGCCGGAAAGGTATGGGATTTCCCGCACGACGGCGGAGCGACGATCAAGCACGGCCATACGCAGATAGCCGTTTTCAACTTCGCCAGCCGGGGTGAGTGGTACGCCACGCAGAACATGTGCCCGCACCGCCGCGAGTTCGTGCTATCGCGCGGCATGGTCGGCGATCACAACGGCAAACCGAAAGTAGCCTGTCCAGTCCACAAGAAGACGTTTTCGCTGGAAAACGGCGAATGCCTCAGCGGCGAAAACTACTCCGTGCGTGTCTTCCCTGTGAAAGTCGAGGGTGACGATGTGTATTTGCTCCTGCCGCCGGCGGAGGAGCTAGATGCAGTGCTCGCGACGGCGAGGACGTGTAACGGCTCCTGTGATGCGATAAAGGCGCCGAAGAAAGTCTGGACGCATCGCGAGGCGAAAGTGCCCGAATTGCTCCCGGCTGATCCACGCGCAAAACAATTCTAGGCTCCCCGCGGTTCGGTAAGTGCCGCTTCGCAGAAGCGCCACTTACCGATACAATCTCCGCACGGGAGCAATCATGATAGTCTGTCCTTCCATTTCCAAGCGCTCGATCCGCCGTCACTACGAGTTGGCGACGCCGTTCTATCGCCTTCTGTGGGGACGGCACATTCATCATGGTTTGTGGGAAAATGATGAGACGCCAGCCGTCGCTCAGCAGCGATTGATCGATCATCTCGCGTCTGCCGCTGCGCTGGCGCCGGGATCGGCGGTTCTCGACGTGGGCTGCGGCCTGGGCGGCAGCACCATCGATCTGGCCCACCGGTATGATTGCACTGTTACAGGATTGACGCTCAGCGCCGTCCAGCGCGGCTGGGCGGCGCTGGCGGCTCGATGGTACGGCGTCGGAAGCAGAACGCGCTTCCTTCGTGCCGATGCCGAGTCCATTGATTTTCCGGATGCATCGTTCGATGTCGTGTGGATTGTGGAATGCAGCGAGCATTTCTTCGAGAAAGCAGCATTCTTTCGCCGCGCCGCCGGTTGGCTGCGTCCGGGCGGACGGATCGCTCTGTGCGCCTGGCTGGCCGGCGAATCCGCAAACGCCGAGCGTGAGGTTATGCTCGTCTGCGAGGGATTCCTCTGTCCATCGCTGGGCACGGTCGAGGATTACCGCGGCTGGCTGACAGCGGCGGGACTCACCCTTCAGACACTTGAGGATTTGACGCCGCGCGTCGGCCAGACCTGGGACATTTGCATCCGCCGCGTCCGCGCGAGCGGCATCGGTTTATTGGGGCGACTGGCCGGCAAAGAGATGCGCTCGTTTCTCGATCACTTTGCGACGTTGGGAAATGCCTATCGCAGCGGCGCCATGCGTTATGGCTTGTTCGTCGCGGAGAAAGCGGATCACACACTCAATGCCACGCAGTCCGGTTTTTCATAATCGCTCGGCACCACAAACGCCATGACCGGCGGACGATCCGCGCGTTCGACAACGTTTACCTTGCCGCGGTGCGTGTGACCGCTGATGATGTGGGATACCTTGCGATGCGACAACACCTTGCGGCCAAGCGTCAAATTGCCGAAATAAGCGTTGGAAAACGCCCAGCGCCGATCGCTGGCATCGCGGTGCATCTGCTCCTCGACGATCGGCGCATGCGTCACGACCACGATTCGCCGCACCGATGGATCGCGTTCCAGATGATCGAGCTGCGATAGAAACGGCACGCTGACAAGCTCCGCGAATTCCGGATCGGACCATTCCCAATCGATGCGCAGAGCGTCGGCGCTATAGTGAAACTTCTGCTGGGCGAACTCCAGGGCGGAAGCCTGCACGCTGGGATCGACGGCGGAGTAATCGTACCAGGCGATGGTACCGGCCACGGCCACCCCGTCCAGCACGAACGAGGTGCCTTCCAGCCATTCGCAACCAGCGGCGCGCACGGTTGACGGCACCTGCTCACGCCAGAGTTGCCCGCTGTCATAAGGCGGCCTTGCCCAGAGATCGTGGTTGCCGGCCAGCACCCAGATGGGACACCGCACCTGCTCGCGAAGTAGTTGCAGGCCGCGCTGGATGTCAGCTAGCGATTCGCCTATGTCGCCGGCCACGACGAACGCCCGCGGGTCGAAAGCCTGCACCTCGCGCCCCAAGGCCGATATCGCCTCTTTTTTCGTGATTGGCAGATGCAAGTCCGACGTGAACGCCAGTTTGACGGCCGCCATAACAACTGTACTCTCCTTTCCGCGCGCGATAAGCCGAATCAAGGCAGTACGCCGCGTGACTTTCTGGCATAATCATAGCTTGTACCTGGTTACGCCGCGATACAAAGGAGTCGATGATGATAAACACTGCACTGAGAGAAGCCATCGAGCGTTTGCTGCCGCGCGTGCAGACGCCGGCCGCCTACATGGGTGGCGAGCTGAACAGCGTGGTCAAGGACCATCGGCAAGTGCGCGGAAAACTGTGCCTGACCTTCCCGGACACCTACGCGCTGGGCACCAGCCATCACGGCTTGCAGGTGTTGTACACCATCATGAACGACGATCCGCAGTGGGCTTGCGAGCGCGCCTTCGCTCCCTGGACCGACTTCGAGTCCGAACTACGCCGCGCCCACCTGCCCTTGTACAGCCTGGAGACGTTCACGCCGTTGCATCAGTTCGACTTGCTCGGCTTCAGCCTGCAATACGAGGTCTGCTACACCAACATTTTGACCATGCTCGATCTGGGCGGCGTGCCCTTGCACAGCAAGGACCGCACGCTCGATCATCCGCTCGTCATCGCCGGCGGTCCCGGCGCCCAAAATCCTGAATTGCTCGCGCCGTTCATCGACATTTTCGTCATCGGTGATGGCGAGGAGAGCCTGCCCTGGCTAATGCATCGCTGGATGAGCCTTAAAGAACGCGGCGATTTGTCTCGCGCAGACATGATCGCCGACATCGTCGGCAACACCATCTGGGCCTACGCGCCGATGTTCTACGAGCCGGAGTATCACGCCGACGGCACGTTGGCGGCTATGCACCGAACGCGCTCAGATGTACCCACGCAAATCATGGCCTGCACGATCAACCAGGATTTCGACGACATCCGGCTGCCGGCCCGTCCGATCGTCCCGTTCGTGCAGACGCCCCACGACCGCATCGCCATCGAGATCATGCGCGGCTGTCCCTGGCAGTGCCGGTTCTGTCAATCGACTGTCATCAAACGTCCGTTGCGCGTACGCTCCGTGGAAACCATCGTGCAATCGGCCCTAGAAAGCTACCGCAACACCGGTTTCGATGAAATCAGTCTGCTCAGCCTCAGCACGAGCGATTATCCCGACTTTGAAGAGCTAGTAAAGCGCATGGCCGAGGTGTTCGGTCCCTTGGGCGTCAATGTGTCTCTGCCGAGTCTGCGTGTCAATAACCAGCTGCGCTCGGTTCCGAAACTGATGAAGGACGCCCGCAAGAGCGGCCTGACGCTGGCCCCGGAAGTGGCCCGCGACGATATGCGCGAGCAGATCCGCAAGAAAATCACAAATGACGATTTGTACGAAGGCTGCCGCGAAGCATTCAAGAACGGTTGGCAACGGGTCAAGCTGTATTTCCTGTGCGGCCTGCCCGGCGAGCGCGTCGTCGATCTTGACGGCATCGTGGATATGGCCGAACACATCGCGCGGATCGGCAAGGAAGTAACGGGCCGCTACAAGGAAGTGACGGCGTCCGTGTCGAATTTCGTGCCCAAGCCGCACACGCCGTATCAGTGGAATGGCATGCAGACGCGCGAATATCTGCGCTGGGCCGGCGATTATCTTCGCAAGCGCGTCAAGCTGCGGGCAGTGAAGGTCAAGCAGCACGATGTCGAGTGCAGTCTGCTCGAAGGCATTCTGACGCGCGGCGACCGGCGCGTGGCCCCGGCCCTGGAGGAAGCCTGGCGGCGCGGAGCGCGTCTGGACGGCTGGCGCGAGTGCTTCAACCCGCAACTATGGTGGCAGACGTTCGCCGATCTCGGCATCGATACGGCATGGTACTCGCAGCGTTCGCGGCCGATGACGGAGGTATTGCCCTGGGACCACATAAACGTCAAAAAAGGTCGTGAATATCTGGAAAAAGAGCAAACGCGCAGTTTGGTGCAGCTGCAAGTGATGGCCGATGCGAAGTGAAAGGAGGAGAAGATGGATCCGACGATCAATTATCCGCGTCCTCATCGATGGACGCGTGAAGAATTTCTACAGATGATCGATCTGGGATGGTTCCAAGATAAGCGCGTGGAATTGATTGGCGGGGAGGTTATCGAAACGGAATCGCAATTCGATCTTCACCTCGCTTCGATCACGCTAACGGGGGACCAGGTTCGTGCAGCCTTCGGCTCGTGCTATTGGGTACTTGTGCAAGGCAGCTTGGATCTGAGTCCCCACGGCATCCCCGATCCGGACATAGCCGTAACACCCGGTAGTCCGCAAGGAGCCACGAAAACCATCGCGAAATCCGCGTTGCTCGTTGTGGAAGCGAGTGAGACCGCGCTGGCTTATGATCGTTATTCCAAAGCGAGCTTGTACGCCGCCGGCGGCATCGCCGATTACTGGATTGTCAATCTCGTGCAGCGCCAGCTCGAAGTTTACCGCGATCCGGTCGCCGATAGCACGCAATTGTTCGGCTCCCGGTACAACAGCCGCACCATCCTCGATCCGCCCGATAAGGTGTCGCCGCTGGCTGCGCCGCACGCACAAATCGCGGTGGCGGACCTGCTGCCGTGAGACTATCTTAAACAGAGAGTCTCATCTTGCCGTCACGAGAGGAGATGTCATGAAACCCGATACGACGCAGCCTGTCCCTCCGGCGACGGGACCCGCTGTAAACGCTCCTTCTCGAGTACAGGCCGAGGAAACCATGAATCCGCCCATTCCGGAAGAGATTCTGGATTCGTTGCGGTGGATTTACCTGGAGGCTGAACCAGGGTCATTCGAGCAGTACGCGGGTAAACACATTGCGGTCTTTGATCGGAAAGTATGGGGCTGCAGCTATGATCCGGATCTTCTACGTGAATACGTGGCCCTGAAATACCAACTTGATCCGGATCGACTGGTGATTACCTACATCGACTGATGATAAATGGATGCCGGCGGGAGGGCCACCCGTGGCTCGTATGCAGGTATATGTTCGGCAGTCGCTGCAGACTGCGGCCGAAACAGTCTTCGCTGCTCCCGGCGTTCCCCTAACAATTCCTTTCCTCCGCCTCTTCACGATCCTCCGGGTGGGACTCCAGTCTCGACAAGTCGAGCAATCGATTATCGACACTTGCGCTCCGCTAACGGTCTTTCCCCGAAAAGCGTGGCGTCGATTCGCGTCGGAGATTGAGTGGCTGGCTCTTCCCGCGGCACGAGCGACGGAATCTTGGCTGACGAATCTTAGGGGAAGAACGGGCGGCAGAAGCCGGTGCCGAATTGGCCGGGTATGGGTCGAGGCCTTCGATCTCGAACGCCCTCAGCGATTTCTTCCTGGTGTACGGATTCTCGCGCAGTTCGAGGAGAAAGAACTCCCCGATGAGCGTGTTATTACCGGCCTGTACGGAGGAATCTTGGAAGGCCGTCGTCTAATCGTGGAGCCAGACTTACAGCAAGCCTGGATCGAGGACCGTTAACCGCTGTTGCGGTCCTTCACTCACCGACCGAGACGCTCCAGCGACGCCTTCGCCTCGCGTGTGAGGAAATCGCCTGGTGCGCCGCCAGCCAATCTCTTGAGCCACTCCGTCGCTTCTTTGGTGCCGATTTGCTCCAGTACTTCCAGCAGGCGAATTTGTCGAGCGCGATCCACAGAGGGCAACGGTTTGGAGAAAGGTTCGAGAAGTTGCTCGATGCGCCGCCGTTTTTCGATGGTCGGCGATTTTTGAAGAGCCGTGCGCAAGAACGGCTCGGCCGATTCTCCCAATCTCCGCAATTCGCGCGCCGCCTTTTCACGGATGGCGAACGTGTCGTCATCCAGCTGTTCAATGAGTTGGTTCAATTTCCGCTCATCCACCCCGACGGCTGGTTTTAATTGCATTTTCAGCCAGGGCACACTTTGACGCGGGGCCGCGGCCAGCGTCCGCATCGCTTGATAAGCTTTGCCCGCGTCCGGCCCGAGCAAATCGGCGGTCGCGTTTTGTAGCTGGCGGTCGGTCAATTCGCCGACCGATTGATGCTTCTGGCCGGTCGGCCCCACGTCCCAGATCAACGCCGTGGTATCCATGCCCCCTGAGGCCAAACGCCGGCCGTCGGGGGAGAAGACGAGGGATTTGATATAGCCTTGACGGCCGAGAAACCGGCGTAGTTCCTTGCCGGTGAAAGGCTCCCAAATGCGAACGGTGCCGTCGGCGCCGCCCGAGGCCAAACAGCGGCCATCACGGGAATAGCTGAGGTTTGTGACGGCTCGATCATGTCCGGCCAGTCGGCCGCGTTTCTCGCCTGTCGCCATCTCCCACAGCACGATTCCCCCGTCTCCAGCTCGGTCGTCGAGGTACTGGCCTCCCGCAGCAGCCAACGTCCGTCCATCTGGGGAAAAGGCGAGGGCAAAGACGGGAACGCTATGCCGCAGTCGGTGCAGCTCCTTGCCCGTGGCGGCCTCCCAGACGCGGATCGTTCGGCCCCTGTCGCCGGCAGCCAACCACCGGCCATCGGCGGAGAAACACAAAACGAACACTGTGTCTTCGGAGATTGGGAAGCGATGCAGCTCTTTGCCGGTGGCGACCTCCCACAAGCGGACGGTTTTGTCCGTGCTGCCCGAAGCCAGGACGCGCCCGTCCGGCGAGAGGGCAAGGGCACCGACGGTGCTGTCGGTGCGGCCCGTAAAGGAGCGAATTTCCCGACTGTTGGCCGCATCCCAGAGATGGAATTTATCGTTGTCGTTGCAAACTACGAGGAGACGCCCATCCAGAGAAAGGCAAGCCGAGTGGAGTAGGAAAGTCTGCCCACCAGCATCTTGTGCAAGTACGAAGGAGATAACAGTGCCCCTTACGCCTCCAGAGCGATGGTTCTCCTGTCCCGTTCGCGCGTCCCAGCGGCGGAACGTCCCATCCCAGCTAACCGATGTCACCATGTTGCCGTCCGGGGAAAAAGCGAGGGAGCTAATCGGCGCCTGATGGCCGCCGATCGTCAGAAGCTCGTTGCCCTTGTCCATGTCCCAAAGGCGAATCACATGGTTAAAAGCGCCGACGGCCAGCACTTTTTCACGGGGCGAGAAAACAGTGGAATAGGGGCTGAATGGAGTGATGGGGATCGGGAAAGCACGGCGCTCCTTGCCAGTAGTCACGTCCCAGAAGCGCACGGTCCGATCATCAGCTACGGAGATCAAGGTCTTGCCCCCGGTCGAGAACGTGAGGCGGACGACCTTCTTGTTGTGGCCGTGGAAGGAGCGTACTTTTTTTCCGCTGGCGACATCCCACAAATGGATAAAGCCGTCCTCGTCCCCCGTCGTCAACTGTTTGCCGTCCGGCGTGAAGGTGGCCGGCCGCACGTGAATCTGATGCTTCCCTATGTTGATACGGCGGATTTCCTTGCCGGTGGCGACATCCCAAAGAAAGAGTTTCGGCCCCTCGCCTAGCGAGGCCAGCATTTTGCCATCGGGAGAGAACGTGAGGGTATAGGCGTAACCCTCGTGTCCGTGGAGGCGTAGCACTTCTTCACCCGTAGCTGGATCCCAGAGCGCGATCCGCGATCCCTCGTGGCTCGACTTGGTCGTTGCCAACCGCCTGCCATCCGGTGAGAGGACGAAGTGATCGTCCGAGCAGCGAAGGCGGCGGACTTCCGTTCCCGTGGCGACGTTCCAAAATCGGATGGTCTGATCACGGCTCGCTGAGATGAACGTCTTGCCGTCCGGGGAAAAGGCTATGTGCAGGATTGAATGGGTATGCCCGAGGAACCGGCGGAGTAACTTGCCGGTGGCAATGTCCCAGAGGTAGATAGTGCGGTCATCGGGAACGAGATAGTTGCCCCCGGAGGCAAGGGTTTTGCCGTCGGCTGAGAAGGCCAGCACGGAGGCGGGAACCGGCTGACGGAGCCGGACGGTCCCCAGACGGGCAACGGCGCCCGGAGGCAGCAGGTCGCCGTATTGATCGCGGCGTTCTCTCGCGGCTTCGGGCGGAGATGCCGGTCGCACTTGCGGCGATTCTTTGGCCAACATACAGCAGATCCACAGTCCCGCGCCTGCCGCGAGACTCAATGTCAGCAGCAGCATCGCCGTCCATTGGATGGCGCGCACCGGCATCGTCTGCAGCGCCGCTTCCGCCAAGGTGATCGCCGGAAGATGTGGCCCGGAGATAGTTCCCTTTGATGCAAAGGCCGTCGCCGCTTGTGCCAGCGAACGCATCGCGAGTGTTGACAACGCTGCCTCGGCTTCGTTGCCGCTCAGCGATGCCGAGAGCAGCGCTGCTGGCAGCGTCACGCCGCGGCGCATCATCCGTAGACGCAGCAATTCCCGGCCTTTTTGGAGGCGGCGCTTGAATGTACCCAGCGACCAGCCCAGGCGCTCCGCCGCCTCATCGCGCGTTTGTCCCTCCAAGTAGCACAGCACCAGCGGAGCGCGATATTTCTCCGACAGCCCATGCAGTTCCTTATCGAGTATGCTGCACACCTCCCGCCAACTCTCGTCCACTATCGGGGCGGTCTGCTCCACCGATGCTTGTTGCTCGCGTCGCCGCGCTAATTCCACGCGCACCTTACGCGCCAAGCGATAAGCCACCTGATACAACCACGGAGCGATAGAGTGCTTCC
This sequence comes from Gemmataceae bacterium, assembly GCA_035653735.1. Classification (GTDB taxonomy): domain Bacteria; phylum Planctomycetota; class Planctomycetia; order Gemmatales; family Gemmataceae; genus JAJPHU01. The sequence goes on from DASRBG010000257.1 coordinate 41,239, forward strand.
AGCGAATCGAACCGGCTTTGCGTGCCAGCACCAAGAACGTCGCTTGAAACACATCCTCGGCATCCTCGGCATGACGCAGCACGCGCCGGCACACGCCGCGCACCATCGGCCCATGCCGCCGCACGAGCACGGCGAAGGCGTCCTCATCGCGCCGAGCCTTGAATCGCTCCAGGCATTCACGGTCGCTGAGCTTTCCCACCTGTTGTTCACGGGCAAGACGATGAAGCTGCTGCAAAACAGAGAGCGTCGATCTCCCGGTCATGGCATGGCTCCTTCAGTGCGATGGAGGTCCTCCTTTATAATGCCGGCAGGGAGGCGAAGCGGCGCGGATTTTTCGCGGGAAAGATCTTCCCTCCGTCTCAACGGCAGATTCGTGGCTTGTGATAGTCACAGGCTGTCCCCTGGAAATCCGCGGCAGAAAATTCCGCCAACGGAGAGACTGGCTCAATATCTCAAGATCTCCTCTCGTTCCTTGACAGACAGCCAAACTCAGGCTAGATTCCTTTGCCCCTAAAACGTTCGGCTGGTCAGGGCGTTGCGCTTGCCGAAGGATCGTTCCGAAGCGTCGCCCGAATGACGGCCTTTTTCTTGCCTTGCTCAAAAGATTCCTCACCATGTGGGCTCCCCTTTCCTTCCTCCCCTTACGCTCCCGACATTCCTTCACCGGCCGGCAGACGCAGAAAAATCGTGGTACATCCCTTACGATTGAGCGTCTGGAGGACCGGCTAGCGCTATCTTCGACACCGTGGAACCCGATCGGTCCGGCACCGATTGTCGGCAACACCAGCGACGGCGGTGTCGTCACGGGCCGCGTCACCGCGATCGCGGCCGATCCCAACCCCGGCGATACAGCCGGCAACACCGTTTACATCGGCACGGCCGGCGGCGGCGTTTGGATGGGGCAAAATATCCACTCCGGCTCGCCGACTTGGACCCCGCTGACCGATAACCTGGCGGCGCAAACGGGCGATCCGCTCATCAACCTGAACGTCGGTGCGATCGCCACGAGTTGGGACGCATACACCGGGAAAACCATCATTTACGCCGGCCTGGGCGAGGCCAACTCCGAATCGGACCTGATGACCACCAGCGCCGCCGCCTCCCAGTTTTACGGCGCCGGAATTATCGAGTCCGTCGATGGGGGTCAGACCTGGACCTTGCTAGGCGGGCAGGGCAGCTCGAACACTTTCTACCGTTCAGCGATCTCCAAAATCGTTCTTGATCCTACGAATCCGGATAACATTTACGTCGCCGTCTCCACCGCCAAGAACGGCGTGGTGGGCAACGAGGGCATCTGGCACTCTGCTGACGGAGTCCAGAGCTGGGTGAACACGACTAACACGACCGTGAACCCGAAAGGGATCCCAGGCTCCACCGTGGACATGTTCTCCGACCTCGTCATGGACCCGAGCAACGATCAGGTGCTTTACGCAGCGGTTGGCGAGGCGACCGGCAGTGCCGATAACGGCGTGTACATGACGACGGACGGGGGGACGTCTTGGACCAAAATGACGAACTTGCCCTACGGTAAAAGCGTGGGCCGGATCACCCTTGCCCTGTCCGGCAACCTCAACCCTTCCGGCCCTCCGCAGTACGAACTATACGCCGCCTTTATCCTCGACAGCTTAACGCAAACGGCTGAGATTTTCCGACATCCTGGTCGATCCGAACAATCCCCAGACCGCCTACGTGACCGCCGCCAACTTCGGCGACATCACGGACGGCGGCCACGTCTGGAAGACCACCGACGGCGGTGCCAGCTGGAACAGCATCAGCGGCAATCTCCCCGATGTGCCCGTCTGGTGCATTCAGCAGGGGAACGTCGGCGGGCAGCCGGTCCTATTCGTGGGCACGGACATCGGCGTTTACATGTCCTCCGACGGCGGGACGTCGTGGTCGCGGTACGGCAGCAACCTCCCGAACGTGCAGGTGCGCAGCATGAGCCTGGTCCCGGATTCCTCGAACCCCAGCCAGAGCATACTGGCTGTGGGAACCTGGGGCCACGGTGCCTATGAGACCTTCCTCCCAGGGACTCCCATTAATCCTACTCCCACTCCTCCTCCGGCTTCTGCTCCCGGCCCCGCGCCCTCGGCGTTCGACCAGATGGCTCTGAGCAATCTCGCCACCGGCTACTCCCTGGCGTCCCAGAACTACCAGGTCCAGGCCACAGGGGACTCCTACCTCGCCTACTTCTTCGCCGCCGAAGCCCAGCATTACGCGGACCTGGGCTACAACAACCCACAGCCGAGTACCTAGGATTGGTATCTGGCCGATGTTTGCGCCTACTATGCCTTCCAGTACGCCGACCTCAGCTACTCCTCGAGCGCGAGCCAAACCGCCGCGGCCGCCGGTTACTACGAGGCTTCCGGATTGGTGAATGGTATTTTCGCCCTGTTCAATCTCGAAGCGGTGAGGGGAATTCTCCGAGCTGTGCACGCTCCCATTCCGAGCCGCGCACGCAGCGCAGCGGAGTAAGCGGTTGAATAGCAACCGCTTACTCCGCTGCGCTGCGTGCGCGGCTCGGATGTTTCTAGTCGATGATTTTGTTCACCGGCGTTTCGACGATGCCGCAGGCACCGGCTTGCTTGAGCTTCGGCATGATGTGCCGCACTACGCTTTCATCGATGATCGTGTTGACGGCGACCCATTCGGGGTCCGAGAGCGAGGAAATCGTGGGGTTTTTCAGGGCCGGCAGGATGGCCAGCACCGCTTTCAAATCGGCCTGACGCACGTTCATCATCAGGCCGACCTTGCCCTCCGCGGCCATCGCTCCGCGCAGCATCAGCACGATGTCGTCCATCTTCTCGCGTTTCCACGGATCGGCATATGCGGTTTCGTTGGCGATGAAGCGCGTTGTGCTTTGCAGCAATTCCTCGACGATGCGGAGATTGTTGGCCCGCAGCGAACTGCCGGTCTCCGTCACCTCGACGATGGCGTCGGCCAAACGCGGCGGCTTTACCTCCGTGGCGCCCCAGCTGAATTCGACATGGGCCGTCACGCCGCGCTCGGCCAACCAGCGCCGCGTCAGGTTGACGACCTCCGTGGCGATGCGCTTGCCTTGCAGATCCTTGACCGTGCGAACCGGCGAATCTTCCGGAACCGCCAGCACCCAACGAACGGGCCGGCGGCTCACCTTGCTGAAAATCAGCTCCGCCACTTCCACGACCTTGGCATCGTTTTCGAGGACCCAATCGTAGCCGGTCAGTCCGCAGTCGAGCGAGCCATCCTCGACGTAGCGCGGCATCTCCTGAGCGCGGATCAGCGTACACTGAATTTCCGGATCGTCGATGGCGGGATAATAACTGCGGCTGGCGTAGGTGATCTTGTAGCCGGCCTTGCGAAACAGCTCCGCCGTCGCCTCTTGCAAACTGCCGGCCGGAATTCCTAATTTAAGGATCGGTTGACTCATCTTTTGTAAACATCCTTCGGATCGAATACTTTCTCAGCGACCACCTTCACATCCTCGCCCTCGACGCGGCGGAAGAAGCAGCTCTGGTAGCCCTCATGACACGCAGCGCCGCCGATTTGATGCACTTTCAGCAAAATGGTATCGGCATCGCAATCGATAAGAATGTCGCGGACTTCCTGAAAATGGCCGCTCTCTTCGCCCTTGCGCCAGAGGCGATTGCGGCTGCGGCTGAAATAGACGGCGCGGCGCGTCCGCAGCGTTTCCTCGTAGGCTTCGCGGTTCATCCACGCCAGCATGAGTACGGCGCCACTGTCGGCGTCCTGCGCGATCGCAGGCACCAATCCGCCAGCTTTGTCGAAATCAATCATGTACCACACTCACCAATATCCGGAGAATTAGGAGAAGGCATCCTTCACTTCGGGTCGGTTGAGGACCACGAGCCCCCAGATACCGAGAGGTAAACCAATAAGGCAGCAGTTGCCACAGGGCAGCAGAGCAAAGATGCAAGCCGTCATGGCTAATCCGTAATTCTCAAGCTTCCTCATCCTCAGCCCACCGACCAGAATGAGGACGGCGAAGCCAAGAGCGACTATCGAACCGATGACGCCCCCAGCGAGGCTTGCCATGGCGTTAGCTTGCTCAGCGCCCATTCGTTGGCCGCCACCGCCAGCAGCCAGGAAGCCGATTCCTAATAGGCGCAGAAGTACACCCAGAGCAATAAGAACAAGGTCCAAGCTCCCCAGAACTATCAGCGAGATCGCCGGGCCTGCAACGGCTGCTTCCGCCTCGGCATATCTGCGACGGCGGCGTTTCCGGCGTCGCGGGCGCTCCTCTTCTTCCTCGAATTCTTCCTCCGGTGGAAGTTCCTCCTCTTCGTCCTCGGCGTTTTCGGGCAGCTTCGGACGCCGCCGCGTTCCGGATGGCGCCGGCTCGCGGGTGATTCCTTCCGGCTCCGCAGGTTCCTCGATCTCAGCGAGGAATGTCTTTTGGCACTTGGGGCATTTGACGTTCTTGCCCAAGAGCGTTTCCGGCACCCGCAAGGCGGCGTCGCATGAGGGACAACGAATTTGTTCGGGCATACTCGGCTCGTGGTTTAAGGGTCGATAACGGGCGAGCGGGGTCGCGTTAGCGCCCCGAGTGCATCTCTCGGGGCGCTAACACGACCCCGCTTGCCAACTAATACACAATTAAACTAAACACATCATGTGGATGCAATCTTGCACGTCCGCTGAGAAACGTCAACTCGATCAGAAACGCACAACCGACGACTTGACCTCCCGCCTGGGTGATCAACCGGCAGCTGGCCTCCATGGTGCCGCCGGTGGCCAGGAGATCGTCGATGAGAAGCACGCGCGCTCCCGGCGATACCGCATCGATGTGTACGTGCAACTCGGCGCTACCGTATTCCAACTCGTAGCGCAGAGAGTGCGTCTTGTGCGGCAGCTTGCCGGGCTTGCGAAGCGGCACCAGCGGCTTGCTCATGCGCAGGGCCAGCGGAGCTGCGAACAGAAAGCCGCGCGCCTCGGCGGCGGCCACCACATCCACTTTCTCGGCCGGATAATGCTCTGCCAGCTGATCGATGGCGTACTGGAAGGCACGCGGCTCGGCCAGCAAGGGGGTGATGTCCTTGAAAACGATTCCCGGTTTGGGAAAATCAGGGATGTCGCGGATATAACGAGTGAGGTCCATGAGCAAAGCCTTTGTTTGCAGCAAACCTAGCAAATTTCATCCCCCGAGGCAACCATGACGCTTTCGATCCGCCGAGCCGGTCCCGCCGATGTCGCCGTCGTCACCGAATTCAATCGCCTGCTGGCCCTGGAGAGCGAAGGCAAGACGCTCGATGCCGCCGTGCTCGGCGCGGGCGTCGCGGCGGGCCTGTCCGATCCGGGCAAGAGCGTCTACTTCATCGCCGAGGAGGACGGCGCGCCCGTCGGCCAAATGATGTACACAACGGAATGGAGCGATTGGCGCAACGGCTGGTTCTGGTGGATTCAAAGCGTGTACGTGAGGCCAGAAGCGCGGCGGCGCGGCGTGTTCCGGGCGCTGTTCGAGCATGTCCATCAGTCGGCCAAGGCCGATGGGCAGGTGATCGGCTTGCGATTGTACGTCGAACGTGAAAATCATGTCGCACAGAAAACGTATCAAAACATGGGCATGGAATCGGCGGGGTATCTGGTGTTCGAGCGTTATCCCCTGTAAGTACTGGTCCCAGGCGAACGGCCGGCGTTAGCCGGCTGGTGGAGCCTCGACCAGCCGGCTGACGCCGGCCGTTCGCCTGGGACACTTGTGATTGACTTCCGTTGTTGACCCGCCCTTTTGGTGAGGTATAATCCTCCTGATTTCCGAAATGCGGGCGAACTTACGGCGAACTACTCTCCGATGAACCTTCTGGCTCCGTTGGGGGTGCCAGGATCGTGAGAAGCGCCATCGAGGTGGGCACCAACATCTCGCCCAACCTCTCTTTGCGGAAGGAGATTTATCATGTCTCTGGACGAAGTGAAAAAACGGTTCGTGGAAGAGGTCAAGCTGCGGGCCTACGACGACAAGTACATCGACAAGAACGAGGAACGCGAAATCCTCCAGACCGCTCTGCAACAGGGCGTCACCGTCGATTCCGCTCGCGCCGCTTTAGCGCAGGTCTGCGAGAGCAACGGCTACGTATTGGAAAGCCGCGTCCTCAGCGAGATCAAGGATCTCATCGACACGTTCGCCAGCAACGACGGCAAGATCGACGAGAAGGAATTCAACGACGCCGTCGCGCAGTGCAAGAAACGCACGCAGGGCAAGAAAAACGACGTGCAATGCAAGCGCATGGTCCTGGAGGTGATCGAGGAAAACAGCTTCAAGGTCAAGACCGGCATGTTCAGCAATTGGCATGCTAAGGTGCGGAAGGAAGTCGGGATGGCTTAATTACAAGCGAAGGAATACTGTTTAGCCGCGACGCGCAGCCGAGCGCGGGGTTAATCCTGCGCTCGGCTGCGCGTCGCGGCTAATTTTCTAAAGGAGGTTAGGCATGTTGCTTCGTCGCTATGGTGCTCTGTTGGCTGTACTTGCGTTTGTACTGACAGCGCAACCAGGTTGGACCGAGGACAAAAAGGACGAGAAAAAAACCGAGACCAAAAAGGTCGAGAAAAAGACCGTTAGCCTGGCTCACATCAAGCTGTCCGGCTCCTTGGAAGAAGCGCCGCCCTCCAGCGATCCGCTCTTCGGAAGTCTCAAGGAGCATTTCAAAAGCAAACTCGATCGCATCGAGAAGGCGCGCAAGGACGCCAACGTCCAGGCGATATACTTGCAGTTGGATGGGCTGAGTATCGGCTGGGGCAAGCTCGATGAATTGAGCCGGGCCATCGCCGAGGTTCGCAAGAGCGGCAAAAAAGTGTTTGCCTATCTCGAATCGGGCAATACCAAGGATTATCTCCTCGCCCTTGCCTGTGATGAAATCTGCCTGCCGGAATCGGACTGGCTGATGCTTACCGGCATGCGCGCCGAAGTGTCGTTTTACAAGAACTTGTTCGAGAAAATCGGCGCCCAGGCGGACATGCTGCAAATGGGCGATTTCAAGGCCGCCGCCGAGCCGTTCATGCGTAACAGCATGAGCAAACCGGCCCGCGCCCAGCTCACCCGCGTCATCGACGACTACTACGAAAACAGCCTCGTCGAACGCATCGTCCACGCCCGAGCGAGCAAGAACTTCACGGCCGAGCAGGTCAAGAAGCTGATCGACGAGGGACCATACACCGCCCGCGGCGCCCTCGAGGCCGGCCTCGTCGATCGGCTTGGTTACGCCGACGACTATCGAAATCAGTTGAAGGAAACACTGAAAAAGCAACACCAGGCGGACAAGTTCGCATTCCTCAAGGACTACGGTAAGGAAGAAAAGAAGGACATCGATCTCTCCAATCCGTTCGCGATCTTCAAGCTGTTGGCCACGCCGGTTAAGTCGAAATCGTCCTCCCATTCCAAGATCGCGGTGATTTACGCTACCGGCGTGATCACGACGGGCAAGAGCGAGGAAGGCCTGTTCGGCTCGGAGACGCTCGGCTCGACGACGATGATTAAGGCCATCCGGCAGGCGGAAGAGGACGAGACAGTCAAGGCAATCGTGCTGCGCGTGGACAGTCCCGGCGGCTCGGCGCTGGCCAGCGATCTCATCTGGAACGAGTTGAAGCGCTCGAAAAAGCCGGTGATCGCCAGCATGTCGGACGTGGCCGCCAGCGGCGGCTATTACATCAGCATGGCCGCCCAGAAGATTTATGCAGAGCCGGGCACGCTGACCGGCTCGATCGGCGTCGTCGGCGGCAAGCTGGCCATCGGCGGCACCCTCAACAAGATCGGCATCACAACCGAGATCATCAGCCGCGGCGCCAACGCCGGCATCCTCTCCTCCGATAAGCCGTTCACCGACTCTGAGCGCAAGGCCATGACGGCGCTGATGAAGGACGTGTACGATCAATTCCTCGATAAAGCCCTGGCAGGCCGCAAAAAGGCCGGCAGGACCATGACGCGGGAGGAATTGGTCCAGCTGGCCGGCGGTCGGATCTGGACGGGTCGGCAAGCGAAGGAGAACGGCCTCATCGACGAGTTGGGCACGCTGGGCGATGCGATCGAAGCCGCCCGCAAGCTGGCTAAGCTGCCTGAAGGCAAGGAGCCGGAATTGCTGCTGTTGCCGAAATCGAAGAGCTTTCTCGATACGCTCTTCGAGGAAATGGGCGATACACGAGCGCCAAGCACGCGGTTCCGTTCGCTGCTGCGCGGAGCGCCTGAATTACAACGGAAGCTGCGCGGGCTGGACGGTCTTTTCCAGCTGCGCGGCGAACCGGTGTGGCTGACGCTGCCGTATCACATCGAGATCGAGTAACCCGCTTTCGCCAGCCCGCAGCGCAAGCAAGGGTGCTTCTGTCCCTTGCTTGCGCTGCGGGCTGGCGAAATTATTGACTTCACGGAGCAGTTAACCATATCTGATTCAGTGCTTGCTGAGAGATCATGCCCAGAAAAGGCAATAGCAGCAACAAAAGAGGGTGAACGAAGAAAACGGCTTGTCGCAAAGCCACGGTTTCCGGCACGCCCGCCAGCGTCTGCGCCCGGCGGATCATCTCGGGCAATAAGAACACGGCCACATAGATCGCATACGGCGGGAAAATCAGCATCAGGCTCAGCTCGGCGCGGGGTTGAACGTCCTTGCGTCCGAGATAGTCGTTGCACTCGCCCAGGACGCGATACGCCCAGTAGTAGAAATAAAAGCCAGCCGTCAGATACGACAGGAGCAGCACGGCGAGCGGATGCCGGACTTGTCCCAGCACGCGCCCGGCCGCATCCATTTTGCGACCGGCAGCCTTCGCCGACTGCTCCTGGCACACCTTGTAGCAATAGATCAGACCGAAAATGCCGGCACTGAGAAGCGTCAGGAGAAGCACCCCCAACGGATGCATGTCGCCCCAATCGCGTGGCGGATGGAGCACGGCAGTCCTGCGTTTTTCGACGATTTTCGTAGCGGAGGCAGGCGGCACGACGGCGGAGTCGCCGAGACTCTTGCTGGTGGGGAACAGCCCTCGCACGGAGCCGGCCGGCGCCCACTCCAACATGCCATCCTGCCACACGAGGTCGGTTGGCTTCAATTGTCCCGAGGCCGCAAGCTGCTTGAGCTGAGCGGCACTGACGGGTGCGGCAGCAGGTTGGCCGTTGATCGTGTAATGCCATTCATTCGCCATTGTTTTGTCCGGTTTTTTCGTCCGAAGTCATTGGCGTAAAAGGACTTAAATCTCTCATTTTTGCAACCGTTTTTGCAACCATCCGTGCAACCGAACGGGAGGGACGGTCGGTTTCCCTTCCGGCCCGCATAGTGCCGAGCATAACCCGCGCCGCCCGCGCCGTCAATTGGGTCGCCCTGAGGCGCCGGCGTAAATTGCGTGCCGGAAGGCGGGTCAATTTCGGAGTCGGTAGGTATTTTTTGACAACCATTATGCGATTGCATATTGGTTGTCAACTTATCGCCTTCCCATCGGCTCAAGGTGCTTTGGTCTACCCCCACCAGCTCGGCCGCCTGCGCCTGCGTCTTCCCCTGTCCGCGCAGCTCCAGGGCCACGCGCTTTTGTTCCCCCTTGTTCTTGCTCAGCCACTCGATTAGCTCCTTGCGCTGTTCGAAGGTCATCTGCCCGCGTGACTAAGCCGAATTAACTAGGCTCGAAGAATTAGAGGAAAGGATGGAGAGGAAATTCACTTCCTTCGTGGAACTTGGCGAATGCCTAGAGGCCATTCGAGACGGAAAGCTCTGGAGGCCCGATGGCAACTTCCCTCGTTATCTACAACGTCGGTGGCCCAAGGATTTGAGTGAAGCAAGAGCAAGCCATTACATTCAATCCGTCCAATTTTTAAGACAATGCAAGTCCTTGAATATATTCAAGGACATTCCTAGTAGAGAATTACACGTCCGGCAGCTGGTCCGCATTAAGGATGAGGACGGCCAACCCGATCCCGTCCGGGCCGCCGAAGTCTGGAACCGCGTCCGCCTCTCAGCTCCCACTGGACGCCCGGAATTTGCTACCGCCGTTGTCCGAATTGGCAATATTGCCAATTCCTACTAAATTGGTGCGTTAAAGTTTAACAGTCAATTACCGCAAAAAGTGTGCCGAATCGAAAAATTCCGCAAACGGACCTTGATACTGAACCGTTGTATAGGTAGAATGATAGTAGGAGGACGTGCGGCTCCTCGCGAGCCGGAGTCCTTCGAGCAAAAAAGAACCCCGCCGGGTGGCAACCCATATGGCGGGGTTCGAGTAAAAGTTGACCTACTGTTAGTGTACAGCCGTTCTCGCTGCACGTCAAGTAGGTCAACTCAAAAAAATGTCACGCCGAGAGCGTGGCTATCCTCTCCTTGGAAGAGAGCGGCTGAAATGTCCATTCGACAGTTTGGATGGGAAAGCCGGTGAGTATGGCGGCCACAACGGACAGCATCCGGGCCAGCCTAATCCGGTTCTACCGCTACGGGCAAATGCTGATGCCTAGGAAATAGCAAGTACGACCGCTGGAGATGCAGCCAACGAGGAGCCGTAGCTCTGAGGCACAGGCGACCGACAGGCCAGCGGGTAGCGGGTAAGGCTGTAGTTGATTTCCACATGGCGACTCTCGGATAGCGTCGTGTGGCCCGGTGAGGGGGTCGCGGTTAGAAGCCGATGACTGGTGCTGCCGGGTTAACAGGTTTGGTGTTGCGTACCAAACCGATAGTCTTCGCGAGAAGGCGACAGAGCGGACAGGGGCCTTTAGGGGATACTCTGTACTGAGGCATGGTTTTTGTTCTTGGGTGGTTGAATGGGACTGAGTTCGAAGAGGAATCAAAAGCTGAAAGACAATCCGCGAGCGGCGCCGTCTATGTTGCTCGCCGGGGACGTGGCGAATGCGGCCGCCGTCCGCGGAATCAGGTTGCGAATATCGTTCACAACCACAAAGAGAACGTCAACGCCGCATTGGCAGTTCGGGGACGGACTGACGAAGGAAACGCTTTTGGACTACTGGCCAAGCAGCGGTACGTGGTGGGCGCGCCGGACGGGCGAGCGTGGCGAGACGCGCGACGCCTGGCAAGCGCTGGAGCTGGCGTCCAAGCTGGCCGGTTGTCCTCTTCCGGCACGGACGGCTTAATCACTTGGGACGAATTGTCAAATCGGACGCGCGCTTCCGATTTGACACAGCTTTATAGAAGCTGGACTGTCGGGACTGACGGGACTGTCGGGACGTGATCCTGCTGTCCCGTCAGTCGGCCGAACATTTCATTTCCCTCTTCGATCACTTCGCGGGAACCAAACGATGCGAGAAACCATTGAAGCAATACCCGTGTTTCGTCCAGCCGAGCTGGCGGCCTCGGCGGCTATCGAGGACTTGACCGATTGCGCCAAGCGACTGAACCTGCTGGCTGACACAGCGTTCCCGAATCTGTCCGAGCGCGAGCTAAGGACACTGACCGAAAACGCCGTCGTGCTATCGAGCAGCGTTGACGATCTCGCGCGGCAGCTGTCCGGCGTCGCGGCTGCGTGAAGACATGGCAATATTGCCAATTCATACTTGGCGAGTCCGCTTTATGGGTGATAAAACTTGCAAATCTCGTTGACGATTTAGCCGCAAACTCACATATAATAATAGAGGACAATTCGCAGAGTCCTCGACAACGCATCAGGACGACACTTCTCGCGGTGTAACCCCATGACTGACGGCTATCTTGATCTACTCGCGATCGCACAGTTGGCCAACCGTACTCCGGCTGCTGTCTCGAAGTGGATTCAGCGGGGCCAGTTCCCGCCGGCGACGCATCGCGTCGGCCGGCGAATCTATTGGACGCGCTCCGTTGCCGAGCGGGCGTTGCGCGACCTACGCACCCCCTCCCCTATCCCGTCTCGCGCCGGCTAACTTGTCCTATTCTCTTGCCCTCTCTCTGCCGCATTGAATGTCCGTGAACGAAAAAGAACAACGTCGGGGCGGGTTTGGTCTCGTTCTGGCTGTTGCGATTGGCCGGCCGATAGCCGAGTGTGCTGCGCTTGGCGGTGTGTCGGAATCGACGGTCCGGCGCCGCATGCGCTCTCCTCGATTCATGGCCCGCGTTCACCAGCTACAACAGCAGATGACGCAGCTAGCGGCCGGCAAGGTGGTTGCTTCACTGGACGAGGCGGTTGAGACATTCCGGGCGCTACTAGCCAGCGATAACCATTCCGTCCGGTTAGGCGCGGCGCACCGAATAACCGATCTTGCCCTCAAGATGGGCGAGATGGCGGAACTGCGGTTGAAGGTCAATCAGTTGGAGCAAATGCTCCAGGAGTTAACGAATGGAACTGGCCAACCGGGTGAACAAGTTGCTCGACAGGACACGTCCTTTAGTGGCGACGAAGCGGCGTGCGGCTCAGACGAGCCAGCACAAGGGCAGGACGTTGGAAGAGATTGTTGACGCCGTTGAAGCCCGCGTTGCTCCGGCAGATCGGCATTATCTCGATACGATCGTTGCCCAGATCGACGAGTACACCGCGGCGTATAGTGATCGCGTGCATGGGTTCGTTGTGTGGCTGGACCTGATTCGCCGTGGCATCTCGACATTGCCGGAGCGGATTCCTGCCGTACTTCTCGATGCCTGGGTTCAATCATATTCGCCGGCACGCCCCGACCTGGCCCGAATACACATCGACGGCCGGCCGATCTCGCCTCCCCCGTTCTGGCGATGCATGAACTGTCGCCTCTCCCTGCCCCATAATGTTCGGCACAACTGGACGGACATCGGCTGTCCTACCTGCGGTTCGGATCGCATCTTTCGAGCCGACATTTCTAAGCCCAGCTTTGGCGATGGCTGGATTGATCCTCGTCCTCACCCACAATCGCGTTCCGCGTAGGTTTCTTCCCATGAAGAATGACACATTTCTTGACGAGCTGACCGACAATCGCCCCGCGAAGAGGCCGGCCGAAACGGTCAAGCCGAAGCCGCCCAGCGCGGCGAGCTGGTTCGCCGACCTCGTGACCGGCAGCCGCGCGATGATGCCCATTGACAGAGACCTCGCCACCATCGAGGGGCGCATCGTGGCGCTGGAGCGAATGCGTGAAGGTGCCGGCCACGAAACGCCGATGGCGTCTGCGGTTTGGAAGTCGGCTGAGAAGGACCGGCGTGAACACGAGGATCGCATGGCCAAGTCGGCCTCGAAGCCCGTGCGCGAAAAGGCAAAGCGTCGCGCCGTCGAGGGCGAGCGCTGTCCGTTTGCCCGGCTCGGCCAGCTGATCGAGCGAGCGCTGAAACGTCGCGGCAAGCGCACGGCCGAATCTCTCCAGGCGGGACGCCGCCCAGGGCGGATGGTTGCGCTGCGTGAATCCTGCACGATCGGCGAAGGTATTTGTGGCTGCCGCCGTTGTGTTGGCGGTAACTGTCGATAACTCACCTTTCTGGCCGGCGGCGCTCGCCGCCCGGTGATCAATTCCATTCTCTTTTGGAGACTGTTTCCCATGTATTCCGTTCCCAATGTGGCAAATGCCAGCAACAGCCAGTCAACGGCCCGGCGCGTCATTGGCCCCGTTCCGCCGCGCGACAAGCATGGCCGCATGCTGCTCGCGCCACTGCTCGAAAAGCGCGTCAAGTTGAACCTGCTGGGCGAGCCGGTCCGCGGGCCGGATGGCCAGCCAATCGAAGAGATGGTTGATGCCCGGCACCCTTGGGAATATCGCGCGTACCAACGCGGCGACGAACTCCACATCGCGGAGGGTGCGACGAAGGGCTTGAAGCTGTATCGCGTCGATGTCGGTATCGAGCCGATCATGCTGGTTTATGCCAAGAACGAGCAGGATGCCGTTGAAGTCTGGAAAAAGGAATGGGGTGTCACGCGGATTTCCAATGAACCCGACAGCGATCCAAAGGTAACGCTCGCCGAACAGGCCGCGTAACCGGCCCGCTTACTTGATGCCGCATTGGTAGGCGGCAATATTGCCAATTCCTACTTGGCGCGTCCATTTTTTCCTCTTCGTTTTGCACATCAAATCCAGGAGACAACAATTTCCACTCTACTGTTGGATGACGAACAGTTCACCCTGTTGACGGAGCGGCTTGAAGCGGCGAAGCGTCGCCTGCGCGAGCTTGAGGATAGGCCCCGACAAATCCGCGAAGACTATCGAGACACCCAACTTGCCGGCGACATCGAGGGCGCGGAACAGCTCGAAAAAGAGCTTGGCCAGCTGCTCGGCAACCCCGTCCTTGCGGCGCAGGAATGCGCGGCGATCCTTGCCCGGCTACATGAATCCATCCGCCAGGCCCGCGAACGCGCTGAGGTCGAGCGCTTTGCCGAGCAAGAGCGCGAGCGCATGCGTGGGTGGGCTGATTGGTCCAGGCCCGCCTCTCCCGAGGAGCTAGCCCGCCGCGAAGCGGAGCGAGAGGAATTCGAGCGCCGCTCGCGGTTCCAGCACTTCATGACAACTCACGGTCCCGATCCGACAATGGGGCCAGTGTAAACGCTGCTGGTCCGTCTCCGCCAGCAGTGGGGCGCGGCGTTTGGGTCGGTTCCATACCGGCGCCGCGCCCACGATATTCCGGCGCGAGTAGAAGCGCGCCGGATAGGCCGGCGAGGTCTCGTTCGTTCAGCCTCGCCGGCCACCGATCACCACTAATCGCGCGTCAAGTCTGCACTCGCGTCCTCTACCACACATCGCATGCGCGCGATTGTCGGCCGGACCCGGTTCTCCGCCGGTGTCCGGCCTCGCGAACATCGGCGGTTTCGCTGCTTGCGCCGCCGATCGGGGCGGCCGGTTTGTTACCAGCTCGCCGCGCCGCCCTCACTTCACTCCATCTCTCGCGAAGAGAACGACAAATGCCTTGTTCATGCTGTTCATGCAACTGCAAAGCAACCCTGTTAGCTGCCAGTCTCACCACGCTTCATGTCACAATCAGCGGCACGGGCGCTTGTGGCTGGGATGGAACCTACACGTTGACGTGGAATGGTTCGCTCTGGCGATACCAGAATTTCAGCCCGCCCGCCTGCTCGATCCAAAACATCGTGTTTGATGTGACAACCGGGGGCGCTGGTTCGCCATGCTGCATGATCCTCCGGTGTGACTGCGTAGGCTGCTCGTTCGTCGGATACGCCATTTTGATTGAGACTAGCGGCACCACGAATGGAACATGGGCGTCCTGCAACTGCTCGACAGGGAACTTTGTAGCGAACCCCTATTCAAATAGCGCCTTCCTCTGTAACTGCTCCTCGTTCACAAACATTTCGGTGTCGATAAGTCCGTGACCCTGCCCCACTACAAGACATACTGCCTCTGCCGAGATAGGACGGACATTCGGTGCGACGATGAGCATTGCGACCTCGCCGGGCCGGGCGAGCCGGGTAATCCCAACAGCTGCCGAGTATGCTGGAATCGCCTGGGTAGAAATCCCGTACCTCCTCCGTCGCCTATCAAGCGGCTCTTCAACTTCGCGGTTGCGAGCTTTCATCATGCCCGCCGCGGTTTGCCTCTAGCGAGCGAGGGCGAGGCCCGGCGCCGGCTCGGCATCTGTGAGCGTTGCGACTGGTACGACGCCGCGGCCGATCGATGCGCGAAATGCGGCTGCAACATGCACGCAAAAACTACGTGGGCCGATGCCGAATGCCCCATCGGAAAGTGGACCAAAGAGGTT
>DASRBG010000258.1:0-10571 GCA_035653735.1 Gemmataceae bacterium
TCCAGCAGCGCGCGAAGAGCCATCATGTCGTCGGTCATCGTGGTGATCCTCCAGGTCGGTTGCGTGTCGCAACTCAACCCTACCGAAAATCACCGCGATGGCCGCCCGGCCCGCCTTCGCCAGACTCGTGGCGGTCGCTACAGCGGGCCGGACGGCCTCCTACACCACGCTCCGGGGCACGACCAAATGGCAAGTCCGAAGTCTGACCCACTTACCTTTTGGTCCGTGCCTGACAGCATCTTTGGCACGTTACAGCTAACGAGGTTTAGCGCCGATTCACATCTGTTCACCTTACTTCCAAGCCTAGCCCCCTGCCACATAATGCTTGCAGCTTCGCGTCGCCCTCGCGGGTTCTGCTTCACCCTTTCGGGGTCGGGGTACATTGTCAGGATGGCTTCAGACACAGCAGTCTCCCGTCATGCCTGCATCCCTAGGCTACTGCCGGAGGAACGGCAGGTTCTGTCATGCGATCGTTAGATCACAAGCAGAACAATCACTTACGCAGCTTCACGCCGCACGGCCATCAGCTGCTCCAGATTCATCCCGCCGTCGCGATAGACCTGCATGAGCGCGGGGCTGACCGCGCCGAGCTTCATACGTTGCCTGACGGCGGCGGCCGTGAGCCCAAAGCGCGCAGCGATGTCGTCGGCGGTCATTCCCTGCTCTCGGCGTAACTGCTCGAAGGCTTCGTACTGATCGGCCGGATGCATCGGTAGTTGTGTGACGTTCTCGGCAAGACTGATCTCGACCGGATCGCCCTTCTCGATCACGTGGCATGCCACGGACGTGGTCTTGGCGATCTGCTTCCGCTTCGCCAGAAGCTTCAACGCCGCGAAGCGGCGTCCGCCCGCCACGACCTCGAATTTGCCGGTTTCGGTGCCCGCCTCATCCAGCACCGGCTTGACCGGCAGGGTCTGCAATAGCCCATGCGCGGCGATACTCGCCGCAAGCTCTTCCAATCCGACTTCCGTGCCCGTCTTGCGGACATTCGCCGCTGACGGAGCCAGCTTATTCAGCGGAATCTCTCTCAACACGCTCATCACGTCCTCCATGGCTAGAATGCGCACGGGAAGCACCCGCGCGTGCTTCCCGGGGCCGCGAGAGCGCTGGGTGAGCAACTGTCTTTGATCAGGCTGTGACATGGTTCCATTGACGACCGTCGCGGAGCATGGCGTTGAGGATTGTGATGAGCTTTCGCATGACGGCGACGATAGCGACCTTTGGGGGTTTTCCTGCGGTTCGCAGGCGGTCCCGGAAGGTCTTGAGCGCGGGATTGAAGCGGGCCGCGATGAGAGCGGCCATGTAGAGGACGGAGCGGACCGGCGCTCGGCCGCCCCGGATACGGCGCTGTCCCTTGAACTTTCCGCTTTCGAAGTCGAAGGGAGCCAAGCCGACGAGGGCGGCGATCTGCCTGCGGGTGAGCTGGCCGAGTTCCGGCAGCAGCGCCAGGAGTGTCTGGGTCAACACGGGTCCGACGCCGGGGACGGACTGCAGCAATCCGGCGTGGCGAGAGAGATTTTGATCGCTGGCGATTTTTTCGACCAGGGGTTTATCGAGGATGGCAATATCGGCCTTGAGACGGGCGACGCGACGGCGCTGCAAGCGCTTGAGCACCGGATCTTCGACGAGGCGGGTCTGGTTCTCGACCATGGTGAGCTCGTCGCAGATCTGGCGGCGCGCGGTGACCAATTCGGCGAGCTGCTCGACCACAACGGGATGGCGCCGCGCCGACCGAGTCGGCAGAAGGGCGACGAACTCCGCGATAAGGCGAGCGTCGAGCCGATCGTTCTTAGCCAACACGCCACGGGCTTTGGCGAACTGCCGCAACCTGTGAGGATTGACGTGATGCACGCGCAAGCCGGTTTTGAGCAGGTAGCGGAGAACGCCCCGTTCATAGCCGCCGCTCGCTTCGATGCCGATCGTTGCGGCTTCGTGTTCGTGCAGCTTGGCGGCAATAACCCCCCAGCCGGTCTCGTCGTTGGATGCCGTGAAGCTCGCGCCAGGCGGCAAGATCATCACATCCAAACGGTCCATCGACACATCGATGCCGACAGAAGTGCCGGTTTGTGTCATCTTCGTATCCCTCCCTTGCTGTGCGGGCTCGAGCCCTGGCAACTGTACGGGTGTGGAAGAAACGACCGGAGCACCAAGCTCACCCGCGGTCTGCAAATCCTGAGGGGGCACGGGCTTCCGGTCGTGCCGGATGACGGGTCATGACCCGTCATCCGGCACCACACTTTGCACCAAGCCCAAAACACAAGAGGGGGGCGAGTGCCGGCGCGCAGGGCCGGGCCGCGGCGCCGAGCGGAGCTGGATGATAGGAGTTAAGCGGATTTGATCGGGACGCCCGCTTTGCGAGCGCGCGGCCCTGCCCTGCACAGGCGGCGCTCGCGGGGGAGAGAGGGCGACGCCCTCTCTTTCCCTCTGCGAGCAAAAACGACCGGCGCTCAGTTGACCGGAGCGGCAAGCAGCGCGGCGGCAATCATGCCCTTATACGTTGGCCAGATATTCGCTTCGTAGAGTCGACCCGAAGCTGCGCCGCAAGAATCAGGCTAAGCCGCTGCTCGCCTCGCCCGATGCGGAGTCACTCCACGTTTTGTCGACGGTGGAGGGCATGCTGGGCAGTCGATCAAGCTCCCTGCTTTCGCCGCGTCGACCGAGCCCGCAACATCATCGAGTTCGCCGGCGACTAGGGAAGCAATCTGCGCATCAAACGTCCGCCGAGCAACAGCATACATGCCACCGCGCGCGCCTTCGAAGCCGCAGTTCCAAGCCGCGAGCGCTTGCCCATACCGGAGCGCGGCCTTCACGCCGTCAGCGCCCGCCTCGCGAAGCCCCGCCAAACCGCTCGTAGCCACCTTCGCAAGAAGTCCAGCCGTGCACCAATCACCTGAACCGCAGGTATCGGCGACCCTCGGAGCTGGGAAAGCACCGATGTGCTTCCACTCGGACGGCGAGCGCCCAAAGCGGTGGCGATAGTTGAGCCCCCGTTCGCCGAGGGTCTGCACCTCAACGACGGTTGCCGCCCCTCTGTCCATCAGACCTCCGATACCTGCGAGGCGCTGGTCGGAATACTTCACGACGTGGGCAAGAGTGATCGCCTCAGCCATGAGCTTGTCTGTGCCCTTACCCGATGGCTCGAACACTACGACTGCGCCTCGTTCGGCGGCCTCTTTGGCAAGAGATAATGCTGCTCGCGAGAGCCGGTCGAGAAAAAATACGGAAGCGTTGTCTAGCGCTGGCGCGACCGCATCGACCGCGGCGGTGGTCACTGCCTTAAACGGCGGAAGCCACTCTCCGCATTTCGGGCAAGACCAAGAGAATCGGTGTTTAGGTTTGCCGTCCCGACCGCGCCTGATCTCTTGAATGATGATGGGCGTGTGGGCTGTGGGGCCGCAACTCGCGAAGTCGAGACGAACGCCCCAGTGTGCCATATCGGCACGGACGCGTTCGGACGCGGGATCCCCGTTCATTCTGGCGATGGGAAACGCTTCCCAACCAAGGTACGCGAGAACTGACAGAACGTTGCCGCACGTCCCGCCTGCCCAGGATCGAACTGGAGTTTTTGGGTCGAGGCCAAGAACGAGGTCGAGGGCAATAAGGCCAGTTCCAAATACCTTCGGTTTTTTGACAGAAGTCATCCGCGAGGCCCTCCTTCTGCGTGCAACGCCGGCCGTGGCGCAGGATAAACATCCCCTTCCAGCCAAATGTGAACGAGACTCGGCGCCACAACTCCGCCCTGGATTGCCTCAAGAGTGTACCCGATGGGCTCAAGATGGGCGACAGGCAAATCACGTTCGAGCGCCGCCATCAGCGCGCCCAGTGCCATCACCTTACTGCCGAGCGGAGAGAGGACGAGAAGAGAGCCCCCGGCTCCCGCGAAGACAGGCTTGCGACGATCGTCGAGCCGGAGAATCGTTCGGTAAAGATCCAAGGGATCACTCTCGTCCGCATAAACGATATTGCGAGTGTCTACAGCCCAAGTGCTCTCCAGTTCGATGATATATTCCTCGGCCAAGGCGTCGCCCAACCGAGGATTACTGGCCGGGAAGGGCAGGATCGGGCAAGTGTCATGAGGTGCAACAAAGTCGTAGAGCCGCCCAAGTGCACTGCGGCGGCCGGAGACGAGTTGAGGAAGCCAAAGCTTCGCAGCGGCGGCCGAACCATCAAGAGTGGAACCGCCCTTGAAACCATGGACGTGGCCCGGGGCATCGCTCGGAATCGAGCGGATGTCCGCATCAAGCTTCGGATCGTGTGCGACAAAGACATGGATATTCGGGGGTCCTCGGCGACGTTCAACTCGCTCAACGAAATAGCGGATGATCGGAAAGCTCGTCCCAACGGAAAGGGCACTGATATCGATCACGACGTCGGTGATACCGTCGAAGTTCTGGCGGCCTAGGAGTGTGATGACATTTCGGCCGCCAGTTACCGCGCCGTCGGTGCCAAAAATGTCGACCGGAACGAGCTCTCGATCAGTGATTGTGGAAAGCAGTGCACCTGTGTTTTCTTCGGCCCGATCGATGAGATCCTGGGTCGGATTGGGGCGGTTCTCCCGGATGAAAATAGCTCGCATGGGCGCACCGGTGAGAGCCAATCGAGTCGCGACGGCGGTCGAACGCGGGTCAAAACCGGCTCCAGCAATCAGCACGGTTCGGCGGCCGGATAGCGCAAAATATTCCGCGATGAAGCCGTCCACTTCGGATCCGCGGTGCGCCACGCACGGATCCCACCGAAGATCTCGCGCCATGTCAGGCCTCGCCGACCAGGCGGTTGAGATCCTCGACGCGCCGCTCCAGAAATCCACCACGCTTCAACGTCAGCCCGTGGTGTAAGAGGAGGACCCCACCGAGTTCGACGAGACACCAAAGCTTCTTCTTGGTGCCGTGATTGGGAACCAAGACGAATGCATTATATGCGACGCCGAACTTCAAGGCGCTCGCTAGATGCGGGTGCATTTCAGGGATGGCGTCGAACTCGTCTTGAGGGATGCCGAATGCATTGGCGCCGCCACCGAGGGAAGCATTTCCCTCGAGGCTCTTCGCAACACACTCGGCGGCAATCCCCTCCGCGAGACGACGCACCATCGCGTGATGGGGAAAGTCCCACTCACGGACGATCTCGGCGGCGCGCTCGCGCAGCAGCTTATGCTGAAGGCCGCTCTTGAGAGTAGGCGGCCTCGCTCGGATGAGCTGCGTCTCAGATTGTGCCACCAATCGGCCAGCGAGCTGCAGGAATTGCTCTGCGTTCTCAGAGCTGGCATCGCATAGCGTGTCGATGCCGAAATAGTACGGACGATCGAAACGATGAAGGAGGTGGATGCGCGCGCCGTCCGCGACCCCCGCGTCCGCGGTCAGGGGTCTGTTGGGTTCCGCGTCTTCGCCATTCTCTTCGAAAAGCCCGCGTTGCGGAATGCGCTTTGAGTAACGCTCCAGGAGCACAGCTAGCATCGCCAGTCGTAAGTCCTCGCCGCTTTCTTCGCCGTTTGCGAGATATGCATCGACCTCCTGCTCAAGTCCGCGGCGACGCTCTGCCGAGATCCCAAGGCGATGCTGCAAGCCGTCGACTTGCTGCACAAGCCTTTCTCGTTTTCCAGATGCAATGGCCTCGGCTGCAGTAGAGAGCAGGTCTCCGAGATTCTTCAATCCACGGCGGTTGAAGACCTCCATCTGGCTTAGGTATCGGCTTGCCATATCCTTCGCCATCCTGCGAAAGGCATTGCGTTGACCGCGCCGATCTTCGGTGCTCTGCATCCAAATGTCGGTAATCTCTCGCGCGCGCTTGAGGCCCGGCTCTTCTCCATTGACTGAATTGTCGACCAGTACGTCCGTCGGGGTAAGGGCATCGAGGCGCGTCAGTATCCAGCGCGCGACCTTCAGCTCACGCCGGGCAAGCCAACGGCGAAGCGCGAGGAGCTGCGTCGGATGCAGGGAGTGGGCATCGTCGAAGATGATCAGCGGGCGAAGGGTGAGAGTTTCCTCTCCATCCACGATCCTGATGGACTCAATGACATCAAATGGCCGGTACACTGCAGCCGGCTCGGCATCAATCTCATCGATGTCAGGAGGCATAAGTGCGGCCGAAATACGGTAGATCGCAAACTCCACCTGACGGGCACGCGCTAGAAGATCGGGGCCCTTAACGCCACCTATGGCGGTGAGTGCAGCCACCGCGTCGGCGCGTGGCACAATCTCGACCGCCTCTAGAGGGAAACCGGCAGCTTGAATGTTGCGAAGCCAGATTAGGATCGTGCGCGCCTGCAAGAGCGCGATCATCAGGCCAGTCTTGAGTTCCTCCGGATAAGGGAATTCCCAGAATTCGCGATACTCGGCTTCGAGGGGAAGTCGGCCGCCGACCAGCGTTGGCTGTTCGTCCACGATCGCGCCACAGGCTGTCAGCGTGTCGATCAGAGGCTTGTAAGTGTTGAGACCAGTGTTGCGCAGCAGAGTCCGAAGCGTCGAGAATTGGAATAGCCGAGCCAGCGTGGTCTTTCCACTCCCCGGCGTGCCGACGATCATAGTCAGCCGGTCGTAGAGCTTGCCTTCTTTGGCAGGCTTCTGAAAAAATGTCGCGAGCGGTTCGGGCGTGACCACAGCTAAGAATGCCTCGTCGTCACGCAGATACTCGGTTGCTCGCTTCTCGAAGGGATTGACCATGTGGGCCTCAGGTATGCCGCTGGCGCCGTCGGAAGAGGGGCCGCATCGCCGGTACGTTCACGCCGTCGCGGTCTCCCCCGTTGGTCTCGGCCCAGAGCAACGCGACTGAGTTGTTCGGCGTGTTATGTTCAAGCACCAGCGGCAGCGCACATCCTCCGTAACCAAGGCCAACATGGGGCACGCCCCCGACACTCGTGTGCTTCGTCTCGATCGTAGAGTCGTAGTAGGTCTGGGTTAGCTCGATGAAGTGTTCGTACCGGCCGGGCACCGCATCGATCGGCAGGTCGGCTGGAAGCACAGTCCCGAAAGAAGCGTGCATGGCCTTCGCCCATCCATCGACGGCGAGCGCAGCACGCGCTTCGCCTAAGCGGCGTTCAATGTTCTGTGCTGCATTGGCGGACGCAACGTAGTGGTGAACGCAGAGTTCCCAGTCTGATGCGAGCACTGGCCCGAGTTCTTTGGTCGCCGCGTTGAGTGAGTCCCGAAAACGGATGAGCTTTCCCTTCCAGCCTTTCTCCGGATTTGAGCGAAGAAAAGTGGTGCCTGTGCCGGCGAAGTCGTCGATCAGGTAAACTAGGCGAAAGCCGGCTTCGTCGCTGCCGAGATCCCTTCGCAGATTGTCGCGAAGATCTTCCCATTTATCGGTGTCGACCTGAGTGCCCTGGACGAGCTGTTCATTGCTAAGAAGTCCCGCATTCGCGTGTCGGATTGTATCGATCCGGGCGCCATCGCTGAGGCCCATGAACAAGGTTTGCCGACGCAACCGGTCGACATCGGCACGAGCGGCGGCGTCGGCAAAGACGCGGTATGTCGGTATCGACCGTTCACGCGCCACCGTCTTAACCAAGCGGTCACGAACTGCCCGGGGATAGAACTGCTCGACTAATCGCTGCATCTCGGCAGGCCCGATATAAACGAGCGTCTGCCGGACGAAAGCGTAAGCTGTTTCGCGCTCGGACTGTTTAAACTGCTGTAGCCAAGTGGCGAGGCTTTCGATGAAGCGCATGCCAGCCTGAAAGTCGCGATAGCCGTCGTACTTGAGGCGCGCCATAAGCCGTAGCCAGCCGAATTCTTCACGGGCGCGCTCGTCGGACCACAACATAGTTTGGCTGAGTACACGAAGTGCGAGAGCCTGATTCACTGAAGACCCTCTTCAATGAAACGGAGGCGACCGCTATCTCCCGTCAGAACCCCAAGATACTCGAGCGTCGCGGCTGGCCCACGCTGGCCAGGTTGGGCCAGGTTCCAGCAGGTCATCGGATCAACGCTAATCTCGTCTACGCCGAGCGAGCAAGGCTCGCGCAAAAGCTCGTAATCATTACCCGGCCAACGGCCTCGGTCACCAATGGCAAGCACTGAGGCTCCATCGATCTCGTAGCGTAGCCGTGCTACCACGTTCAGCTTTGAAACACCGGCGCCGACTATGTCGATCGAGTGGCTCGAACGGGTCACGCGAACATCCGTAGCGCCGGCGATAAGAATGACTTGGTGCGCCAGATCCCATAGTCTGCTTTCGGGCAGAACGCGCGCAGCTTCCAGGGTGATCTGATAAGGGCGGTCTGTCTGCTTCGCAGATTGTGCCAATTCGGGTTGAGCCCGAAGCGCCGCCGCGAGAGCGCCAAGTTCTCGACAAGGAATGCCCCGGCCATCAGGCGCATCATCATCTTCAAGCGGCGCGATCTCCGCTCCATTGTAGTAGCCGACCAGGACGCGATTCCAGAGCGAGCTCGGAAGACAAGTCTGGAGGTCGCGGCGGACGGAAGCACCGCGGCCGGTTGCGATCGCAACTAACGCGCCCGCGTCCAGAAGTCTGACGAGTTCCGCGGCCATTTGGGGCGGCGGCGGGCGGAAGCGATCGCGCGTGTCAACAACCGTTCCGTCGTAATCGAATACGACGCCACCGAAATGCGCTGCTGCGAGCCGGCGGCGAAACTTATGCAGCGCATCGCGCCACCAGTCGAGCTCGCCAGCGGCCTCAAGGCGGGCTGTGGACACACCCGCCTTTCGAGCAATCGCAACCGCATCGCGTGTCGGCAACGCCGCCCTTCGTGCCCCTGCGGCGGGCGGCAGCGGCAGGCTATAGAGCTTCCGTCCAAACTCGGGCACTCCCGGCCGACCAGGATCGACCCCGCGCGCGATGCCGGCCCAGCCGGCAATCCGGATGGCTGCGAGGAGCGAGAGGATCGCAGTTGCGGTCGGTTCTCCCGAGAAATCAAGACGGGCTTGGGGGATATCGGGAGGGATCAGCGCCAATGTTCGCTCGGCGAGTCCGACGTCCGCGCCCGTGACGAAGGCGAGGACGGCGCTACTGTCACCGCGCTTGGCGAGCCAATGATGCCGGCCATGTGCGAAGTTGCGATAATCGGCGAGCTGGAGGTTCCCAAGCGCCGCCTCCGTGAATTTAGACTCGAGGTCGATGGCGCCAACACGCGTCGAGGGGCCATGGAGCACGATCGTTGTCGAGCGCGACCAGAGCGCATTCGTGGCCGTCTCCCAGGAGGTCGCCGCAGCTGAATGCTCGTCGATCGCATCCCGAACAAGCTTCATTGCGTCAGCCCATTGGTCGGCGTCGCCGAACACCGCGGCATAGGCCCGCGCGAGCAGAGTCACGAAACCAACCAGGGAGTTGGTCGCAAGGAACCCGTCCTTGCCGGCCGGGGAAGGGAAGAGGAGAAGATCGGTGAAGGCATGCGCCCGACAGAGCTCGACTAACGGACTGCTTTCCCGACCGCAGAGCACTGCAAGTTGACGTGGTTCGCGCTCGATTAGTGCGCGGGCGGCCGCGAGGATGTCCACGTTGCCGCCGCCCGCACTGAGCAGCCATGTGCTGACACCATTATCAAGTGGCTCTCCGATGGCCTCGAGGGGCGTGGCTACCGCCGCGATCCGGCCGGTATAGCGTTGATGAAATTCGGCGAGGGCATGAGCGGCCGTTAGTGAGCCGCCGGAGCCGATAGCGCGCAAGGGCGAGAGCCCCGCGGTCCGAACGGCCTGGCATAGAGAGCCGATGTCGGCGTGGGCGGCCCAATCGAACGTTTCAGGGAGCTTCGCCATCTCACTTGCATAAGGCCTGGCCATGATGCTTCTTGTTCCGACATCTATGTCTTTATCATGAACGAAAAAAGAACAGGATTCAAGTTTTTTAACGAATCCAAGTGACAGCGTATCAGGCGTTTATAAGACGCCATAGCCGACCTGAAAGCCCTCAGGTTCGACAAAAGCACGGGGCCGGGGAGACGATCGCAGTACCTACGCTGGTGTCTGAGCCTCAATCTTTCCCATTGAGAGTCATTGCCCCAAGCCGGCTGAGAACGCATTCCACGACCGCTCGGGAGACGTTAGAGCACGTGAGCGAGCCACTTGCTGTCTATCATCGGCGGTTTATTGCTACCATGACGAGCGTGATTCGGCAGCCCACAGGGCCCCACGACAGACGGAGAAATGACTCAAGAGACCTGGACTTCGCCGCGGAGACGTTGAACCGGGGCCTGTCCGCCATGGCCCGTCTTCTTGGTCGCCAATGTGCCCGCGAGTGGGTAGCCCGGGAGGTTACAGCGCATGAGCAACGCAAGGGAAGTTCCAGGTAACGAGATTTTTGCGCCGACTACGGTCGCGCTCTACGCGCGCTACTCGTCAGACAACCAACGCGATGCGTCTGTTGATGATCAGCTCAGACTTTGTAGAATCCACGCTGAGCGTCAGGGCTGGCAAATCGTCGAAAGTTATTTCGAGGTCGTGTCCCCCATCGTGGTGTAGGAGGTCGTCCGGCCAGCCGTAGCGACCGCCACGAGTCTGGCGAAGGCGGGCCGGGCGGCCATCGCGGTGATTTTCGGTAGGGTTGAGTTGCGACACGCAACCGACCTGGAGGATCACCACGATGACCGACGACATGATGGCTCTTCGCGCGCTGCTGGA
>DASRBG010000259.1:0-28559 GCA_035653735.1 Gemmataceae bacterium
CGCACGGAACCATCGGCCATCAATGCGTTGAAGCTTCCCGCATGAGCAGAACCGAAAGCGCCTCCGGTCGCTCCCTGCACTTCATAATCGCGCAGCGGCAGCAAGGATGCCGAAGTGAAGCGAACAGTGTTGAAATTGACACCGAATGTCCCGGACTTGGCAGTTGGACTGGGACCATACGCGGCGAAATATCCCATGTCGTCTTCATTCGTGATCGTCCCAATACGAGGATTTGCCGCTTTCTCGCCCAGCAAGAGGGTATAAGGGGTGCCATCTTTAATGTCGGAGGTGGAAATGGTGTATCTGCCGGTGGCTTGGGTAACAATCGCGCCATTTCCTGGGGGGGCGCCAGCAACGGTGGTGCCGCCAGGGGGATAGGTATCGGTCCCGGTGCCGTTGCAGCCGGCGTAGTCCCCAAGCGCGACACTATACTTACTGCCCTGAGTATAAACCGCCGATTCGTATGGGAAGGCGCTATTGGTATACGTGGTTGTCGCGAGTTGGCGACGGGCAGGGCAGAAGAAGATTTTCAAGGGCGTCTCAATTGCATTCTGCATGAGCTGACTCACCGTCGTGGGGGCAGTCTTGTTTCCACTGCCACCCCCGCCGGCGACTGTGCCGAGCTGCGCGCCGCTCCAAACCGGATCGGCGTCAATGAAGTGCAAAATCTGGTAACCCCAACCGGCATCCTGGCCTGTGACTCCAGGGGTTCCTGCGCCCATGTAGGGATTGTAGTACGTGGTGCCACCTACCGTTGACGAACTGAAGGTCGGTGCGGCATAGTCGGTATAACCGGCTGTCGGTAGATACCCAACTTGCGTCTGATGGTTAATGAAACCGTGGCCGAATTCGCGCAGGTTGTTCGCGCAAACCGTGCGGTTAGATGCTTCCCGCGCCTTCATCACGGCGGGGATGCTGATGGAAACCAAAACGGCGATGATCGCCATTACAATCAACAGCTCAATGAGCGTGAAACCGCCACGCCGCGGATGCTTTTGCGAGCATAAGGAACACATGGCCAAACTCCTGCGTCGAGTTCCGGGTGAACAAACGGAAAAGAAAGAAGTGTGTATATACTTCTTTCCCATACGTCTGAGAACTATTTACAGTAAGGGCGAACTGATTTCCTGTCAAAAGAAGATTTCGAGAAGGCGAGCGGGGTCGCGTAAGCGCCCCGAGTGCTTCTCTCGGGGCGCTTATGCGACCCCGCTCGCCTAATAGTCGCTGATGGCGACGGAAACCGCGCCGCTTTGCTGGCCCGGCGCGATGCGCTCGCCGGCCGTTATCAAACGACGGAAAAAGATCGCATCGATGTTTTCATCCAAATACGTCGCGTGGCCGTCCATGAACAGCACGTTGGCGCCCCCGGTATGGAAGCTGAACACTTCGTCGTTGGGACCGCACCCGGTCACGCTGGCCCAGACACACGTGGCTGGGCCGC
The DNA here is from genome assembly GCA_035653735.1 of Gemmataceae bacterium. GTDB lineage: Bacteria > Planctomycetota > Planctomycetia > Gemmatales > Gemmataceae > JAJPHU01. The sequence goes on from DASRBG010000259.1 coordinate 1,442, forward strand.
CAAAGGGATATTTGTTGTTGTTAATGACCTTGGCGCGGCCGTTGACAAGCCCCTTGTAGCCGGCTGTCACCGTGCCCCAACCGTTGCCGGCGTTTGGATCGCCGGAGGCACCGATGCCCGAATCCGGCTCGGCCCAGCGCCAGAAGCTTCGCGCGATCAGAGTGCCGGGAGCACCCCCGCCCGCCCCGGCGGAACCCAGCGGGTCCACAAAGGTGCCGGGCATTTGCTCATTTCGACCGGCCACTTCAGCGACGGCGAGGGTATTGCTTAAACCGTCGTCCATCCACGATTGCGTGACGCCCTTGCCGTCGTACGTGCCGTGCAAAGCGCCGACCATCCGCGTGTTCTTGTTGCGGACGCCGGTGACGGGGTCGATGTCGGTGTAGACGGTCGGCCCGTAATCGACATAGCCATAGCCGTTGGTATCCAGGCCGTCGGTCGGACGCGCGGGATTGCTTGGACAGAGGTAAGCGGAAACCGCATTTTGAGCGATGGCCTGATTCTGGGCCGCGGCGGGATCGTTGTAGGGACGGGTGAAGTCGTATTTGGCGCCGATGTCTTCCTTCTCCATGTTCGACAGAATGCGCGTGAACAGCGATTGGCAGGTGAACGGCCCCTTGGTGTAGTCGTACTGCCCGGCCAGGCCGAACACGGCGGGCGAAGACGTGGGTGAGAACGAGCCGGCGGTCCCGTAGACGCCGTTGGGCCAGAACCAGGTGGCGGGAGAGTAGGTTTGCCCCGACGGGATGGTCGGTTCCGCGCCGGCCGCGGCGGGGGCTGGACCGTCGGGCAACTGGGCATTGAACGTGTTCGCGGGGGTGGAAACGCCGCTGTTCGCGCTCAAGCCGCCCAGGAACAACGACCCTTTGCCGACATCCGGATAATGCTGCTGCTGATCGTAGAAGTTGGTGATCGCCACGCCGATCTGTTTGAGGTTATTGACGCACTGCACGCGATTCGCCGCTTCCCGCGCCCGAAACACCGCGGGAATGATGATGGAGACCAGCACTCCGATTATCGCGATCACCACAAGCATTTCGATCAGGGTGAAACCATCCCGCGGTGGCGAAGAACGATGATCGGAACGCATGGTTGTACTCCTCGGTGTTTGCCAGCCCGCAGCGCAAGCAAGGGATTGCTTTACCCTTGCTTGCGCTATGGGTTGGCAATGGATCATCATTGCGCTTAATCCCACTGTTGTGGCGGGGTCTCCACCCTGTTGTGGCGAGGTCTCCGGACCCCGCCACGTTCCGCGACCGAAGGTCTCCACCACCCTGTTGTGGCGGGGTCTCCGGACCCCGCCACGTTCCGCGACCGAAGGTCTCCGCTCCTGCACAGGTGTGGAGACCTTCGGTCACAGCCGGTGGCCCGGTCTGGAGACCGGGCCACAACAAGGGGGATTTGCCAGCCCGCAGTGCAAGCAAGGGATTGCTTTACCCTTGCTTGCGCTGCGGGCTGGCGCAATGGATCATCATTGCGTTTAATCCCACACAATTTCTCGGATCCGTTTCCACGAAATTCCCCGGACTTTACTCCACAGTGTGGGCTTGGGCGGGATGACCGGCTTGGGAAAGCGGATCGCTTTCTGGCACAGCGGACATTTGCCTAAATGCTCGATCTGCGAGTCGCGGTAGCGGAGTTTTCGACCGCACTTGGGACAACGGGTGTGGTAAAAAACGTCCGCTTTCTTTCGCCGCAGATACTTGCCCAGGACCAAGCCGATATGGACGCTCGCCAACAGACAAAGCATGCCGATCACGATCGAGGCGATGAGGGGGCTGTTGTACCAGTTTTTGCTCTCGCGCTTGGCCTGGTACTTATCCCTTCCCATCGAGGCCATGCACTTGGGGCATTCGCCGTTTTTGTTCAAACTGCCGCCGCAGAATTCGCACTTGGTCGGATCGACGACGGGTCCGATCTTCTTGCTGCCGCTGGTCGCGAAGATTAGCAATCCGATGCAGACGAGAAGCACCAGCCCCATACCAGCGATACTGTACTTGGCGGTGCGGGAGAGTTTCATTGGCTTCCACCTATGTACAAGCCCGAAGTCCCTGCGACAAGAGCCGGCGTTGGCATTGTCTCGTCGCGGACACCCGGGAGTTGTGGAATAATTTATTCGGCGACGGGTTGCGTTTCCTCCATAATGTTATTACGGTCAATCACGCGGAGGGTTTGCGCCCAGTGTCCGTCTTCAACCTTCCCGATCGTAGCCTGATAATGCACCTCGATCAAGACGGGGCCTCCGTCGCTCTCTTGCGTGCGCGGTCCCCAACGAGTTACGTTCGCCTCGGGATCCTGATGTTTGGCGCGAATCCATGCGACGATGGAACGGCATTCGGGATACGGGCCGGCGTTGAGCGGCCCACCCTCCGGCTCGGTGGATTTCTGGCAGCCGCTCAGACAAAAGAAGAGCAGCCCAATCCCCAGCATCGTGCTCAGCGCTCGGCTCGTCATTCCGTGCTCCGATTATTGGATATCGATGGTAATCTGGTTGTTGTCATTGGCATCGATGGTGACCGTCTGCACCGCTTTATCGCTGTATTCGGCCGGAATCTGCGTCGGCTTCTCGCCCTCGCCCGGTCGTTGGCCCAGGAACTTGACGCTCGTGACCGGATTGTAAGCTTCCAGCTTCACCTCGTATTCGCCCGGCACCATCCCATCCATTTCGTTATTCGAATAGGTGCGGACCCCCGAGAAAACGCCGTCTTTATCCGTGTAGGCCGTGGCCGGCGAGCCGCCTTCCTTGGGCTCAAAGCTAACGGTGGCAAAGGCCACCGGTTCGCCTTTGATTAACACTTTGCCTTGCACGGGATACGTCTTCTTGATGGGCAACTCTTTCTGCCCGCCGCAACCCATAACCACAGCCGTCAACCCAACAACACATCCATAGAAATATGCTTTTTTCATTCCTTCTCCCTCTTTGGATCAAGCCTCCCAGGAAACGCCCGAAGGCCCGCTCGACGAGCGGGCCTTCGGCCAAGCCAAATAGCCTGGGAATCGTTGTTCTTAGTAGTCGATGGCCGTCACGTTGTAAACGCCGTTGGGATCAGGCTGGCTCGGCGCAATCCGCTCCGACGACGTGATCAAGCGACGGAAGAAGATCGCATCCACGTTCTCATCCATGTACGTCACGTGACCATCCATGAACAGAACGTTCGCCCCAGCGCCGTGGAAGCCGAACACTTCGTCGTTGGGACCGCAGTTGGTCTTGTTGGTCCACACGCACGCCGGGATGTTGGCCACCGTGCCCGTCGGACCACCGAACGGATACTTGTTGTTGTTGATCACCTTGGCACGACCGTTGGGCGAGTTGCCAATCAGGTTGGGATACGTCGTCGAGGGCACGCCCCAGCCATTGCCCGCCGACGGATCGCCGGAAACGCCGAAGCCGCTGTCCGGATCGGCCCAACGCCAGAAGCAGCGAGCCGTCTGGATCGAACCGCCGTTGGCCAGACCCGCGCCGGCCAGCGGATCCTGGTAAGCACCAGGCATTTGCTCATAGCGGCCCACGTCCTCGGTCACGGCGATGGTGTTGCTCAAGCCGTCCTCGATCTGAGCCAAGGTCACGCCCTGGCCGTCGCGGGTGCCGTGCAGAGCGCCGGACATACGCGTGTTCTTGTTGCGGACGCCGGATTGCGGATCGATGTCGGTGTAGACGGTGTTGCCGTAATCGACGTAGCCGAAGCCATTGGCGTCCTGGCCGTTGGACGGACGCAGCGGGTTGTTCGGGCACAGGTAGGAGGGAACGACCGTTTGCGCGATCAGGCCGTTGGTATTGGTGGCATTGGGATCGTTGTAGGGCAGGCTGAAGTTGTAGCCGGCGGCGACTTCATCCTTTTCCATGTAGGGAAGGATGCGGGTGAACAGCGATTGGCAAGTGAACGGTCCGGTGGTGTAGTTGAATTGAGGCAGAAGACCAACCACCGGAGGCGCGGACGTGGGGCTATAGGCACTGGCGGCGCCGTAAACGCCGTTGGGGAAGAACCAGGTGCCGGGGGTCAGCGTGGCGCTGGCCGGCGTCGGCGCAGTGCCCGGGCCAGCGGGAGCAGGACCATCGAGCACAGCGGCGTTGAAGGTGTCCGTTTGTCCGGCAGTGGCTGAGATGCCGCCGCCGCCCGCGGTGGCGCTGGTGCCGGTGGAGACGCCGGCGTTCGTGCCGGCACCGCCCAGGTAGAGCGAGCCTTCGCCGGGGTCAGGGTAGTGCTTGTGTTGATCGTAGAAATTGTGGATGGCGATACCGATCTGTTTCAGGTTGTTGGCGCACTGACTGCGGGCCGCGGCCTCGCGAGCCTTCTGCACGGCGGGCAAGAGCAGCCCGACGAGCACGGCGATGATGGCGATTACCACCAGCATCTCAATCAGCGTGAAGCCTTCTCGGCTTCTCCGCAAACCATGTTGCCTGTTCACGTTGGTGAACCTCCTCATAGAGAAAAAACTTCGGACCCACGGTTGACCACTTCACCACCGAGGTGAGTCACCGCATCGCGTGAGGCGTAACCTACAACCACAAAATGCAGAAACAATGAACACTTGAACAAAAGAAGGAGAAGACCTCCTCCGCGGGCGAAATTGTGGGCGGGGCGAGGTTGCAATCGAACACCTCAATTGATGGGCGTGTGCGGAGAGTGTATTGACGCTAAATGTAGGAAGTGTGAAGGTTCTTCTAATAAACCGCGAAGTTCTTCTTTTCCTTACTTTTCGCTCAGGTTTCGCTCATCTACACGGAATCTTCATATGTTGTTAACATTCCCCGTTTAACCTACTGACGCTCCCAGGGCAGAACGCTCTGATTTCGCAGCGGCTTCTCCACTAGCCCGAACCGCCAGCAATGGGCAATGTGCCCGTTGCTGGCACCCTCGGTTGGAGCGCAAGCCGGTAAGAAAAAATTGCTTTAGGTGCGGAATTGCGTAAACAGAACGCGTCAGAACGACAGCGAGCCAACCGACCAGGGGATCGAGAGACGAACCTCCGTTCCTTGCCGTTTACTCAACTCACGTGGTTCGGATTGGCCATCGTTGGCGTCCTCTCCGTGGCCCCGTTCTTCCTCGATCCGCATCCAACCAAACTGGCTCCTCCCCAACACTTTCCGTTAGGCTGGATAACCAAGGGGAGCGTCCTGCTCTGCATGCTCCTGACGATCGGTTTACGGGCTTGGGCCGATCGCGATGAGGAGCGGCGTCCGATCCTTCTGAATGGGGGGTTCTTGTTGTTGGCGGTCGCCCTAACCGCGTATCACTGGTTTGAGGTTGACCGAGGTTGGTTCGACGTGAAGGAAGGGCGGAAGACGGTTCGCTACTACCATGTCAACTGGCAGCGCGCGCTCTACGCCGCCGTCCTGAATCATAGACCGGAAAGCCACGGAGAGAATTGGGTCCCGCATATCTACCGTCCCGCGCCTTACGGCTTCGTTCGTTCGCTGGAGCTATACACCGGCGATTGGCGTTTTGCATGCCTTGTCTACCGTGGTTTCTTCACTTACTGGTTCGTCTGGTGTACCTACCGTTTCATTCGACGATTCCATCGGCCCAAGGAAGCCCTGGCCGGACTGGGAGTTTACGCTATTTTGTATCCCTTTTCGGTCCTGTATTACATGGGACAACTTACCGACCCGATGAGTCATGCCTTGTTCGCCCTGGCCCTGCTCTGCTTGATCGAGGATCGTTGGCGGCTCCTTGGTGTTTCTCTGGCGCTTGGTATATTGGCGAAGGAAACGGCGATTGTTCTGGTGCCGGCTTATGCGGCGTGCTGGCGGGGACGCGGCCCGCGGACGTATCTGAGGACAGGTGTCCTGGGGCTAATCGGGGTGGCCGCCTTTCTCGCGGTTCGGCTGCCCTTTGGGTGGACGGGGGCCAGCGATTCGATCAACGGCTCGAAAATCATGGTGGCTCAAAACCTGGGATTCGGCGATGCCTCCTTCGGTACTTCCGCCCCACTCTACCAGAACTACCTTCAACCAATTCTGTTTATCGGGCTGTTCCTGCCCATAATCTGGAAACACTGGCGCGACTTGGATTCTCGCCTTAAGGCTCTGTTTCTCACCCTGGTGCCACTCGTTTTTTTAAGCAGCCTTGCATTTAGCTGGCTGTACGAATCACGAAATTATGTGCCGCTGCTCCCTGTCCTATTGGCGATGACTCAACGCCCAGTGACCGGTAGTTCGGACAAAAAGCTTGTGACCAGGCGCGAATCGCAATATATCGTTCAGGAACAACGAACCTCCTCGCCCATCGCCGGCGCTCGGGACTCATAGTAGATCGTTCCGATGCGGGATTCTGTGAAGGGAAAACGATGCTGATGATGATGCCCGCGAAACCTCAAGACTCTCCTGAGGTGTCCATCCCGATCCAGCAGATTTGCATCACGCACTGTCTGCGCGAAGAGGGTTTATATAAACAAGCGGGTTTCACCGTGCGGGCCACGTCCACGCTCGATCCGCTGCTGCTGCGTTTCGCGCTGGAGTATCCCTCCTACGAACTGCCGGCCGGCATGGCGGGCGAGAAATCGTCGTGGGCGCCGCGGCGGCTGGCGCTGGTGCGCGTTCCCGGCAGCGGCCAGAGCGCCTTGATTCATACCGTCTTCGTTCCCGACGACCGCGGCCGCGCCAACAATTTCTTTTCGCATATTCTCATTCGTCCCGGGCTGACGGCGCGCGAGGCGCTTCTGTGCTGGGACTCGCCCGATTGGCGGACCAGCTGCTCCCCAGAGGACGGCACCAACTTGCCTCCCTTCGAGGAACTGCCGGCTGCCGACGCCATCAACGATGAGGCCGTCTCTGCCTTCCTCCAGCCCGTCGCTTCCGGCACCGATACCGGCGGCGGCCAGCGCTTCTTTCCGCGCCGCCTGGCCAATGAGGCGGAAAAACGCCGCCAGTTGCTGCGGCTGGCGCTGCGCGGCTGCATGCTGGCGATGCAGGCCGGGCCGACCGCGCCCCGCAATCGCTTTTATCTGTTGGCCGAGCCGGGCTTGACCGCCCTGTTGGTCTACGCCGCCGTTCGCCTGATGCCCGAAGCCGTCGCCGCCAATTTGACCTTCTCCACCTACGAAAATGCCCACCGCGACTTGCGCATGTATAAGCATGCGCGCGTCGTTGGCACCTATTTGTCCGACCCCAGCCGCGGTCTCGATGCCGAGCTGTACACAACGCGCGGCTACGCCCTCGACACCTTCGCCCACCAGTTCTCGCCCGAGTTGAGCGGCGAGGCCGAACCCGGCATCGAGGAATGGATCGACCTGGCGGCCCGCGGCGATTGGCCGACCATCGACAAAGTGCATGGCCTGGTGGGCAAAACGAGCACCGCGCTGATCCCCTTCCAGGAAGGGTTGAAGGCGGCCAAGATCGCCATCCGCATGAGCAATGGGGAAGCCACCGGCGACGATCTGCTGACGTTGAAACACGCCCCCTGGGGCGAGGCGCTCCTGGAGGAGCACCGCGACAAGCTCTGGCCAATCGTGCGCGAAAGCAGCTTGAACAATGAGCGCGTGCGGCAGGAATTCGCCGGCGTGCTGCGCGAGCATTGGTCGGACCTGGAGAGCGAGGCGGCCCGCGCCCTGGCCGAGCAGCCGCCCGGCGATTGGCAGCCCGCCTTCCATTTGTTGTGCTCGCTGGCCCAGGACGATCCCGCGAAACTCCGCGACATGTTGCAGCGCGTCCTGCCGGAACCGCCCTACGCTCCCGGTCTGCGCCTCGCGCTGTTGACCGAATTGGACAAGAGCCACTGGGAGCTTTCACCGGTCGATCCCCGTGCGTCGGGGCACGCCCTGCTCAAGAATTGCACAGAGGAAGAACTCGATCAGTTGGCGCGGTCGGAGCTGCCCTTGGAATGGATCGTGATGGCCCTCTTGCACGCCCTGGCTCGAACGGAATGCCGCGCCGCCGCCGCCCATCACGTCCATGCCGGCGATCACGAGCTGCTTACCGTTTTTTGGGAACAGTTTCGCTTGCTCAGTGACGAGGGACAACGACGATCGATCCTCCGTCCGCTGTTCCCACCGGACGAGCCAGTAGGCATCCGTTTCCTGGAGCGCTTCTTGGTCCATCGTCCTCGGCTGCGGGGCGAGACGGTGGAATGGCTGCTGGACAGGTTCGGCGCCTTTAGCAAGTCCGAAGAATCGGCCGTTTCCAGGGATTTCTGGGGCCGCGACAATCACCTCGGTTTATTGGTTGATCTCTTGCGGGGCCTGGGCGAGGAGGCCGAACCGTTGTGGGATCGCCTGTGCGCGATGCTCGATCCGGTCCTTCTAGCGCCGGGCGATTCGTTCCAGAACACGCTGCTGATGGAGCTGGCCGCCGTCAACGAACGCCCCGGACCCACGTTGCCGCCGAAGACTGTTCAAACCATTGCCGACTGGATCTTGCTACGCGAGCATTTCGAGCGGGCCACGGACGTCCCCGAAAGCACGCGCCGCCAGATCATCGATGCCTGCAACCGCCAGCGTTTCGATTCGATCGAAGTTCTCGGCCATTATTTCGCGCGTTTCCTTCTTCCGCAGGGCATGAAAAAAGCCGTCCTCGACGATTTCTTGGGCTTCTTTCACAGCTTTTTCCTGGCGGGGATGGAGCACCAGGATTACAGCGCCCGGCTGATTGCGTGGTTGCAGATCGTCTCCTGTTGCACAGATGAATCGTTGCAGGCGGCGTATCAGATGTATTACCTGGAGAACCATATCCCTCTTGCGTTTCGCTGGCGTTTGGCCGAGGAAACGCATCGGGCCGGCCGGCTGCTGCCCGCTGTCTTCGAGCAGCTGCAAACGATGCGGCCCAAGGAGGCGGAGAACACTGCCGCCGCGCAAACACCAACCCCAACCACCGGGCCGGCCGATGAGCTTTTCCAGCTCGTCGGCGTTCATCCGGCCGATTCGGCTTCGTCGCTCTTGGCCTCCGTCGCCAAGCGCGCCCCCTGGCTATTGGGTACGCTGGCCGGCGGCCTGTTGGCGGCGGGGTTGTCATCGATTTACAAGGTCCAGCTCCAGCGCGTGGCGGCCATGGTCCTCTTTATCCCGCTCGTCCTCTCCCTGGCCGAAAGCGCGTCGCTCCAATCGTTGGCGCTGACGCTGCGTGCCCTGCGCGATTCGACCTTCACGGGCGCGGACCTGCGGCGACGGCTCGGACGCGAGGTGTTGATCGGCGCACTGCTCGGTTTGGTGTGCGGAGTCTTGGTGACAATCGTGGCCGGCGTTTGGACGCGCTCGTGGCTTTTGGCGCAGACGCTTGGAATTTCCTTGGCGGGAGGATTGGCCGCCGCCTCGGCGTTCGGCTGCCTTTTGCCGTGGCTGCTGCGCTCGCCCAAGGCCGGCCGGCGTATTGCCGGCGGCCCCTTGACGCGAAGCCTCGCCGGCTTGCTGGCGCTCTTCATCTACTTTGGATTGGCATGCTTGATGATCCGTCGCTAACGGGCGGATGGAGGATTGTTTAGCAACGCTTCTCCTGTTGTGGCTCTGTTGTGGCATGGTCTCCGGACCATGCCACTTGGGCCGACCGCAGGTCTCCCGTACTTCAGGAGACCTCCGGTCACCTGTTGTGGCCTCTGTTGTGGCATGGTCTCCGGACCATGCCACTTGGGCCGACCGCAGGTCTCCCGTACTTCAGGAGACCTCCGGTCAACGCGAGTGGCACGGTCAGGAGACCGTGCCACAACAGAGCGGCACGGTCAGGAGACCGTGCCACAACCGAGCCACAACAGAGGTGGCAGTGGCACGGTCCGGAGACCGTGCCACAACAGGGGGGCGTGGTGGGCCTCCTGCGTCGGCCCACCCTACAACCTACTCACGCCTTCAGGCACGGTGGCCAATCAGGGCTGGAAACATAATTTCATGAGCACTTCCGCACCTGTTGCGCAGCGCCGTTCTCTTTCTCCCGCCGTGTCTCCGTTGGTCCTGCCGCTCGTGTTCTCGGCGCTCGCGTGGGGATTGCTCTTTTTCTGTTTGCCGCCCGCAAGTCAGAATTTTCCACTCAACGACGATTGGGCCTTCGGTCGCGGCACGCTCTTGTTTGCCGCCGGCAAGGGCATCCACTACGGCGGTTGGGCAGCAATGCCGCAGCTGGGTCAATGGTTGTGGGCAAGCCCCTTCATCTGGATCCTGGGACAGTCTTTCTTCGCGCTGCGGGTTTCGACCATCCTCCTATCGTGGCTGGGTTTGTGGGCGTTCTACGACCTGCTGCGTCAAGAGGGGTGGACGCCGGGCCGCGCCGCTTTGGCCGTGGGCGCGTTGGCGTTTCATCCGCTTTTTTTCTTGTTGCAGGGCACGTTCATGACCGATGTGCCGGCCTTATCGCTGGCGCTTGTGGCGCTGGCCCTCTATGTCCGTGCCGTGCGACAGGAACGGACGGCATGGTTGTGGGCGGCCTGCGCGACAGCCACGCTGGCGGCGCTTTCGCGCCAGAACACCGTCACCGTGTCCATCGTTGCCGCGGTTTTGCTGGGACGCACACCGGCCTTGCGGACGCGGCCAATGTGGTGGCTGGGAGTCTTCCTGCCCGTGGCGGCGGGCTTGGTGACGCATTTCTGGTTCAGCCACCGAACCGACGTCCGCGTCCAGAAACCGGAATTGCTGGAACCAATCTCGCTTTTGCAGTTGCCGTTCGTGACGCTCCATTTCGCCGGTCTGGCGGCGCTGCCTTTGCTTTTGTTGACGCCGCGCGTCGGGTCGTGGAAGCGATTCGCCTGGGCTCTGGGGCTGATGCTCGCCTTCGCCGGTTACTGGTACCACTTCGACCGCTATTTGCCCTACGGCGGGCTGTTCCCGTACACCGACAACATGCTGACGCCGCAAGGAGCATTCGCCGGCTCGAAGCTGAGCGGCGGCACGCTGGTCGTCGGCGAGAACACCCGTCCCATTCTGCTTGGCACAACGAGCCGCGTCTTTCTGAGTTTGCTGGGCTGCGTCGCGGGGGCGCTGTTGGTCCTCCGCGCCATCGAATCCGCTCGACAAGCCCGGAGCGCCAGCGACGGGCCGAAGCAGCCCCTCGCTGGCGCTCCGGGCTTGTGGCTTTGCCCGCTGGTGCTTTTTACGATCCTTCAAGTGCCCTTTTTGCTGATCGTACCGGGGATTTACGATCGTTATTTGCTCTTTTTGCTGCCAGGGGCCTTGTTCTTGGCCGCGCCGCCGGCGGCGGAAATCGCCAATGAGCCGGCCAAGCGTTGGGCATTACCATGCGGCGTGGTCGTTCTGGCCGTCGCCGGTCTGGTGTCCCTTGCTCTGATGCACGATTGGCTCTCGTGGAACTCGGCGCGCTGGCAATTGGGGCAACGGGCCGTGGAGCAACGGGGCATCGACCCTCTCAGCATCGAGGGCGGAGTGGAGTGGGACGGCTTGTACACGATCATGAGTGCGAAAGCGGGCCGGCCACCCCGTCCGCGCTGGCCGGTCTTGCCCTTCACGCGCGAATGGTTTCCCTGGATCACCGGCCAGTACTGTCTATCATTCTCGGAGCTGAAGGATTTGAAGGGAAAGCGCCTCCTCGATACACAGCCGTATTCGCTGTGGCTGGCGCCAGGCCCGCGTCAATTCTATCTCTTCGAGATTCTTGCGCTGCCCGCCGAGGCTAGCCAATCTGGTCCGAGCCGCGCAAAGAGCGCAGCGGAGTAAGCAGTCGCTGCCGCCGCTGGTATCTCCGAAGCAGACGGAAGTGATTAAGTTGGCATCTTGAGCCACAATGACTTACGACGAAATTCTTCTCACGCTTCTCGCGCCAGCTCGCGGCGCAGCAGGCCGTTGAACGTCAACAAGCCGGCCTCTTCCCAGGCGCTTTCGATCTGCTCCTTGAGCCGTCGATTGGCCGTTTGCAACTCTATCCAGCGGGCCGCATCGGGGCGGGACGGATCGCAGGGGAAGCCGTCGTGTGTATCGACACTGAAAACGCAACCCGCGTCTCCGTGGTCCATGATTTGCAACTTGAGATGCGGGTGCATCGCGCTGCCCAGACGCAAGGCGTAGCCGCGCAGGTCGCTGTCGCGCCGCCGCAAAGGTTGGCACAAGGGCGGGACCAGCACGGACTCGATCGGCTGATCGGGATTGAGGGCGAGGAAGTGGTTTTTTGGGGGCGGAATGGCGTCGGGTCCGTCCGGATACGCTCGCTCCAGGAAGATCCGGCAGGCGCGTTCCAACAGGACGATCGTCAAACCGTTCATGGCCAGTCACTCTCGCGAAATCTACAGCATAATATTTGGAGAGACAAACGACGCGCCATAGGAGACAATTCCTATAGTGTTCCACCGGCGAAGATGGCTGTCAACCCTCACGAGTGGGGAGAATGGGCCAACGTCATACGCTTCTGGTTGTCGATGACGAACCCGATGTGGTGCAGAGCCTGCGGGATCTGCTGCGCCACGACTATCGCGTGTTGGGTGCCACACACGCGCGGGAGGGGCTGCGCCTCTTGCACGAGGAGCCGGTCCACGTCGTCATGAGCGATCAGCGCATGCCGGAGATCAGCGGCATCGAGTTTCTCCGCCGCGTCCGCCGCGATCATCCCGATGTCATCCGCTTGCTTTTCACCGGCTACGCCGACATCAAGGCCGTCATCGACGCCATCAACGAAGGCAACGTCTACCGCTACATCACCAAACCCTGGGATCCCGAAGAGTTGCTGACGATCTTGCACCAGGCCGGCGAGCAGTACGACTTGTTGAAGGAGCGACAACAGCTGCTCGACGACCTGCGCCTGAAAAATCAGGAGTTGGAACAGGCCAACGCCGAGCTGAGCCAGGCCAACGCGCTCAAGGAAGCCTTCATTAACGTTGCCAGTCACGAGTTGCGGACGCCGTTAACGATCCTGCTGGCCCTGCCGGAATTGGCCTTGCGGACGAATCCGTCTGATCCGCTGACGGTGGACTGCCTGCGGCGGATCAAGCAGGCGGGAGACCGCCTGCATCGATTGGTGGAGGACATCCTGCAAATGCTCCGCGCGGGCCGCTTCGAGAGGCCGCTGGATCGCCGGCCGACGGACTGCGCGGCCCTGGTCCGCGAGGCAATTGAGTGTGTTCATCCGTTTATCGAACAACGGCGACAGCGCCCCGTGGTCGATCTCGCCGCCGATCTGGGCATGATCGATGTGGAAGCGGAGAAAATCCGCATTTGTCTCGATCACTTGCTCATCAACGCCATCAAATTCACGCCCGACCGCGGCACCATCGAGGTGCGCGGCTGGCGCGACGCGGACACGGTGCATCTACAAGTCCGCGACAACGGCATCGGCATCGCGCCGGCTCAGTTGTCCCACATCTTCGAGCCGTTTTTTACCCAGCCCGACGTATCGCGGCACAGCTCAGGGCAGTTTGAGTTTGAGCGCCGCGGGCTGGGGCTGGGATTGAGCGTGGTGCGCGCGTTCGTCGCCATGCACAACGGCACAGTGGACGTGGCAAGTACGCCTGGCAAGGGAACCGCGTTCACGATTACACTGCCGCTGGGCGATCCTCACCAACCCGAAGCGTAAGCGAGGGAACGCAAACCCTCGCTTACGCTTCGGGTTGGTGAGGAAGATCGAGGGGGGAAGCTATGACCGATATCGCCGAAAGCGATCTGCTGCACATGCTCATGGAAAATGTGCCGGACGCTATCTATTTCAAGGATCTCCAAGGTCGCTTTCTCCGCCTCAATCGCGGCCTGGCGTCGCGGTTCGGCCTGTCCGATCCCTCCCAGGCCATCGGCAAGACCGATTTCGATTTCTTCGGCGAGGAACACGCGCGGCAGGCTTATCTCGATGAACAGGAAGTGATCCGTACGGGCAAGCCGATGGTGGCGCGCGAGGAGCCGGAATACTGGCCCGATGGCCGCGTGACCTGGGCATCGACCACGAAATTGCCGCTCTACGACCGTAACGGAACCATCATCGGCACTTTCGGTGTCTCGCGCGACATCACCCATCGCAAGCAGGCTGAAAAGTCCCTGCTCGACTCGGAAGCGTTGTATCAATCCCTGGTCGAAATGCTGCCGGTCTGCTTGTTCCGCAAAGACCGCCAAGGCCGATTCACTTTCGCCAATCAACCGTTTCTCCGCGAAGCCGACTTGTCTCTCGCGGAGCTGGTCGGCAAAACCGATCGTGACCTTTATCCCCCGGAACTGGCCGAAAAATACATCCGCGACGATCGCCGCGTCATGGAGACGGGAGAAGTGTTCTCGGACGTTGAGGGCCATATGGGACACGACGGCGAAAAAGCCTACGTCAGCGTGGTGAAGGTTCCGCTGCGCGACTCGAACCAAGAAGTGATCGGCACCCAGTGCATTTATTGGGACATTACCCCGCGCGTCCGCGCCGAGGAAGCGCTGCGCAAGGCCAAGGAAGCCGCCGAAGCGGCCAGCCAGGCCAAGAGCGAATTTCTGGCCAACATGAGCCATGAGATTCGCACACCCATGAACGCCATCCTCGGCATGACCGAGTTGGTCCTCGATACATCGCTCGACGATGAACAGCGCGACTACCTGGAAACGGTCAAGAAATCTGCTGACGCGCTCCTTTCGGTCATCAACGATATCCTCGATTTTTCCAAGATCGAAGCCGGCAAGCTGGAGTTGGAGTATGCGCCCTTCGACCTGCGCGACAGCCTCGGCGATATGCTGAACACGCTGGCCCTCCGCGCTCATCAGAAGGGGCTGGAACTGGCCTGCCACATCGCTCCGGAAGTCCCCGAATCGGTGATTGGCGATTCGATGCGGCTGCGTCAAATCTTCATCAATCTCGTCGGCAACGCGATCAAGTTCACGGAGCGCGGCGAGGTAGTCGTGGATGTTTCCCTGGATCGTTTAGCCGCCACCCGGAGGGAAGCGGGTGAACTAGTCGCGCTCCCCTCCGGGTCGCGGTTAAACAATGAGAATGCGGATGATTGCATTCTCCATTTTCAGGTGCGAGACACCGGTATCGGCATCCCGCCGGACAAACAGGCGATGATCTTCGAGGCGTTCGCGCAGGCGGATGGCTCGACGACGCGGCGTTACGGCGGCACGGGGCTGGGCCTGGCCATTTCATCGCGTCTAGTGCAGCGGATGGGCGGCCGAATCTGGGTCGAAAGCGTCCTCGGCAACGGCAGCGTTTTTCATTTCACCGCCTGTTTCGCCCGGCACGACGCGGCGGTGGAGCGTCCGGGGCAGCAGGAGCCGGGCCGGCTGCGCGGTCTGTCCGTGTTGGTGGTGGATGATAACGCCACCAATCGCTTCATTCTCGCGGAAACGCTGACAAACTGGCAAATGAGGCCAACCACGGTCGAGAGCGCCGCCGCGGCGCTGGCGGCGCTGGAGGCGGCCCATCGGGCCGGCGAGCCGTTCACGCTGGTATTGCTCGACGCTCACATGCCGGATGTGGACGGTTTCATGCTCGCGGAGCGCATCCACGAGCACCCGGACCTGACAGGAGCCACGGTCATGATGCTGTCATCGGCTTGTCAGTCGCTGGAGAAGAGCCGCTGCCAGGAGCTGGGATTGGCCGCCTATCTGACCAAGCCGATCAAGCAGGCGGAGCTGTATCGCGCCATCCTGGCCGCGCTCGGGAGTCCGGAAGCGCGACCGAAAGCATCGCCCGCGCCGCCAGTGCCAACGAAGGTGCGCCCGCTCCGCGTGCTGCTGGCCGAGGACAACCCCGTCAATCAAAAGTTGGCTGTGCGTTTGCTTGAGAAACAGGGGCATAGCATCGCGATCGCGGCCAATGGTCGAGAAGCAATCGAAGCCGTCGAAATCCAGCCGTTCGACCTGGTATTGATGGACGTGCAGATGCCGGAGATGGACGGTTTCGAGGCCGCAGCCGAAATTCGCCGCCGCGAGCGCGGCACCAGCCGGCACCTCCCCATCCTCGCCATGACCGCTTATGCCATGAAAGGCGACCGCGAGCGCTGCCTGCAAGCCGGCATGGACGGCTACATCAGCAAGCCCATTCGATCGCGCGACCTGTGGGAAACGATCGATAAGCTCGTACCATCCGCCCGCACCGCCAGCAAGGGGGAAACGCCTGCCGGCGTGCTCGATCGCGGCGAAATTCAGGAGCGCGTCGGCGGCGACATGAAGTTGCTGCACGAGCTGATCGACGTGTTTTTCGCGGATTGTCCGCGCATGTGGCGACATGTCCGCGATGCCGTGTCGGAAGGCAATGCCGCCAAACTGAGCCGAGCGGCGCACACTCTTAAAGGGGCCGTCGGCGTCTTCGGCGCCTTGGCCGCGCAAGAGGCGGCCGAACGGTTGGAAAAGCTTGCCGGGCGGGGCGATCTCACGCAGGCCGTCGAAGTCGTCGCCGAGTTAGAGATGGAGCTGGAGCGCCTCAAACCGATGCTGCGCGAACTTGAGCATGCAAGTACTTAGATGAGCCGCGACCGTAAAGGAGCGGAGTCTTTCCCGCTCCCTTACGGTCGCGGCTCAGCACACGAAACTAAAAGCGACCATGAAAGTCCTAATTGCCGAGGACGAAGCCGTTTCCCGCCATTTGCTCCAGGCTTATTTGCAGCAATGGGGGCATGAGGTCGTGGCGGCGGCCGACGGCGCGGCTGCATGGCGGCTTTCTCAGGAGCAGGACTTTCCGCTCGTCCTCAGCGATTGGGTAATGCCCGAGATGGACGGTTTGGAGCTGATCCGCCATATCCGCGCCCGCGCCAGCGGGGCCTACGTCTACATCATCTTGTTGACGGCCCGAGCGCAGAAGCAGGACGTGATCGAAGGCTTGGAGGCCGGCGCCAACGACTTCGTGACCAAGCCGTTCGACCGCGGCGAGCTGCGCGTGCGCGTTCGCGCCGGCGAGCGCATCATCGAATTGGAGCAGGCGTTGGCGGCGCAGAACCGGGTATTGCGCGAAGCGCAGGCGGCGCTGGTGCAGACGGAAAAATTAGCCAGTTTGGGACAGTTGGCCGCCGGCATGGCCCACGAGATCAACAACCCCATCTCCTACGTCGCCAACAATCTCGCCGTGCTCCGCCGCGACGTGCCGGCTATCCTGCAATTGCTCGATAAATACCGCGACGGCCGCGAGCAGCTGCGGAGCGTCGCCCCGGAAATCGTCGCCCTGGCCGAGCGTCTGGAAAAGGACATCGATTTGCCCTATATCCGCGAGTGTTTGCCGCGCCTGTTCGAGCGCTCGCTCGATGGCCTGGCGCGCGTGCGCGACATCGTCAAGAACCTGCGCGATTTTGCCCGGCTCGACGAGGCCGACTTCCAGGACGCGGACCTCAACGACGCCCTGGGGGCCACGCTGGAAATCACCCGTCACGAAATCAAGAAAAAAAACATCGAGCTGCGAACGCATTTCGCCGAGTTGCCGCCGGTCTGGTGCCAGCCCGGAAAAATCAATCAAGTGTTTTTGAATATACTCATGAATGCGATTCAAGCCAGCACCTCCGGCGGTCGCGTGGAAGTATCCACCCGGCCCGATGAATCAAATCCGACCGGCGGAGTGGTAATCGAAGTGCGAGACAGCGGTTGCGGGATCAAGTCGGAGACTTTGCCGCACATTTTCGATCCCTTTTTCACAACAAAGCCGGTCGGCCAGGGCACGGGCCTGGGGTTGTCGGTGAGCTACGGCATCATCCGCGATCACGGCGGAAGAATCGAGGTCGAAAGCGAACCCGGACGCGGAGCGCTGTTCCGTATTCGGCTTCCCGTGCGGCTTCCGGCCATTGGTGAGCGCTAATTGTTAACCCCACGCTGAGATGAGCCTGTCCCGTTTCTTCTCCTGGTTCGGAGGAGCACCGTCGGCTGATAGCCCGTCGCTAGCACTCGTCGAGCGTGCGAGGAGGGAAGCGGTGACGAAACAACAGTCGCTCCCACCAGTGCACTCGACGCAAGTTTGGATCACAGGCAGCAAGCGTATGCACCTTGCCTCTCCTGGTGCGAACCACGAGGGTGCGGTCGGGCTGTACCGCAACAACACGCCAGAATTTCTCGACCACATAGTAGTAAGAATCGCCGTGGAGCGCGGGTTGAATGTCTTTGGCGTGCTGGCCAGGATGCAGAGAACTTTTCTGCTTCGAGTACACCACCACGTCACCGGGCTGAAAACGGGTGGACATGCTATACTCCTCTTTCGGCTCGCTCAGGCCCGAACAAGGATCTAACTGAAATTGTATGATGAGGGGGCCGGCCTGTCGTCGGTAATCTGCCGTTACTCGTCAAGGTTGAGCGTCATGAATCCGATCGAACGAGCATTACAGGGTTGTGGGCGTTCCGCGGAGAGCGGGGACACAGCCGAAGAGCATATGCGCTTGATCGTGGATCAATTCACCAAGCAGGCGGTGCCGTTCTCGCAGATGCCCGATCACTCACCGGAATTGATCCTGGCCGCCACAGGAGTCGGACCGACGGACACGGTGCTTGACATTGCTTGCGGTCCCGGCTTTCTTGCCTGCGCTTTTGCTCAAGTGGCTCATCATGTGACCGGGATCGACCTGACCCCGGCCATGATTAAGCAGGCCGAAGCTCTCCAGCAATCGCATCGCCTGACCAACATGACCTGGCGAATCGGAGACGTTCTTCCCCTGCCGTTTCCCGATTCATCCTTCTCGCTGGTTTTCACCCGCTATTCGTTCCACCACTTTCTCGACCCGAAGGCGGTGCTGACCGAGATGGTCCGGGTCTGTTCGCCCGGCGGTCGAGTGGCCGTCGTGGACGTTTTCACCAGCGGTCCGGAGCAGGCCGAGGCGTACAACCGCATGGAGAAGCTGCGCGATCCCTCGCATGTGCGGGCCTTATCGCTGGAGGAACTGACCGGCCTGTTCCGTGAGGCTGGTCTGCAAAATGTCAGGAGACAATTTTACAAGCACGCGTTTGGTCTGGATCAGGTTCTGAAAGGATCATTTCCCAATCCAGGCGATGAGGAGAGAATCCGCCGACTGTTTGAAGATGACCTGGGTCTGGATCGCCTGGGGTTAGGTGTACAACGCAGAGAAGATGGCATTCACTTCGCTTATCCCATCGTCATTCTCGTGGGCTATAAGCATCCATGACGTTCGGCGAACAGCAGGAACGTTAAAAACGGTAAAAATGAAGTCAGTTCGTCTTTAGAGTAGAGGACAAGAAAAAGAACTGACTCCATTCTTCCCACAATTTTCACTATTTTTCAAGCCGGTCGAGGATCGTGGCTTCCAGTCCATTCAAGTTCGAAGGGAGCCTCGCGAAGAAACCAGACCGTTGTAGGTGCATCGCGGTATGGTTCGCGTCCAGCGAGAACAAGACTGCATCGACCTCCTGGAAGATCGCGTCAATCTGTTGCTCAAGCACACCGTTCGATGACGACACTGTCGAAGTCGGCATTATCCAAGTCGGCATTGTCGAAGTCGGCTTAGTCGAAGATGGCTTTATCAGCGATGGCATTGTCGGAGAGGACACGATCGAAGTGGACGCGATCGATGCATGCTCCTGCGGAACGAGTTGGTTGCCCAGGTCCCCGGCAGCCCGGATCACGCCAAAGAGGCCGCCGGTGCCATCGCCTGGATGGTTGGGCCCCGCGTCAAAGAAGAGGTGGGGGCCGTCATCGAATTCCATGTCCCACAGACCCTTGATGGCGATCGGCGTGCCGTTCGGCTGGGACAGCTGACCTGCGTAAATCGTGTAGTTACCGTTCGAGTCCGGTTTGTAAGCGTTGATGTTGCCGTGTCCCCAAACGTTGCCGACCAGCAGGTCGTTGCTGTACATGCCGAAGTTCGCCGGAGCCAGGGTTACCCCCCAGGGGTTTTGCAGCCGGCCAGCAGCATTAGAGTCGGGGTCGTTGGCGTCGATTTGGTATTGAAACACGCCGTCGGTATTGAACACGTCCACCGCGCCGCCGCCTTTGACAGGGCCTAAGAGATCGGCGAAGGTGACGATGAGCTTATCGTTCACGGCTGACACCGACCAGACCGAAGAGTTTGGGTCCGTCGTCACTGAAGAGTTTAGGTTACTCGACACACCCAGACCGGCGCAGGAGATGGTGTTGATGTCCTTGAAGTCGCTACCGATCACCTCTAATTGGTTATTGTAAAAATCGGTCGCATACAGGACATTCTGCCCCGAGCTGTCCTGTCCGATCTCCAGACTGGTGTAGACGGCGGGTGCGCCGGTGTCGGCCAAGGCGTCCCGTATGACGATCGCATGGGTTGGGTCGACGACGGGGTTCCATCCGCAGATGATGCCATCGAGCGTATCGAAGATCAGGGTGGCCGGAGCGGACACATGGGTTTCCGGGTTCGTGATAACGAAGTCGTTCGTCGGATTGTAGACGACGCCGGTGGGGTGGCCATACTGCGTGGAGATAGGCTGACCCGTGACCGACGACAGGACCGCCGACTCGGTCGCCTCCACCGGCACTTTGATCGTCCGAGGGAGCGCGTTGCCGGAGTGGTCGTAGAACGTGGCCGTCCCGTTGCTGAAGGCGTTAGCCACACAGAACGACCCGTTCGGTAGGGAAGTCATGCCCCAGCCGTTCAGGTTGGGGTCGATGAAGCGAGCCGAGCCTGGCTCGTAACCGGTCAGATTGGTCTGCACGTAGCCCGACGAGGGTGTCAGGCGATCTTCGAGCGCTTCCAACCGTGGCCGGAAGCGGGTCCGATGGCGCACGGATGTTTGCGTGCGCCCGCCTGCCGCGGGCGCAGAGCGTTTCCAGTTTCGCAGCCAGAACGAAAACCGCATGATGCTTCTCCTTTCGAGAGCTGGTCTGCGATACAATGGAAAAGCCATCGCCTCAGCGCGCAGACCGAGCGCCGGGGCGGTGCTGGGCCGGTGAGGGATCAGCTTGGCGGCGGAACCTCCCCGGCCCTCTGATTTTTCCGCACAATGGCGGCCTTTCACGGACTCCGCTTTATTTTCAGCAACCGTCAGGTTACCAGGGCGACCCGGTGCTGCGTGGCGCCGTCTGATCGCGGAGTTCGCGAACAGCCGTCCACAGTCTGTTCCAGGCGTCGCGTTCGTCCGTCGGCAGCCGTTCGACCGCCGCCGGCTGGCGCACGGAGTCTAGATCCTTGTCGGCGAGCCAGGACTGCATAAGTTTGTGCCCCTGAGCCGGATCCTTGACAGCGACCTTGCGGACCGCAGCCAGATCGGCGGTCAGGAAGTCGAGAGCCTGTTTGCGGTACGCGGGGCGCTCGGTCTCGGGCGGCGGGTTGACGCCCAGTCCCTCGGCGCAGTTCATCGCCAAACAAGCGGCGTTGTAGCGGAGGTAGCGGCGAGGCTCCTCGGCCAAATCCGGGTGCTCTCGGATCGCGTCTACCATGATCTTCAGTCCTTCGGCGTGCATGCCGACGTCTTGTAGGATGACGGCCACACGTGAATAGACATTCCCGTTCCCGGGTTGCCGACGAATGGCCTCCCGCACTGCGGCCAGGGCGCCGTCCCAGTCCTTTTGCTTCGCCAGGATCTTGGCAATGTGTACGTGGCCGATGACGGCGCCGTGTCCCAGTTCGATGCACTTGCGATAACAGGCGGACGCCTGGTCGTACGCCCCGAGGCCGGCGTAGCAATCACCAAGCTGGAGTCGGACGACGGCGCTGTCGGGCCGCAGCGCTGCTGCGGCCGAGCAGTGGCGGAGGGCTTCGGCGTACTCGGGTGGATTCATCGCCAGACAAATGCCGCCGAGCTCCAAGTGGAGCCAGTAGCTGTCGGGGTAGCGCTCGACAGCGGCTCGCAGGAAAGTCCTGCACGCCGCGAACTGCTTAGCGTCCCGGAGAGCGCGCCAGACGACCCCGATGTTCCTCCGTCCGAAGCTCAGCCCGTCGGGCGAGGCGGCGAAAGCAACTATTCCCCGCACGTCCCCGGCGTCGTGCAGTTGCTGCCAGCGGGCATAGACTCCGCCGATCTTCTGACGAGCCAAGCGAGTCACCTGCCCCAGACGATCCCCTCCCTTGTGCCAATGCCAAGCATCGAGCTCGTCGAGCAGGATGTCGCGGAGCCGGCTGGAGGCGACCGCACTCGCGACTTCGTCTACGGGATCGTGAAGCGGATCCAGGCCGAATTCTCTGAAGGCCTCCGCCAGACGGGGGTAGAACTGCCGCATCGGCCAACCTTGTCCGGTGGACTCCTCGGCGAATTTCCGGCCAATGGCGCTGAGGGCCTGGATCAGGTGGGTGTGCCGCGACAGCTCTTCGACTTCGCGATGGGCTGAGGCGAGATCACGCGCGACTTCGTCGGGCGCTCCCTCACTGGCAAAATCGTCGCCGCGGCGCAGGGCTGCCACCGCCGCGTCGGTCGCGACCTGCATGCGCTCGGGGTAATCGGCCAGGCTCCAGGCTTTCTCCACCCACTCGCGCGTTTCGCGCAGGGCTTCCGCAACCCCGGCGCTCACGCGGGATTCCCGCGCCGCCCGCTGCGTCGCTTGCTGCAAAGCCGCCCAGCCGGCCACACCGCCCAGCGATACCAGGAAGAACAGCACCAGCGCGGCCACTGCCAGCCGGCCCTTGTTCCGCCGCGCGAACTTCCGCAGCCGATACCCCGCCGACGGTGGGCATGCCAGCACCGGCTCATCGTGCAGATAACGCTGCACATCCATCGCCAGACTGTTGGCTGTCTCATAGCGCCGATTGCGGTCCTTCTCCAACGCCTTCATGACGATCCAGTCCAACTCGCCGCGGATGAGCCGGCTCAACTGCTTAGGCTCGCTCTGGCGCTGCGTGGACACCGTCGTCGCTGCCTTTCCCAGCGTGCTGATGCGCGTGCTCGGCTTGGGCGGTTCTTCCTCCCGAATGATGCGACGCATCTCGTCGTAACCGACCTCACGCAGCCGCTCATTGTCGAAGGGCGTCGTCCCCGTCAACAGCTCGTACAGTAAAACGCCCAACCCGTAGATGTCCGTGCGCGTGTCCACATCCAGCCCACTCTGCCATGCCTGCTCCGGCGACATGTACAAGGGTGTGCCCACCATCTGGGAGAATTGCGTATAGATGGTCTTGTCCGTCAACTGCTGGCCAATCGCCTTGGCCACGCCGAAATCGATGACCTTGACCACCGGCGTGCCGTCGTGCAGCGTTATCAGCACATTGGACGGCTTGATGTCACGGTGGATGATCCCCTTCTGATGTGCATGTTGCACCGCTTGGCAAACGTGAACAAACAACTCCAGCCGTTGACGGATCGGCACCTGGTTTTGATCGCAGTGTTCGGTAATGGGGATGCCCTTGACCAACTCCATAACGAAGTAGGGCCGGCCGCCGGCCGTCTCGCCGCCATCATGTACCTTGGCGATATTCGGATGGTCCATCAGCGCTAGCGCCTGGCGTTCGGCCTCGAAGCGCGCCACGACCTGGCGGCTATCCATTCCGGGCTTGATAACCTTGAGGGCCACCTTGCGGTGAACGGGGCGTTGCTGTTCGGCCACAAAGACCAATCCCATGCCGCCTTCGCCAATCTGTTCCATCAGTTTGTACGGGCCGACGAATGTACCGGGGTGTTCGGCGACGGTAAGCGAGGCATCGCGATCGATCCATTGTCCGGCAGCCGTATCGGTAGTGCCGCTCGCGGGGACGGCGGGGCGGTTCAGGAAGCTGCCGGCGTTGTCGTGTGCCTGGAGCAGAGCCTCGACACGGCGGCGCAGCTCAGTGTCGCCGCCGCAGGCTTGATCGAGATAGGCGGCGCGTTCCTCGACCGGCTTGGTACGGGCGGCGGTGAAGATCGCTTCAATGCGATCGAGATCGGGATTCATGGCGAGGCTCCGCGAGTTTCGGGTCCTATCCATAATGCGACGAAAGGACGCGGCGCGCCTCAAGAAATTCCAGATTTTTCTTGTCCGTGAATCGTCTCATCGAGCCAGGCGCGGGCGTCGGCTCCGTAGCGGTCGGCCGTGGCCTCGGAGATGCCCAGGCGGATGGCGGCTTTGTCCCTGGACCTTGAATCCGCTGTGTCGCTCCTGGAGGCGCTACTCCGGCAGCGGCGTTGCGTCCCAGATTCGCACCGTGCCGTCCTCGGAGGCGCTGATCAGGCGGCGGCCGTCCGAATTAAACCCCAGGCTCTTAGCAAAACTCAAAACGCTCAGCTTGAGTATCTCCTGACCCATCGTCAGGTCCCAGACGCGGATCGCCCCGTCCGCGCTGGCGGTCGCCAGACGCTGTCCGTCGGGACTAAACACCACGGCGGTCACGTTGAGAGTATGACCCTGGAGCGACCACACCTCGCGCAAGCTCTCACTGTCGAGGATCCGCACTTCACCCGTCAGCAACCGGCTGAGGTTGCCCACGACGGCCACGTGCTTTCCATCCGGGCTGAACGCCATGCGGCCGACATAGATGCCGGTGAGTTTCGTTGTCGCAATCTCACCTCCGGATTCGGTGTCCCAGATCTTGAGAACGCCATCCCTGTCCGCGCCGAACAGCCGCGAGCCGTCGGCACTGAACAGCAGAGCATGCACGCGTGCGTTGAATCCCTTAAGAGAGCGGAACTCGGCGCCGGTCCGGGCGTTTCGCACCTTGATGGCTCGGCCCATCGGTCCCGCGTCGTGCGCGTACCATTTCTCATTCGGAGTCAGAGCGAAGCTTAACCAGTCGTTGGCTTCGCCATCGACCTGGAAGGTGCGAATCACTTGGCCGGTCGCGGAATCCACGACGGTAACGTTTCTTCCCAGGTCTGGTATGTAGAGGCGTTGCCCATCGGCGGTCCAAGCCTTATCGATGCTTCTCTGCGGAAGGTGAATGGGGCCGCCGCGCGGCTCCCCTGTCTGGGTGTTCCACAGGCGGAACTCTTTTGCGCCACCTCCGATCGCAGTTGTAATCACCGTTTGACCATCCGGGCTTAGGTCCCGGATGGATTCGGTGTTGGGGATCGAAATAGTGTCCCGCCGCTTGGTCGTGCCCCACCAGCGGAGAGTGCCGTCCGCGCCACCCGTTACCAGCCGCATTCCGTCTGGACTAAATGTCAAGTCCATGACAACTCCGGCGTGCCCCTTGAAGGAATGGATCTTTTGGACCGGTCCGGTTTCCCACACCTCCACAACTCCTTCGACAGACCCGGTCGCCAGGCGCTTGCCGTCGGGGCTAAAGGTCAAACAGCTGCCGTGACCGGCATCGAGTGCCCAGTTCAAGACAGGTCGATGCGTGGCGGTATCCCAGATCTGCACGCCGTTCCGTAGACAGACAGCCAGGCGCTTGCCGTCGGGGCTGAATACAGGGAAAGAGATGTTTTCGCCAGCGTTGGAGCAGGAATAGGCTTCGGCGCCGGTGGCCGTCTCCAACACCTTGACAACCCGCTGGCTCACGAAGCACACAGCGAAATGGCGGCCATCCGGGCTGAAAGACGGCAATGTCCGGATGGGCGACAGCTGGTTCACAGTCACGATGGCCTTGCGCGTGGCCAGGTCCCAGACCCGAATCGAATGGGGCGAATCGATGGGAACGGAGACGTCGCGACGATGGACGGAAAGCAGGTGTTGACCGTCCGGGCTGAATCGAACCAGGGAGGCAATGTGCTTAACGGGCCCTTCCAAAAGGGTCAATTTGCCTGTGGCGAATTCCAACACCCGGATCGCGCGGTCTCCACAGGTCGCCGCCATCCGTGTGCCGTCCCGGCTGAGAGCCATCTGCGCCACCCGGTCGCCGAAGACAGTCAAGGTTTCGGTCCCGCCGGTCGTCCCTTTGAGTTGGAAGGGTAGAGGCCGGCCGGTTGCCGCGTCCCACTGTTTCACTTCCCCCTTCGAGCCTCGCTCGGCGAAGTCGAAGTGCATTGCTCCGGGCGGCTCACTGTGCCCGGAGCTGATCAGCCGTTTGCCGTCCGGCGTGAAAGCAATGGCGGTGACCCGGTCGCCGTGGGCCTTGACGATCAATTCCTGACCGTGCAAAAGTCGATTGAGGTAATGCCACTCAAAACCGCGGAGATCCTTCTCACGGGGACGGGGCCGATGCTTGTCCAACAGCTCACGGCCGCGGGCAAGATTGTTCTCGTCCCACGAAACGCGGGCCAGATTCATGTCGGCGATGTAATTGGCCCGGCGGAGCGTGTCATTGAGAGCCGTCAGCTCATCGCCGCGTTTTTCCGCCTCCTGCTTGGCGTCGTCGGCCGCTCGCTTTTGGTCCTGGGCCGTCTCCTCGTTCCGCCGGGCTTCGCCCTCGGCGGCCGTCGCGCGGAGCGCTTGCCAGACACTCACCGCCGTCCCCAGCACCAGCGCCGCCGCCACCAGAGCCGCCGTCAACAACGCCACCTTGTTCCGCCGCGCGAACTTTTCAAACAGATACCACGCCGACGGCGGCCGAGCCTCGATCGGCTCATCGTTCAGATAGCGCTCCACGTCGCGGGCCAGGCCACCGGCGCTGTCGTAGCGACGCGTGCGTTGCTTCTCCAGACACTTCATCACCACCCAGTCCAACTCGCCCCGCACCAGGCGCGACAGCTTCGCTGCGTCTGTCTTCCGCGCCGCCGCCACCTTCGCCAACGCCCCGGACGTACTCAGCCGCACGCTCGGCCTCGGCGGCTCCTCTTCCTTGATGAGCCGAACAATCTCGCTGAACGCCGCTTGCTTCAGCCGCTGCTGTTCCAGCGGCGTTGTCCCGGTGAGCAGTTCATACAGCAGCACGCCCAGCGAATAAATGTCGCTGCGCGTGTCTACGCCGAAGGCATTCATCTCCGCCTGCTCGGGACTCATGTACTCGAAAGTGCCGACGAGCATACCAAACTGGGTGTAGACCGTCTTCTCCGTAAGTCGCTGCTCGATGGCCTTGGCCACGCCGAAGTCGATGATTTTGGGAACGGGCTTGTCATCGTACATCGTCACCAGGACGTTGGACGGCTTGATGTCCCGATGGATGATGCCCTTCTGATGGGCGTGCTGGATCGCGAGACAAACAGGGACGAATAACTCCAGCCGCTCGCGTGGTGTGAGTTGGTTGGCATCGCAGTAGGTGGTGATGGGGATGCCGTGGACCAACTCCATGACGAAGTAGGGGCGGCCGCTGGGAGTGGTGCCGGCGTCGAGGACCTTGGCGATGTTCTGGTGGTCCATTAGGGCCAGCGCCTGCCGCTCGGCCTCGAAACGGGCGATAACTTGTTGGGAGTCCATGCCCGGCTTGATAATCTTGAGGGCAACGCGGCGACGGACGGGCTGTTGCTGCTCGGCCACGAAGACCAGCCCCATGCCCCCTTCGCCGATCTGTTCCATCAGCTTGTAAGGGCCGATGCGTGAGCCGGGGCCTTCACTGGGCCGCGGCACGTCGGCGGGATCGATCCATTGTCCGGCAGCCGTATCGGTAGTGCCGCTCGCGGGGAC
>DASRBG010000260.1:0-2037 GCA_035653735.1 Gemmataceae bacterium
CGCACCGCGGTCGGCGCTTCGCCCCGAAAGGACTGCTTCCGCTCCACTCGGTCCGATTCCAGATCGGCCAGCATGGCCGCGAGTTCGTCGTCGGTCAATGGTCGCACTGTGCTCCTCTCTTCTCCCGTGCCGCTTGCTTGCATGCCCTGCTGTAGTGCAAGTCGTTCCAGCGGGCGCCGTCGAAGGCAGCGTTGCCCAGGAAGTCTTCGGTGCGCTCGTCCCAACTCCAGAACCACGGGAAATCTTCCTTCGCGCGGTGCGGTTCCTTGCCGCGATCTTTGCCGTAGTTGATCTTGGGCGTCACGCGCAGGATGCAGGCGCCCTTTTTGGGTCTGGTGACCGGCGCGAGTGACGTCTGAAGCCACGGGCGGATGTTCAGCCGCACGCCATCGTTGATATCCGGTTCCCAGCCGATGGGCTGCTGGTGGAGCGGTTTCCAGCGGACGAAGATATCGTAGGGCTTTTCGCCGAGGAGAATCTTTTCGAGTTCGGCTTTGAGGTGCAGCGCGGCTGTGAGGCGCGCGTCTGCGCCCTCCTTGCCGGCTTTCACTTCATCCTGCTGGCGCTCGATCCAGCGGCCCAGGTAGGTGTAGATCAGTTTTTCGAGCGTCTTGCGGCCCTCGCCGTTGGGCGCGGCGAGATTGTGGTAGTTGACCAGCACGTGGAATCCGTCCTTGCGCCCGTCCCAGACGTGCCAGACGAAGGGGCGCTGATGGAAGATCTGACAATGCTCGGCGAAAAAACCGTCGCGGAGCCAGTCTTCGAGCGAATCCCAGTCGCCCAGGAGTTCCTTGAGCTTCGCTGCGGACCATTCTTCGCCGTAAGCGTCTTTGAGCAGGGCGCGGAGGCGGTCGGCGGCCGAGGCTTCGCCGGCGATGCTCGCCAGCGGCACGATGCCATCGGCGTCGGCGTGCGCTTCGAGGCCATCCGGGTCGAGCGCGGGGCAGTCCGGGAAACTGGAGCCGGTCTGCCGCGGCCAGCGATAGCCAAGCAGGCGGGCGACGGCGACCTGGAGCGGGCGGTCGGAGCCTTTGGGGTGGCCGTTGAAGAGCCATTGCGTGGGGTCGTCCGAGTGCGGCTTGGGGAGGCCGTTGGGATATTTCTCTTGGGCGACGCGCTGCCAGTGTGAGAGGTCGAAGGGGATCTTCAAGAATGATCCCTCTGTAACTGATAACGCCTGATCCGCTTCGCGAACAAGCCTGGGGAACTCATCAGAGATTACGAATGCGTAAATCGCATTGAAGCTTTCATTCAATTTTGGCGTAAGTGCCGCGAGAGTGCAGTCGAAGAAGGTTCCAAGATACGCCGCGCGAAAGAGGTTACGCGTGACCGAGATCCCGATCCCCCGCTTTCCCCAAGCTGGCTGTCCACAGATCCGTGCCTGTGCCGACCGAGCCAGCTCGCCGGTCCCGTTGCACCAATCAACGGCATAGCTGCAGCCACTCACAATCCTGCCGTCCTCTGGTGCAGCCTGCAAGAATGCCCAGCGGTGTGTAGGAAAACTCACTTCCCAGAACGAGAACAGAAATCGACCGTTGTCGCCCGTGATTAGCCCTTGATGACAGGTAGCGTAATCCTTCAAGAGAACGTGCCAGTCTTGAGCGTTAAGTGTGATCTCGGATGTGGGGTTCTCGAGTTGCCGTGCTTGCTTGACCAGAAGTGCGTCTACGCTCAGCCCCTCCGCCTTCCCCTCGGGCGTCTTAGCCTCGCCGACATCCCAGCCCGCAAACGTGTGCTCCGGCGACGGCGCGCGGCGGGTCAGGCCCAGCAGCGCCACGTTCACCACCTCGCCGCTGATGGTCTCGAATGCGCGCGGCCCCAGGCGCGCCACGAAGTCCCACTGCTCGCTCTTCAGCAACCGCTCGCGCAGCTTCTTATAGCTGGTCAAAAACAGCCAGTTCTGCGGCGTCACCAGCGCCACCGAGCCGCCCTCGCGCGCAAAGCGCAGGCAGCGATCGACAAAACAGGTCGCCAGATCCGCCTTGGCGTCGGAGTGGAACTCGGCGCAGTGCTGGCCGAGAACCGGGTCCTGCTTGC
>DASRBG010000261.1:0-5648 GCA_035653735.1 Gemmataceae bacterium
TCGTGGCCGCAGGCGTGCATGACGCCGACCTCGTTCTCATTTTTGTCGCGTGTTCGTACCTTGCTGGCATAGGGCAGGCCCGTCCGTTCGATGACCGGCAAAGCGTCCATGTCGGTTCGCACCATCACGGTGGGGCCGTCGCCGTTTTTCAGGACCCCAACGACGCCGTAACCGCCGACCCCCTCCGTCACGTCGAAGCCGATCTCTTTCAGCTCGCGGGCCAGGCGCGCGGAGGTGCGAGCCTCGCGCAAGGACAATTCCGGATTGCTGTGCAGATGCTTGTACAGGGCCTCTAGCCGATCGTAGTCGGCGGCCACGTGCTGCTTGACCTCGCCGTCTAGCTCTTTGAGGCCCTTATCCTGTCCCGGCGAGGGCCTCACCGCCAGCAGAGCCAGAGCTAGCGCCCCGATGAGGCCGCGCTTTCCCACCTTCCAAATGTCCCTTGGTTGCTGTTGTCGCATGGCGTTCTCCTTGCATCGAATGTTTGGTGTTAGACCGAGGGTCCTCGGTCGTCTCCAGCGTAATCCGTCCTTTTTCGCGTGTGCATAAAAAATCCCGGATTTTTCAATACGAATTACTCTGGGATGCGTATACTAATAGAGAAAGCGACATGCAGTTTCCCCTGTGGGAGAAATTGCTGGACAGGCCCTGCTTCCTGTCTCAAACCATCTTGCCCCTATCGCCCTTCCCCGTGCAGATGGATCCCACGAGCGGCATGCAATGGAGATGCTGCGCTGGTTCCATGAGGCGTACCGGCCGTCGGTCCCCCCCGGCTGGTGGTTATTATTTTCGTGGCTTCGGGTATGCACGATGCACCCATTCACCCTGAAGGAGGACTTCATGCGTAACAAACGCTTGACGACTAAACAACGACAGGAGATTTTTCACGCCTTGGTTGCGACGCAGGATCTCGGAATCATGACCGTGGCCGAGTCCGTGCAACACGTTATCAAACAATTCGATATCACCGAGGCGCAGCTCCGGCAGATCGAAGACGAGGGCATCGACAAGGAATGGCCGCCCCTCAACGAAGCTGCCCAGCCTACCATCCTGGAATAACTCGAATCCAATCCGAGCCGCGCACGCAGCGCAGCGGAGTAAGCGGCTGCATGGCACCACCCCTTACTCCGCTGCGCTGCGTGCGCGGCTCGGGTTTTGTCCGCACTTTTCGCTTGCTCCCGCACCCAATCATCCGTTAAGCTAAAACTGAAGCAAACGTAATGGAATCGCCTCGCCCTTCCTCTCTCGATGAAGCAGATCCAACCATGACACAAAACGCACCTCCTTTGGAAAAAATCGACAACCGAAACGATCCTTCGCAATTGGTGCCGCCGGACGAAAAATTCTGGCAGCATTATTCGCCCCACGGGGAGTTTCCGCTTTCCAGCGCGGGGTCCTTGGTGGTCCACCTTCTCATCTTCGGACTTTTGGGGTTGATGGCCTGGCTGGGCGTCGCGCTGTTCAGCCACAGCAGCCGATCGCTGCCGGTTGAGGCGGTGCGCCTGGACCTAGGCGGCGGCGGCGGCAATCCCCGTGGTGAGGGCGATGGTCCCAACACCGGGGCCATGCCGCAAGAAGCCGGCGACGCGAAGAACGAAAATGCGACTGAGAGTGTTCCGACCGACCCGGTTACGCCGCCGAAGCTCGACGTCAATCCAACTCCGCAGGTACAGCCGAAGTTCGAGAACGACCCCGGTCGGGTAATCAGCACGACCGAACAAGCAAGCCAAACATTTGCAAGCCTACGCAAAACGGCGGGAAAGGCCGTATCGCCGAACAGCAAGCCACCCGGCTATGGAAAAGGTGGCAAAGGTCAAGGTGGAGGCAGCGGTGATGGCGAGGGCAAAGGTACCGGCTCCGGAAAGGGCGACGGACCGGGCAACCTCACGAAGCGCGAAAAACGACAGCTCCGCTGGACGTTGTTGAACGATACCTACGATTTCAACGATTACGTTAATCAGCTTCAGGGATTGGGTGCGATCCTGGCCATTCCCGTCCGCGAGCGCGGCGATGACTTCGACTATGTGATTGTCAAGAACCTTTCGGCTCGGCCCGCCAAGGTTTCCAAGGGAAACATTGAGGACGTGCGACGCGAGGTGTCGTCGATGATTCGCTGGGTGAACGAAAATCCCCGAGACGCGGCCGGCATCATTCACGCCCTTGGCCTACCAATGCCGCAAGTAGCACAAGACAAGCTCCACTTTTTTGCGTGCTTGCCCGAACAGTTGGAACAGAAGCTCTTGCAATTGGAGATCGCTCACTTGCACAAGCGCTATCCCAACCGCGAAGAAGATGACATCAAAGCGACGACGTTCCATATTATCCGGCGAGGCGGTGGCAAATACGAACCCGTCGTGAAAGAGATGACGCTTGTGAATGATCAGAAGGTCAAGTAAGTAATTTCCGCCCCGCGCACGCAGCGCGAAGAGCCGCGACCGTAAGGGAGCGGGAGGCAATCCCGCTCCCTTACGGTCGCGGCTCTTCGCGCGCGACTCGGAAATTCTTGTTGCGTTACTTCGATTGGGCGGCGGCCGTCGGGATTTTCACGAGCACGATGTCCGTGCCGCCTTCGGGACTACGCACTTGGAACAGCACGCCGTTCTCGGACGTTGCCTTGGCGAGCGTTTCCTTCACAGCGGCGACATCCTTCACGCGCTTCTTGTCCACCTTGACCAATAGCTGGCCGCGGTGCAGGCCCGCATCGGCGGCCGGGCTGTCCGGCTGAACCTGCGTGATGACCACGCCTTTCACATCTTCCTTGTAGCCAAATTGCTTCGCCAATTCCGGCGTCAGCTCGGAGACCTCGACGCCGAGTTTGTCCAATTCGCTCGACTGCTTCTCGGCGTTCGGCTCCTGCCGCGCCGGTGCGCCCGCCAAGCCGAACTCGGACGGCTGTTCCGTCACCGTCACGTTCAGATCCTTGCGCTCGCCGTCGCGGATGACGGTCAGGCTTACCGGCTGATTCAAGGGCAGAGTGGTAACAGCGATCTGCAAATCGCGGCCATTCTCGACCGGTTTGCCACCGAGCGCCGTGATAACATCGCCGTCCTTCAAGCCGGCCTTGGCCGCGGGCGAACCGTCGAACACCTTGGCCACCAACACGCCCTTTTGCTTGTCTACACCCAGGCGAGCGGCGACTTCGGGAGCGAGATCCTTAATCGATACACCGAGATAGCCGCGATGCACCGCGCCGTCCTTGAGCAATTGCTGCGTGATGTTGCGAGCCATGTTGGAAGCGATGGCCAGGCCGACGCCTTGCCAGCCGCCCGAACGGCTCTTGATCGCCGAATTGACGCCGATCACTTCACCGCTGAGATTGACCAGCGGACCGCCGCTGTTGCCGGGATTGATGGCCGCGTCAGTCTGCAAAAAGTCCTCATACATGTTCAAATGCAGGTTCCGCCCCTTGGCGCTGACGATGCCCTGGGTCACGGTGCCCGTCAGTCCGAAGGGCGCGCCGACGGCCAAGACGCGATCGCCGATTTCCATGGCCGAACTGTCGCCGAACGTCAGGTGCGGCAGCGGTTCCTTGGTCTCGACGCGGACGATGGCCAAGTCGGTCTTGGGATCGCTCTTGATGTCCTTGGACACGAACTTGCGGCCATCGCGCAGCTCGATCAGCACCTCATCGGCGCCGTTCACGACATGATGATTGGTGACGATCACACCCTGCGGATCAATGATGAAGCCGGAACCGAAGCCGTGTTGGCGCGGCGATTCGGGCGTGTGGAACGGCTGCTTCTCGGAATCCTCGAAGAACTTGCGCAGCTCATCGGGAAGCTGGCCGTTCGGAAGACCGGGGACGTCGAATTGCTTGAAGAACTTGTGCATCTCGGGAGCTTGCTTTCCCGGGTTGGACGAATGGGTTCGAGCGACGGGCTTAAAGCGTCGTTCGATGCTGACGACGGCGGGCAGCACTTTCTTGACCACGTCGCGATACGAGGTCATTTCTTGCGGTACGGCAGGGGGCGTTTTGACTTGTCCCTTGAGGTAGGAGACACCGAATACGGCGCCGACCAGAACGGCAACGGCGAGGCAAACACTGACAAGGCTCTTTCGTCTCATGGAGTTTCATCCTTTCTAGGAAACGGCCCATCCTTCCGCCGGCGCGCGGCGGGAGCGAGGAGCGAGAGACCGGAAGTTACAATTCCGTTGGGAAGAAGCCCGTTCCGAGGCATGTCCGCTTTTTGGGATGTGTCAGCGGGCGTGGTGCCGTGGACCTCTTCCTTCTTTATTTTACGCAGTAGGAAGACGCGGAGTTCGCGGAGATGGGGTGTCCGTTTGCTGAGAATCGCGGAAATAATATCCAGCGCACCGAGGGCGATTGCAGGATCGGCTTACAGGAATTCGACTATCGAACAACTTTGTACAGACACAGCCGAAAACATTTCAGACATCCCGTCGATTCGAGCGGTATCATCCAATCGGCGGTGTGATGACGGCGGGCAGCAATCCTCGCCGGCGATTGTTATTCAGATAGGCTTGCCCAAATGGTTCCGTGGGCCGGCCCAGAAGGTCCAGCCACCAAATCCATACGTCGTTCGCCAAAACGCGATAAACACCGCCCTCGACGAAGCGCCGCGCCGAAGTCTTCATGTACTTGCGGAGCAGTACCAGCTTTCCCCACCGGCGAAGGCGCTTGCAGAATTCGGACGCCTCCAGCAGACGCTGTTCGCGGTAGCCGCCGACCGACCGGAATGCCGAGGCACGGACGAACAAGCCCTGGTCGCCGAAGTAGAGCGGCCAAATGCGATAGCGAATTCGGTTGAGGATTTCCACGAGCCGCAGAGCCAGTTGCGTCCCGTCCAGCGCGAACTCGAACGCCCCGCCAACAACACGCGGGTCAGCCAAAACCTGCTGGATGGACCGGTCGTAGCCCTTTGGGACCAAGGTGTCGGCGTCGAGGAACAAGAAGACATCGCCGATGGCCTCGGCCGCTCCTCGGTTCAAGGCGGCGGCTCGGCTGGATAATGCCGGCCGCTTCTGGACCAGGTGCGTTCCGAGCCGCGTGGCCAGTTCCGCCGTGCCATCCACGGAGCCGCAGTCGGCGACGATAATTTCATGGCGAGGTGCGAGGATTGCCTGATGCCGTGCCTGGGCAACTGCTATCGGGAGGTAGCGTGCTTCGTTCAGGGTGGGGATGATGATGCTTAGCCGCATACCGTCACCCCTTGCGTGGAGTCATTTAGTTGGAGCAAGTTTCTTGGGCGGCGCGGCGGCACGATGTCTTAGCGTCTCGACCTCCTGCCATAGCTGCTGCCACTCCATTCGCTCGGCCTGGGGCAACTTGTCCAGTGCCTCCATCCCTCGGACGCCGGCGAAGTCTGGGTCAACCTGCCAGTGCTGCATTTGCTTGGCGACCACGGGTTGGGCTTTTGCCTGATCCTTCGCGAGCAGGCTCCGCCATGCTTTCAGGTCCGCGCGCAGCCAATCGAGGGCTTGCCGGCGCAGATGGGCGCAATGATTCTCATCGAGGTCCATCGCGTCCTCGCCTTGCCCGCAGCCGGCCAAGGCTGCGGCGCAGGCCGCGTTGTAGCGATGGCCGGAGGCCGGGTTATCGGCCAAGCCTGGCTGTGCCGCGAAAGCCTCGGCATACCATCGGGCCGAGGCAGCGTAGAGTTTCTTGTGTGGCGACTGGCAAAGGTATG
>DASRBG010000262.1:0-13699 GCA_035653735.1 Gemmataceae bacterium
CCGCCGTCGACATCCCCGCCTCCTGCTCCCGCAGGATCCCGATGATCTGCTCTTCCTTGAACCGGCTGCCCCTCATCGTCCGACCCTCCATCCGTGGCCGGACTCTACTCAAATCTGGAGGAGATCCAGGGGCTCAGGTCAGTCTCAAAGCCGCCATCAACCCCGATTTCCGAGCGGCCTTGCTCGCATCTTAACGATTCATGATCCTGCCCTGCGTCAACCCCGTCAAAGCCTTGCAAAGCCGCGGCGGCTTTGTATGATGCGCGGCTTGTCGGCCGCCGACGGAGCGCGGGCGTAGCTCAGGGGTAGAGCACAACCTTGCCAAGGTTGGGGTCGAGGGTTCGAATCCCTTCGCCCGCTCCAGATTTCCTCAGGGATTTCCATGGCTTAGAACGGTCCTTCGGGGCCGTTTTTTGCTTCCCCGCCTTGGTCCGGGAAACCGGGGAAGCATGGGGGAAGCAGCAGGAAGCATGTCGTAGCGGGCGCACGGCCACTTTCGGCAGGGGTAAAGCTCCGAACCTGTCGTAACCAGCCGCGTCCAGCGAACGGGCGAACCCGCCGCATAACTTGTCCGCGTCGAGAACGCGCTTGCTTCCCCCGAGCCTGAGACTCTTTCGTAGTTGCTTCCCCGGGCGCTTCCCCGACGTTTTCTGTGACAGCAAAGGCGTCATCGTTCAGATCCCCGGCCAGCCTGACGCATCGGCATAACAAGGCGCAACGAGTCCGGCAGTCGCACAAAGCCATGCGCCGCGTAGAAGCTGGCTGCCGCCTCGTCCAGCGCGTCGACGATTACCATGGACGAGCCCACACTGTTGGCGCTCTCGAATGCGCGCTGCAGCGCATCGGCAAGCAGGATCGAACCAAGGCGCTGCCCCTGCGGGTCCTTGGCGACCGCCAGCCGGCCGATCAGAGTGCAACTGACGAGCGGATAGCGGGGGACGTGCTTCCGGGCCGCCTCCGGCACCTCGCCTTGCGAGACTGCCATGGCACAGAGCGTGTAATAGCCGAGCACACGATCCGGCTCGATTTCGCGACTGAGCACAAAGACGGCGTTCGCCTTTCGGCGGACGTCCTGCCCGGCTTGGGTCTTGAGATAGCGATCGAGAGTCTCCACCCCACAGGCAAAGGCGTTCCGGTCGTGCGCGTCGTTCAGGACCGCAATACGGAGATCGGCGGATGTGGGGCTTGGCATTCACCGCACGACCCGGCGCTGATGCTCCGCAAAAGCCCGCTGGAGCCGTTCGTTCGGGGTCGGCGGGTTGACGAGAGTATCGAAGAACACCGCGCGGTCGCGATCTGACAGCACAATCGTCTCGTGCTCCGCGATCGTCCGGCGCGCGGCTTCCGTCAGCGCGGTCATACAGAAGTCAGTGAGCTTGCGCCGCTCGAGTTGCGCGGCGCGTTCGATTAGCGCCTTCGTCAGCTCATCAACGCGAAAGCCGAGTCGCTCTTCCCTCAGACGCCGGTCTTGCTTCGTTGCCGCCATGGTATTCACCTCTCGACGAATGTACGTCGAATGGACTAACTTTTCAAGGTCGCCATCACCGCCCACGCGCTACTCCGCTTGCTCCCGACATACGAGTTGTGCTCCGGCCTTAACGGGGTCGATCGAAATCGCGCCGGTTTTCGATGTTTGGCCGGTCATCTGCAAGCTGTCTCGTCCCAGCACTTTTTCCGCGAATGTCCAGGGCGCGTAAGGCATCTCGATCATTGTAATGGCGACCGAGGATCTGAAGGCGTTGTATCTCAGGTCGATGAACCGGTCTTGGTCGATGCGATAGAGGCTGGTGTGCTTGACCGGGTAGAGCGGTTTCAGCGAGACGACGTCTGTTCCGCGAGCGTCGACGACATGGCATTGCGCGATCGGCATAGCCAGTGCGTCCGCACTCCAGGCGAAAGCGACGAGGAAGAAGATCCGCCCAAACATAGTCGGTGATACTCCGAAAGTTGATCGTCGCAATGATGAGCCCAGCCGCGATATCCGGCATCCGGATGGACCCACTCGAACTGGATCCGAGCGTGACCCCAGAGTTGGCGCGAAGATGCAGCGGCTGAGGGTTCTGCTTCCTAGCGGAAGGCGAGCTGTGTACGACACATGGGAAGACGGTGTGCCGTTGAGATAATCGATCAGTGCGGTTTGTTTAGTTGCGGAATCCATAGCAGCGGCAATCGCTTATCCGTGTAGCCGACCTCAAAAGCCGTTGCGGCTATGCCATCACCTATGTGTGTTGTGTTGTGGGTAAGACCGTGTCTTCGGATGCGCCGGCTCATCGAGATCATTCGCACGCCAGGGCGAAGGGATATCCGGTTGACAAGCAATCCCATCAGAGCGAGGCACATGGCCATCATCCAGTATGACGGTCGCGGGCGAAGTCGAGCTCGCTTGGATAGCGTGCGCATCCTGTTGCGAAGGGACGCGTGGTTGGTCGGATGCCGGTAGCACGACAACGACGCAGCCACGTCCCGCGACAAATCGAACCTGCCCGCCGTGGTTCTGCACGACCTGACGAACAATAGCCAAGCCGAGACCGGAGCCAGGAGAAGCCGGATTGAGCTTTCGAAAGCGGTCGAACACCAATTCCGCTTGGGCCGCGCCAACACCTTCACCCTCGTCGCAGACTTCGACGGTCCAATGCGGCTTGCCTCCATGGGTGGACTGTCGAAGGGTTACGTTGACCGCACCGCGTCCGTGGATGAGTGCGTTCTCAAGCAAGTTGCGCATCATGTCCCGAAGATCGTCTATGCGACCCCGCATGGGCGTCACGTCCGGCAAATCAACATCGAGGCGCCGCTCCTGCACTTCGGCCACAGCAACCATCATGGCGGCTGCTTCGCGGACAATGCGCGACAGGTTAATAACCGGAAGATCGGCGTCGCGAGCCTGGCGCGTGAAGGTCTCCTTTCTTGCCAGATCCAGTAGCTGCGTAACGAGCCGGCTCATCTGGCCTAATTCGAGTTCGATCGCGGCCCAATCGATCTTTCCGCTCGACCGCGCACGCTGCAAACGTAGATTGAGTACCGCAAGAGGGGTCCTCAACTCATGGGCGGCGTCGGCGGTCAGCCGTTGCTCGGTCGCATAAGCCCGCGACAGCCGGTCAAGTGCACCATTGACTGCGTCGACGAGGGGCTGAATTTCGCGGGGGAGTCCCTCCGCCGAGACGCGCATATCCGGATTGGCAGGCCCCACAAGCGCTGCCTTTTCGGATGCCTGAGCTATAGGGCGTAGGCTCCAGCCACTGACGACCCAGATCACGGCCAAGGCGAGCAACGCAAATGGCAGCAGGATGAGCACCTGCTCGGAGTCTTCTGCGAAGAGACTGTCGGCCAAAGCGTCGCGCGACAGATCGCCCCGCGCCACCACCGCGGTCCAGCCCTGCGCATCGCGCATCGCGAGCGCGGCTTGCTGATCCCGTCCAACCCCCACAAACTGGATCGGCGCGACCGACCGTGACGACTCGATGGGGATAGCAGCAAGCGGTCGGTCGAGGTTGGGTGACCAGATCACCGCATTACCGGCCGCATCAAAAATCGTATAGGAATATAGCCGGGACGGGTTGGAATATGCCCTTTGCCAGTCCCCAGGGAGTCGGAGATCGATCCCGCCGCCGTTAGGGCGAGCATGTATCCCTTTTAGGACCGCGTCAGCTTGGGCTTGCAATGTGCGTGCATGGATATCGCGGACCAACCCGCGCACTTCGAGCCGATAAGAAATGAACGCGGCCAATACGCCCATAGCAAAAATAGCAGTCATTACGATGAGCAATCGTCCGCGTAGACTGTGAAGGCGGCTCATTCGGCCTCGCTTACGATCAGGCGATAACCAATGCCCCATTGTGTCTCAATCTGCAGTCCGCTGGACGAGGCCGAGAGCTTGCGGCGGAGCCGCGAGACAGCAGCTTCAAGCGCGTTGGCACTCCCGGCATCTTCCAGCGCGTAGAGACGCTCTTCGAGCGCGTCCTTGGCGACAACCCGGCCGGGAACGCGCATGAGTTCTTCCAGCAACGCCACCTCTCGTCGAGTGAGAGCCATGGGCACGCCCTCGACAATGGCTTCGCGTGACGTTGTATCAAAACATACCTTGCCTGCCGTATAGGTCGCATTGCGGCGACGGCCGGGGCGACGCAATACGGCGCGCAGACGTGCCTCCAGCTCTCGCAGATCGAAGGGCTTGACGACATAATCGTCGGCGCCGGCGTTGAGACCGAGAAGGCGGTTATCCACACTGTCACGCGCGGTCAAAATGATGGCCGGAAGCTCCGGGATCGAATTCCGGAGCATCGCGAGGACCTCCATGCCGTCAACGTCGGGCAACCCGAGATCAAGCACGATCGCGTCAAAACGCACGGTCGTTGCGGCTGCCAGCGCATCCTCGCCGCAGCTAACCGCATCGACGGCAAAGCCGCGCTCCTTGAGGTCGTCGGAAATCATCTCCCGCATGGCCGCGTTATCTTCGACAAGCAGGATTCTCATCTTCAGATTCCGACCAAACTCCCGATACTCTAGCGTAACAGTCTGACTAAATGCTGACGTTGGCAAAGCAACTGCGCGTCAGGACTTGGTCAGCCTCGCATGTCACTATCGTAGCGACATGAAGACCGCCAAGGAGGGTGAAAGATGAAAAATCGAGCGTCAGTTTCTATGATTGCGTTCATCACTAGTATGGTGTTTCCCTTGGTAGCCGCACATGCGTATTCCGGCCAACAGTATGCAGACCAAGCGAAAATCAACATTGACCGGGCACGCAAGGTGGCTATCCAAGCATTTCCGGGGAAGATCATATCCGAGGAACTCGAACACGAGCAGAGAGGTAGCGGCCTACGCTATTCCTTCGACATCAAGCGGAAAGACGTCACGCACGAAGTTGGCGTCGATGCCATGACTGGAGACGTTCTGGAGAATGCGTTTGAAGGCCCAAACGCGGACTAGGCTGAAGACTATTGAATTAAAATACTGATCCGCTGGACCGCTGTGAGCGGTTCCCGTCCGTCGATCACGAGCAAGCCGCCTGTCAGGATTTGGTCTCAAGGCATCTTCTATCTCATGTTTTTTCTACCCATGTTTTCGGCGCTTCATCTGTCTGATTTTAAAGCTTTCGTCTCTATTCCGGCGACGCCGCTACTCCGTGTCGCAATCGTAGAGACTCCGGCGGCAGCTAAACTTGCGCCACGCCCTACTCGAGCCGACGGCTGTCAAAGACTGCTCTCAGCACTCGGCGCCAAGGCCACCGGCACCCCGACGCCATGAACTTTCAATTGCTCCGACATCCAATCATTTGGCAAGCATGTGGGTGAAGGCGCGCGCTCTCGCCCGCGCTGCCGTGTCCGGGCTCATGATGACCGTGACGGGATGCGCCACGTATCATCCACTGCCTCTGACCCATCATGCGGAACTCGCATCGAATCTTAGCGCTCTAAACAGGCAGGTCCCCGCGGTCGCCCATAGTGATCAACCGCTGAACATCGATGTCGGCCATCCGCTGGACATCGCTGAAGTCGGCCTCCTTGCCGTGCTCAACGATCCCGATCTGCGATCCGAATGGGGTGACATGGGAGTTGCACAGGCCGGCCTTCTGCAAGCGACGCTGCTGCCGAATCCGTCTGCGACCCTCGCTTACGGTGCGCTGCTCGGCGGTCCCGGCAGCGCTCCGTCCTTCGCAGCGTCGCTGTCGCAGGATATTGCGTCGCTCATCACTTACCGTTCTCGCGTTCGAGCGGCGCAATCGCATGTGGCCGAGGTGAATTCCACTCTGCTGTGGCAGGAATGGCAAGTCGCGCAGAAGGCACGGTTGCTGGCGCTGGACATTTATTACGGTGACCAATCGCTGTCGTTGACCGGGCGGGAACTGCGTCTGATATCGGATGAGGTCCGACAGGCCCAAGCGGCTACCGCCGCCAACAATCTAGCGCTCCCTGCTTTGGCGCCGCTTCTTTCGGCCAAGGCCTCGACAGAACAGTCGTTCGCCACCCTGAACCTCGTGCAAATCAAACAGTGGCAATCGTTGAACGCCCTGCTTGCGCTGGAACCAGACGTGCGTTTTGTCATTGCAGAACCCGATCTACCGCCATCGCCCTCGCCGCTTGAACCGCTTATCGCGCGACTTCCGCAGCAGCGCCCAGATCTCGTCGCGCTGCAATTGGGCTACCGTTCATCCGAATCCAACCTCCGTGCAGCCATCCTCGGTCAGTTTCCCGCCTTCGTGCTCGGCGGCAACTGGGGTTCGGACACGACGGGTGTACGCTCTGCCGGCCCTACGGTTACTTTTGACCTGCCTATTTTCAATCGCAACCAGGGCAAAATCAGCGAAGCCGAGGCGACACGGTTGCTGTTGCACGAGCAGTACGTCGCGCGGCTCGACAGCGCCGTAGGCACCGCTCGAGGCGTCGCGGCGCAGGAACACGCGCTGTTGGGGTACCTCCCGCAAGCGCGACAGGCGGCGGAGGCGGCGGAAAAGCTCGCGCACACCGCCCGGGACGCTTATGCGCAAGGCAATATCGATCAACGCTCGCTGACCGACTACGAAACCACTGCTTTGCAGCGAGCCCTTGAAATGGTCGACCTCGAACGGTCAATCGGTGAGGACAAGGTGGCGCTTAGCGTGGAACTAGCCTTCGGGTTGCCGATGACGAGGATCGTTCCTCCCAATGAATGAGTCTGGAATGATGCAGGCGCTGTTGCGTACGGGATTGCTTGGCATTGCCGCGGTTCTCCTTGCCTACGCATCTCAGGCGCAAGAGACGCCAAGTGTGTTGGTAGAGCTGACCACGCTGCACAATGGCAGCCTACCGCAGATCGTCACTGCCTACGGTCGTGTCGAGGCCGGTGTTTCGGCAAGGCAGACGATCATGGCGCCAACATCTGCCGTGGTGCAGAGCATTGAAGTGCGTCCAGGCGAAACCGTCGCCAAAGATGCTCCGCTTCTGCACCTAACACCTAGCCCACCGACGGCCGCAGCCTACACGCAGGCAGAATCGGCCCTTCAAGTCGCCACTGATCTGGTCACGCGCACGCGCAGCATGGTTAGCCAGCATCTAGCGACAGCGCAGCAGCTCGCCGACGCGAACAAGGCAAGATCGGATGCTCGCGCCACGGTGGAGGCCCTCAAAATCCAAGGCGCCGATGGGCCGAAGGTTCTGCGAGCACCGTTTCAATCAGTCGTCACCGCGGTTGCGACCACACCTGGTAGTATCGTTGCCCAAGGTTCCCCGCTGATTGACCTGGCCAGCCCGCAGAAGTTGGTGCT
Source organism: Gemmataceae bacterium (assembly GCA_035653735.1). Lineage (GTDB taxonomy): Bacteria > Planctomycetota > Planctomycetia > Gemmatales > Gemmataceae > JAJPHU01. Next base: position 7,241 of record DASRBG010000262.1, read on the forward strand.
GCAGGTCGGCGTCATTCCAGGGGAGGCTGCCTCCATCGCGGCGGGAGACGAGGTGGCCGTCACGCCGATCGATGGCGGCCCAGCCCTGCATGGCGCAGTGTCGCTACGGGGATCGGTTGTGCAAACCACCGACGGACTAGTCCCGGTAGATATTGCTGTCCCGGTCGATCAACTGTTTGTCGGCGAGATGGCGCAAGCCAGGATCACTACGGGCCGGCTCACAGGCTACGTCGTGCCGCATGGGGCGATCCTCGTGAACGAACAGGGCGAAACCTATGTCGTTCAGTCCATCAATATGATCGCCAAGAAGGTGCCGGTGCAGATCCTTGGCACGGATGGTGGCCAAGATGTTATCGCCGGCCCGCTCGACCCCGCGGCGTCGCTCGTGCTTACCGGCAATCATCAGCTTAACGATGGGATGAAGATGCGGGTTACCGAAGCCGGAAGCAAGGGCACCCCATGAAGTTGGTTGACTGGATCGAACAACATCGTCGTACGCTAATCTTCGTCACGCTCGCTCTTGCTGCCGCTGGCCTCTATGCCGGACTTGCGCTCCCAGTCGGCTTGTTTCCTGTTACCAGCTTCCCTCGCATCCGCGTCGAGATCAATACCGGCAGCATGCCGGCCAAGCAAATGCTGATCGATGTAACGGAGCCGTTAGAGGAGGTTGCGCGGGCCGTCCCAGGAGCTGTCGATGTCGTGTCGACCACCTCACGCGGATCAGCCGAGATTTTCGTCGATTTCCCTTGGGAATCGGACATGAAGCAGGCTCTGCTCAGCGTCGATGCCGCGTTCGCCCAGGCGCTGCCAACTCTCCCGCAGGGGACGCAATACGACGCAATTCAAATGAGTCCAACCGCGATAATGCCGTTTGTCTCCTATGCGTTGACGTCGCCAACAGTGCCATCATCCGAGTTGCGTCGCCTGGCAAATTACCAAATTACGCCGCTGCTCACCGGAATTCCGGGTATCCGGCGGGTGGGCGTGCTCGGTGGACAGACCCCAGAGGTGCAGATCGAAGTCAATCCGGAAAAATTGCGTGCCTTCAATCTGACATTGACCGACGTGGAAAATGCAATTTCCACGACGAATACGATCAACGCGGTCGGCCGACTGCAAGACAATGCTCTGCTCTACCTCGCAATCAGCAACAACGAGTTCCAATCAGTTAAGTCGGTACGCGACGTTGCGCTGCGCACGAATGGTGGTGGCGTCATCCACCTTTCGGATATTGCGACAGTAACGATGGGTAGCGTGCCACAATGGCTGTTGGTCGATAACAACGGACAGCCAGCAGTCACCTTTGACGTCTATCAGCAGGATAGCGCGGATTCGCTGAGTCTCGCGCGAGAAGTGAGTCAGCGTTTGACCGGCTTCATGAAGACGCAGCCCGGCACAATCCACCTGTCTGCGTGGTATGACCAGACCCAGCTCGTCCGCTCGTCAATCGGTGCGGTCGAGGAGGCAATCCTGATCGGCCTCGTATTTGCCGCCATGGTCATGCTGGCTTTCCTGCGCAATTGGCGGATCACGCTGGTGGCGATCATGGTCGTTCCTCTCTCCGTACTGATCACCGTGCTGCTGTTGTCATTGCTGGGGCTGAGTTTCAACATCATGACGCTGGGTGGCATCGCCGCCGCGATCGGCCTGTTGATCGACGATGCAATCGTGATGATAGAGCACATTGCCCGGCGCGTCGGCATACCGGGTTTGAAAAATGCCAATGCCTCCGTATTAGTGGCCGCCCGCGAATTCCTGTCGCCGCTACTCGGGTCGAGCTTGGCGACCACCATCATCTTCGTTCCGCTCGCCTTTCTCTCCGGAATCACCGGCGCGTTCTTCAAATTCCTATCCCTGACGATGGCGTCCGCACTCATTATTTCCTTTGTGCTGACGGCGTTCACTGTGCCCCTCCTCGCGCGCGGCATAATCGACTTTGGCAAATGGCACGATCCTGCACATGGACGTGAAACCTGGCTGCGCCGCACACATGGCCGAGCGCTGCGTTTGCTATTCGATCGCCCCCTGTTGATCGCGGTGGGCCTCGCCGTACTGATCGGGGCTGGCTATGTCGCCTACACGCAGGTCGGCACCGGCTTCCTACCCCGCATGGACGAGGGCGGTTTCGTGCTGGACTATTACACCGCGCCGGGAACCTCACTAACAGAGACCAATCGCGAACTCGCCGAGGTGGAAGCAATCCTGAAGAACGATCCCTATGTCGATACCTTCTCACGCCGCACCGGCGCTGGGCTCGGCGGCGACCTCAAGGAGAATTACCAAGGCGACCTCTTCGTTCGCTTGGTCGATCCCGCGCGTCGTCCTGTTATCTGGCAGGTGATGGACGACATCAATACCAAGGTTACCAACCAGGTGCCTGGCATTGCCTTCGATACCCACCAGCTGCTTAGCGACATGATAGGCGACATGGTCGGCCGCCGCCAACCAGTGGTGATCCAGCTCAATGCCAAGGACCCGAGCGTTCTGCCAAGTGTCGCGAAGAAGGTAGCTGAAGCCATCGGAAAGGTCTCAGGCATTGAACCTGCATCGGTTGATGACGGTGTCGTGCCTGCTGGCGATGCGTTGGAGATCCATGTTGATCCGGCAGCGGCGGCCCTGGAAGGCGTCACGCCACAAGACATTAAGACCACTCTATATCACTACCTGAACGGAGCGATCGTCACCCATTACCTGGGCTCGGTGCAAGACGTCGGCGTGCGACTTTGGCTCGACCCTCCGCAAGAGCAAATTTACCGCAACCAACTCGACGAGTTGCCGATCCGCTCGCCAAGCGGCAACATTTTCCCGCTGAAGACCGTGGCGAAGGTCACCTTCATAGCCGGCGAGCCTGAGATCACGCGCGACAACCTGCAGCAGGTTGTCGCTGTCACGGCCCAGATCGGCGGCGGCCGTGACCTGGGCTCAACGATTTCCGCGGTACAACAGGTGTTGCGCCAACCTGGACTGATTCCGCCTGATGTCTATTACACGATTGGTGGTGCCTATAAACAGCAACAGATCGCCGTGAACGGCATGATTCGGGTCTTTGCCGCCGCGACGGTGGCAGAGATCATCCTGCTGCTGTTCCTTTATGAGCGATTCGCACTGCCCTTCATCATCGTGACCAGCTCGATGATTTCGACGGGCGCGGTATTCATCGGGCTTTGGATTACGGGCGTAGAGCTCAACATCACCGCCATGATGGGCATGGTGATGATTGTTGGCATTGCCACGGAGATGGCCGTGTTCCTGGTCTCCGAATATCAGGCACTGGAGAAGACTATGCCACCGCGGCAGGCGCTGTATGAGGCGGCGCTGAACCGATTGCGTCCGATCGTGATGAGTTCGCTAGCGATGATCCTCGCCCTGATTCCACTCGGCGCCGCGATCAGCGGCTCGGGTGATCAGATGCTGCAGCCGTTGGCTATCGCCATCATTGCGGGGATCACGGTCCAGATGCCGTTGGTACTACTCGCGATGCCAGTGGTGATCGGCCTGACAAGGCGCAACCCGAATAGCTCGAGCAGTCTCCAACATCATCCATCGCCGCCTCAGTCGTAAATCCACAGAGGCGCTCTTTCCGCTCCCGAATTTGGTCGATCGCTTTCAATCCCTGCGATGGCACAGTTAGGCTGAACGCGGCATGCTCCGGGACCGACTGTTATGTATCGGTGGCGCTAGGGGCGTTCGCTATGGAATGCTTTCGGATCGATGAGAGCGGATATACGGGGTTTGATCTTCTGAACGCCGACCAGCGTTTCCAAGGTGCGGCAGCAATCGCCATCAGCGACCAAGACGCCGCCCGCCTCATTAGCGAACATTTCCCGAAGTTGCAGGCGCCTGAGCTCAAATACCGTACACTGTCGCGCCGCCCGGCCCACCACCCGCGTCTGCTTACCCTCCAGCGCGACCTTCTCACCCACTATAAGTGCGTCACCTACGTGTGCGACAAGCGCTTCCTGCTGACGCTGATGTTCGTGGATTATGGGGTCGAGCCCTTTTACTACGAGAGAGGCCTAAATTTTTACGAAGACGGTCAGAACTACGCGATGGCGTCGCTTCTGTCTGTCGCCGGTCCGACGCTTCTCGGCCAGCCGGCCTTCGACGGGCTGCTCGCGTCTTTCCAGCACGCGGTCAAGGAGAAAACACCGGAGGCTCTGAACGCTCTCGTCTCTGCTGCGCGGGCGACCAAGTGGCGCGCGCTTCCAGAGGCTCTTGGGCCGCTGGCGCAGTACGCGGCGCGCGAATGTCTGTCCGCAATCGCGACGCCGGGCGTGAACACAGATGCGGCTTTGGTGGTGCTGCAATCCTTGATCAGCCGCATGGAGGCGATGGCCGACGGCCCGTACCGGGTCGAGCACGATCAATCCAAGAACCTGCTGACCTACCACGATCTGCTGCAACGGTTGATCGATCACGATCAGGAAATCGAGTTTCGCCAATCCGAGATCGCCACAATCAAGTTCCCCCTGAAACTGGCCGAAGTCACACAAGTCGATTCAAAGACAAGTCCCGCAGTGCAATTGGCCGACGTGATGATTGGGGCCGCGATCGAGGCCGGCAACAATCTCGCTGGGCTGCGGTCGGGCGGTCCTGATCCCGAGGCCGTATTGTCGCTATATGACAATCATCAGTTCATCCATATGATTCCCTCGATCGACTTCAAAGAGCAGCGACGATTTCGGCAGGGAACCCAGGGTGCAGAGGTCATCGACTATTTCGCCGCCAACTTCTTCGCGGTGCGCAGAAGCTGAGCGCGGCCATCGTGTACGGCGGGGGAATGCCTTCCCCTGCGGCCGAGCCTGCAGTCTCGGCCGACCCCTTCTGCGGGGACACCCCGCAACGCCCCGAGAGTGAGAGTGCGGACGAGTTTTCCGTGACGGGTTGAAGGCTGGGAGAGAGGCTCCCGGCGCCCGTCGCGGAGACCCGCGATGTCCAGACACGCCGCTCGCGCTCGGTCCGGTGCCGACCGGACGAGCCTCTACGATGAAATCACCACCAAGATCATCACCGAGCTGGAGGCCGGCCGCGTGCCCTGGGTCCAGCCTTGGGGCACGGCGGCGGCGAAGGCGCCGCTCGCCATGCCGAAGAACGCGGCGACCGACCGGTTCTATTCCGGGATCAACGTGCTGATTCTCTGGGGTTCCGTGATCGAGTACGGCTTCCCGACCCAAGGCTGGCTGACGTTTCGCCAGGCCCTCGGCCTCGGCGGCAATGTCCGCAAGGGCGAGCACGGCACCACGGTTGTCTATGCCGACCGTTTCATTCCCAACGACGAGAAGAAACGGGCGCGAGAGACCGGCGAGGAAGCGCAAGCGATCCCGTTCCTCAAGCGCTTCACTGTCTTCAACCTGGCGCAATGCGAAGGTCTGCCGGACGATCTCATGGTCGCCACACCGACTCCGGAGCCCGGGCTGATCGAGCCCAAGGTCGAGGCGCTGATCAAAGCGAGCGGCGTCGATTTCCGCATCGGCGGCAGCCGGGCCTTCTACATGCCCGCGCACGACTATGTGCAAGTCCCGCCGCCGCAAGCTTATTTCGAGCCGATCAATTGGCACCGCACCGCACTCCATGAGCTCGGTCACGCCAGCGGCGCCCCACACCGGCTCAATCGCGATCTCTCCGGTTCTTTCGGCTCGAAGAAATACGCCTTCGAAGAGCTTGTGGCGGAGATGAACGCCGCGTTTTGTTGCGCCTCGCTCGGCATCGTGCCGACGGTGCGTCACGCGGACTACATCGGCTCGTGGCTCGAAGTGCTGCGCGAGGACAATCGCGCCATCGTCCGCGCCGCCTCGCAGGCGAGCAAAGCCGCGGACTTCCTTCTCGCCTTTCTTACCGGGGATGACGCGCGGGCCTCCACCGCAAACGGGCGGGAGGCCGCGTGATGCGCTTCCGTTGCGGTAGTCAGCGGGCCGTCACGCAAAGCCGGATTTGTGCGCGTGCATATCTCCGGCTCGGCGGCTCCGCGGCGTTCCAGAGGAAGAGGGCTGCGCCGGTCTTCGTGACGGGTTGGAAGCCGAGAGAGAGTCTTTCGGCGCCCGTCGCGGAGACCATCCCGATGGCTACTGCCGTTCAGAAGATCACCCTGTCGTCGTCGCGCGACATCCCTTTCAACAAGCTTGTTCTGTCCCAGTCGAACGTCCGGCGCGTGAAGGCCGGCGTCTCGATCGAGGAGCTGGCCGAGGACATCGCCCGGCGCTCGCTCCTGCAAGGCCTCAACGTCCGACCGGTTCTCGACGCCGACGGCGTGGAGACCGGCATGTTCGAGGTCCCGGCCGGCGGGCGGCGCTACCGTGCGCTCCAGCTCCTCGTCAAACAGAAGCGTCTCGCCAAGACCGCGCCCGTGCCCTGCGTCGTGCGCGATCCCAGCGTCGACATCTCCGCCGAGGAAGATTCCTTAGCCGAGAACGTCCAGCGCGCGCCGCTGCATCCGCTCGATCAGTTCCGCGCCTTCCAGGC
>DASRBG010000263.1:0-24430 GCA_035653735.1 Gemmataceae bacterium
CACCAGCCGGCTAGCATTGCCCGCACCGGCCGGCTAGCATTGCCCGCACCAGCCGGCTAGCATTGCCCGCACCGGCCGGCTGGTGTTGCCCGCACCAGCCGGCTAGCATTGCCCGCACCAGCCGGCTAGCATTGCCCGCACCGGCCGGCTGGTGTTGCCCGCACCAGCCGGCTGGTGTTGCCCGCACCGGCCGGCTGGTGTTGCCCGCACCAGCCGGCTAGCATTGCCCGCACCAGCCGGCTGACGCCGGCCGTTCGCCAGGAATCGCTCAATCGCCCACGGGGTAGTACACGCTGGGCGGCGCGACGCGATCGAGATGATCCAGTTCGGCGACGGCGGCGCGGAAGTCGCCGGTCTGGGCCGTGTGCGTCATGATGACCAGGTGGACGCGGCCGCCCTCGTGGTCCTCCGGCGCTTCGTGTTGGATCACCGAAGCGATGCTGATGTGATGCTCGGCCAACACCCGCGTCACATCGGCCAGGACGCCGGGCCGATCCTCGACGAGCAGGCGCAGATAGAATCGGCTGCGCACCGTGGTCGCCGGCCGCAGTTGGATGGCGTTGCGTTGACCGGACCAGAGTTTCAGGGTCTCAAATGTCCGTTGAGCGCGGCCGACGGCCAAATCGATGATGTCGGCGACGACGGCGCTGGCAGTCGGCATTTGCCCCGCGCCCTGTCCGGCGAACAAGGCGTCGCCGACCACGTCGCCGACGACGAAGATGGCGTTGTAGGCGCCGCGCACCATCGCCAGGGGCGCGTGCCGCCGCAGCAGCACCGGCGAAACGTGCAGTGCCAGCTGATTGCCAATCAGCCAGGCCTCGGCCAACAGCTTGACCGTGTAACCCAGCTCGCGGGCGAAGCGGATGTCGAGGGCGTCGAGGTCGGCGATGCCGCGGCGATCGATGGACTCGACGGGCACGGACAGCCCGAAGGCGATCTGCGCAAGGATGGCCAGTTTGTGGGCGGCGTCGGTGCCGTTGACATCGAGGGTTGGATCGGACTCAGCGTAGCCGCGCCGCTGCGCCTCGGCGAGAGCGGCGGCGTAGTCCTGGCCGTTCTCCGTCATGCCGGTGAGGATGAAATTGCAAGTGCCGTTGAGAATGCCTTGCAGCGATTGAATCTGATTGGCGGCGAGACACTGAGCGAGCGCGGCAATGATGGGCACGCCGCCCGCGACGCTGGCCTCGAAAGCGACGGCCCGGCCATGCCGCCGCGCCGTATCGAACACCAGAGCGCCATGCTGGGCCAACAGCGCCTTATTGGCCGTCACCACGTCCTTGCCCGCCGCCAACAGCGATAACACGGCCTCCTTGGCCCAATCCACGCCGCCGACCAGCTCCACGCCGACGTGGACGTGCGGATCGCGCAGGACGGACTGCAAATCCGTTGTCACCAATTCGCGCGGCAGCTCGATGGTCCGCTGTTTGTCCGGATCGCGGACGACAACGCGGCGCAAGACGAGAGGCCGCCCGGCGCGGACGGCCAATCGTTCGCTTTGTTCGTGCAGCAGGCGAGCCACGCCGCCGCCCACCGTGCCGCAACCAATCAGGGCGATGCCGAGGGGTTCGTTCACGTGCGCTAATCTCTCTTACGAACTGTGGATACCCGGATTACTAGCGAAAACGGCTGTGTTTGCTGCTTCCGCAGCAGCTTCCTGCTGGTTCATCGTCTGGGCGCTCTGTCCGCGCACCGAGACGAGGTGAGTGATGCCGACTCCGTAGCCGCGCAGCGGATTCTTCCATATCACCTGACCTGTCATTGGGTCCAGACAATAAATGTAGCCGTTGGTTGCAGCGATTAGTCGATCACCGTCGAGCAACAGAGAAGTGGGGCCGGAATCGAGTTCCGAGCAATTCCAGACGATTTCGCCTGTATTGCGATCCAAAGCGATCACGTAGCCCCTAAGACCCACAAAGATCAGTTGGTCGATACGCATGACGCCTCTCCCGTAGCCAAAATAAGGGATGAAGCAGTACCACTGATACTCCGCCATCTTATCATCTTCGGAGCGCGGCGGCGTGTCCTGTCTCCTTCTCTTTTCCTTGCTGTTCGGAGCGTTCGGGAAGTGGCTCAGGTGCCAAGGCGCTAGCGAGCCGATATTCTCACCTTGTCACCTTTTGTCGTATTGCGGGAGCGAGCATGCGGCTGCGTGTGGGAGTGATTGGATTGGGCCGGCGCTGGCGGCGGTATCGGCGGCTGCTGGCGCGGCTGCGCGATCACGTCGAAGTGCGGGCCGTGTGCGATCAAATCGCGCGTCGCGCCGAGATGGAAGCGCGGCAATTCGAATGCGCCGCGGCGGCCGGTCCTGTCGAGCTGCTCGAACGTCCCGATGTCGAGGCGGTGCTCCTGCTCGATGCCCAATGGTACGGCCTGTGGCCGCTGGAACACGCTTGCCGGATCAACAAACCCATCCTTTGCGCCTCGTCGCCGGATAGCGATGAAGCACATGCCGACGCGCTGCATGAATCCATCCAACGCAGCGGCTTGCCGGTGCTGATGACGTTGCCAACACTCCTGACGCAGGCGACGCGATACCTGCGCGAATTGTTAACGCACCGGCTGGGACAGGCTCGTCTGGTGCGCGCGGACTGGAGCATGGCACCGTTGCCCCCCGGCGGCGATTTGCTCGGCAATTCGGCCGTGCTGCCGCTGTTGGCGGCTTGCGCCTGGCTGTTGGACGATGTGCCGCGCAGCGTCTGGACGCTCGATGGCAATAGCGCCTCGTTTGTCACGTTGATGTTGCGTTTTGGCAGCGACCGCCTGGCTCAAGTGAACTTGTGGGCGGCCGCGGTGGGACGCACGCCGCCGCGTTTCGAGGTAGTCGCCGAAGCGGGCACGGCCACGGCGGAATTGCCGCGACAACTGCGCTGGCGCGACGCGGACGGCCAACACGCGCAGCGTTTGCCGCCGCGCTCGGCGGAGCAGAGTAGCCTGGAACGCTTCATCGTGGCGCTGCGAGACGGACAGCCGTTGCGGCCAAGTTTCGAGGACGCCTACCAAGCCCTGACCTGGCTGCGCGCCGCCGTGCGCAGCCGCAGCGAGGGAACGTGCATCTCTCTTCGGTAAGAGCTGTTTTTCCAAGTCGGGCGGCCGCTTACTCCGCTGCGCTGCGTGCGCGGCTCGGACGAAGCGCGCGACTTATTTGAAAGAACAGCTGTGAAATCGTTTTTTCACTTGACACGATTCGTCCTGATTCCGATAATTCCTGGAATGAATAGTTCGAGAATCGAATTTTTCGAGGACGCTTGCGATGACCTCTCTTGATCGCCGAGCGGCCGACTTGCAGGAGGTCGTTCAGGACATTCTGAAGCAGTTTCAGTGCGTCAATTCGACGGCAGCCAACGCACCCCACGCCGAGTTGAACATGCAGGAATTGCACTTGGTCGAGTTTCTGGGCAATGAAGGGCCGCGGATGATGCGGGAACTGGCCGAGAGGCTCTCGGTTGCCGTCAACTCCGTGACCAGCATCGTGGACAACCTGGAGGGCAAGGGACTAGTCCGCCGCCATCGATCCGAGGAAGACCGGCGGGTCATCCGCGTGGAGTTGACTCCATCCGGCCACGAAACCCACCAGTTCTTGGTGAAAGAACAATTGCGCTTGTTCCGAAGTATGCTCGGCGCGCTCACGGACGATGAGCAGGAAATCTTCATGGTGCTTTTCCGCAAGATCGCTCGCGCGGGGCGTTCCCAGGTGCGGAAAATATCGTCCTCGGCTTGAGCGAATAAGAATCTAGCCGCTTTTTTTGCCCATTTACTTCGCTTGCCGAACCATTCGGCGAGCGAACAGAGCGAAACTCACAGGGAACGAGAAAATGGCTAATCTGCCGATTTCGTCAAATCCCGTCTCAGAAGTCGCTTTTCCATCCGTACCCCACGATCGGACGCCGCCCCAGTCGGCACGCGAGACGGTCGTGGATCTCCAGCCGATCAAGGTAAAAGGAGCCTGGAGGAGCAGGCTCCTCTGGGGTTTCGTGATCCTGCTTGTCCTGGGGGCGGGGGGGACGTTGGCCAGCCGGAACCTCGGCCAATCGGTGAAGGAAACGCTGCCTCCGGAAACCGGAGCGAGCGAGCGCGATCCGGCCGCGGTCATGGTGACGGTCGAGCCGGTCGCGTATCGATCCGTGCAGCGCAGCGTTGAGGCAGTTGGGACGCTCTATGGCTACGAGGAGGTTTCGATCGCCGCCAAGCTGGATGGCCGAGTCCGCAAGATTCATCATGATGTGTCGGATCAAGTGAAGCCGGGTGAGCTGCTCGTCGAGTTTGATCCGACCGACTACGAATTGCTTCTTTGCCAGGCCGAGAAATCCCTCCGCGTCGATTTGGCGAAGCTCGGAGTCAACGATCTGTCGCCGGGAGCGAAATTCGATTTGGAACACCTGCCGGGCGTGATCCGGGCGCGCGAGCGGATGAACAATACGAAGCTCCGCTATGAACGCGCCCGCAGCCTGGCGCGGAGCGGCGGAGTCACCCCAGAGGAGTTGGGCGACAGGACGGCCGAGTTTCACGCCGCTGATGCCGAATATCACGACCAACTTCTTATGGCCCGCTCCTTGATAGCAACCGTGGAGATGAAGCGGGAAGCGCTTGCCATCGCGCGCCAGCAGCTCGGAGACATGGCCATCAAGGTCCCAATTCCCTCGCAGCGGGTGCCCACCCTGGAAGAGAACGTGACCTACGTGGTCTCTCAACGGGCGGTCTCGGAAGGGAGTTTCGTGAAGACCGGCACCGAAGTTTGCAAGCTGGTCATCGATCGCATGTTGAAACTGAAGGTCCTCGTTCCCGAGCGGCATAGCAACGAGATTCAACGAGGCCAAAAGGCAAACGTGACCACGGCTGCCCATCCACAGCCCATCACCGGCGTCGTCGCGCGTATCAATCCGACCGTCGATCCGGTCAATCGGACTTTTCAGGTGGAGATTGAGGTCCCCAACGCCGACGGGAAGCTCAAGCCGGGCAGCTTCGCCAAAGCCGCTATCCTAACGAGGCTCGATAGCGATGTCGCCACCGTGCCGCTCGAAGCCGTGACCACGTTCGCGGGCATCACGAAAATCTTCGTGGTCGAAAACGGCCATGCGAAAGAAGCGCGCGTCTCGCTGGGAGCGCAGAACACGGAGTGGGTCGAGATCGCACAACCCCCTTTGCCGCGCGGCGCGAGTGTGATTCTCAGCGGCCAATCGGTCCTCGCGGATGGCAGCCCGATCGCTGTGCGCCATCCTGAGGGCAGAAAATAGCCACAGATGCACACAGATAAGCACGGAAAAAACACGACACTCTCTCGTTCCCACGCTCCGCGTGGGAACGCAAGTATGCGACGCTCTGCGTCGCGGCCAGCGCCCAACTAGCAGAGAGAGTCGGGCCGCAGGAGCGGCCGGACGTGCGTTCTCACGCAGGAGCGTGGGAACGAGGAAAACGTAATCCTCCCTTTCAGGAACAGCCCTGTGAACATTTCCGAGATTTGCATTCGCCGTCCGATCTTCACCTGGGTGCTGGTATCCGCGCCCGTGGTGCTGGGGTTGGTGTCGTATTTCAAGCTGGGCGTGGACCTGTTCCCCAAGGTGGATTTCCCGGTGGTGTCGGTGTCGGCCAATCTGCCGGGCGCCAGTGCCGAGGAACTAGAAACGACCGTGACCAAACCCATTGAGGAGGCGGTCAACTCGGTCTCCGGCATCGATGAGCTGCGCTCGACGACGCGCGAGGGCGTCAGCACGGTGACGGTGCAGTTCTTGCTCGAGAAAAACGGCGACGTGGCCGCCCAGGAGGTGCGCGATAAGGTATCGGCGATCGTCAAAAATTTGCCGCAGGGCATGGACCCTCCTGTGGTCAACAAGTTCGACCTCGATGCCTCGCCGATTATGACCATTGTGGTTTCCGGGCGGCGCGATGTGCGCGAGGTAACGGAAATCGCCAAGCACCAAATTCAGGAGCCGCTGCAAACGGTCTCCGGCGTCGGTTCGGTGTTCCTGTCCGGCGGGCGCAGCCGGGCCATCAACATCATCGTCAATACGGATCGCTTATCGGCGTTTGGCCTGTCGGTCGAGGACGTTCGCCAGGCGCTGTTGACGCAAAACCTGGAAGTGCCGGGCGGCATCGTCCAGCAAGGCTCACGGGAATTGGTGTTGCGAACGCTGGGCCGCATCCAGTACGCCCCACAATTCAATGATCTCATCGTCGCCAATAAAAAGGGCTATCCCATCCGCGTCAAGGACATCGGCCGAGCCGAGGACTCCATTGAGGAGCCGCGCGGCCTGACGCGCCTCGACGGGCAAAACGCCGTCAGTCTGTTCGTGCAGAAACAGTCGGGCACCAACACCGTGCAGATTTCAGACGCCGTTCAGGATCGCCTGGCCAAGATCGCCAAGACGCTGCCGGCGGACATGCGCATCGACATTACGCAGGACCAATCGCGCTTCGTTCGCCTGTCGATGGAGGAGGTCAAGCTGCACCTGTTGTTGGCCGGCGTGCTGGTGTCGTTGACGATTCTGCTGTTCATCCGCGATTGGCGGACTACCGTGATCGCCACCTTGGCGATCCCCACGTCCATCGTGCCGACGTTTCTTTTCATGTATTACATGGGCTTCACGCTCAACAACATCACCATGCTGGGCCTGATCCTGGCCATCGGCATCGTGATCGATGACGCGGTAGTTGTTCACGAGAACATATTTCGTCACATGGAGGAATTCGGCAAGGATGCCATGACCGCGGCGCGCGACGGCACCAAGGAGATCGCCTTGGCTGTGATGGCAACCAGTCTATCGCTGGTGGTGATCTTCCTGCCGGTCGCCTTCATGGGCGGCATCGTTGGCCGCTTCTTCAGCAGCTTCGGCATGACCGTGGCGTTCGCCATTGTCATGAGCCTGTTCGTCTCGTTCACGCTGACGCCGATGCTCTGTTCGCGCTTCCTCAAGCTCGATCCGTCCGAGGCGGGCCACGCCAAGTCGAAATCGGGTTGGATCTACCGGAGCGTGGACGGTTTCTACGGCCTGGCGCTGCGCTGGGCGATGCGTCATCGCTTTGTCATGGTGGTTCTGTGCGTCCTGGTGGTGCTCTCGACCGGTCCCATCGCCGCGATCATGGGCGTCAACCTGGTGCCGCGCGACGACCAGAGCGAGTTCCAGGTCAGCTACATCACTCCGGAAGGCTACACCCTGGAACGAACGGATCAGGTGATCGGGGAAATCGAGCAGCGGATATCTGCCCTACCGGGAGTGGTGAAGCGCTTCACGGTGATCGGCGAGAACAATGGTTCCGCCGGCAAGGGACAAGGCGACGTGACGCGCGGCTCCATCTACGCGCGGCTCAAAGATCTGGAGCAACGCGCCTACACACAATTCGACGTGATGGAACGTGCCCGCAATATCCTTGAGGAGTATCCGGATCTGCGTTGTGCGGTAAACGATGTGGCAGCCATCGGCGGTAATGGGCAAGACAGCCGTATTTTTCAGATCAACCTTCTCGGTCCCGACCTGGGCAAACTGGAAGAATACTCGAGCCACCTGAAAACGGAGCTTCGAAAGATACCGGGACTGGTTGACGTGGACTCCACTCTGTCGCTGCGCAAGCCGGAGGTGCAGGTGGCCATCGATCGCGAGAGGGCCAGCGACCTGGGCATTCCCGTGCAGACCATCGCCAACACGCTGAGCGTTCTGGTGGGCGGCCAACCCGTATCGCGCTACAAGGAAGGGACGGAGCAATACGACGTATGGCTGCGGGCCGACAAAGAGTTCCGGGCCACGGCGCACGGGCTGGACATACTGACGATTCCCTCGCCCTCGGCCGGGCCAATTCAGCTCAGCAGCCTGGCGCGATTGTATGAGGCGCGCGGCCCCAGCCAGATCGACCGTTTCAACCGCCAGCGCTCGGTCACGCTCTTGGCCAACCCCGACAAGATTTCCCTCAAGGATGCGGTCGAGCGCGCCCAGGTCATCATCAAGGACATGAACATGCCGCCGGAGTATGAGGTCGTGTACGGCGGCCAGGCCAAGATGCTGGGCGAAACCGGCTACAATTTCCTGATCGCCCTGGTTCTCAGCATCCTGTTCATGTACTTGATCCTGGCGGCGCAGTTCGAGAGCTGGCTGCATCCGGTGAGCATCCTGGCCGCTCTTCCCGTGACCATCCCGTTCGGTTTGTTGTCGTTGCTCTTGTTCCGCCAGCCGATGGACCTCTATGCGATGTTCGGCCTGTTCATGCTGATCGGCATCGTCAAGAAGAACGGCATCCTGCAAGTAGACAAATCGAACGAGCTGCGCCACGCCGGCATGAACCGAGAGTCCGCTATTCTGGAGGCGAACCATACGCGCTTGCGGCCGATCCTGATGACGACGGTAATGTTGATCGCGGCCATGATCCCCATCGCCCTGGGCCAAGGGCCGGGAGCCGGAGCACGAGCGAGCATGGCCAAGGTGATCATCGGCGGACAAATGCTTAGCTTACTGCTGGCGCTGTTGGTGACGCCCGTGACCTATTCGCTGTTCGATTCTCTGGCGCAGTTCCTGGGCCGGGTCCGCGGATCGGAAAAATCTTGAACGGAGAAGGTTCGAACGAGAGTCTGAGCCGTTCGGGAAGGGAGGACCGATGCCAGGCCCGATCGATGACACCCTCAAACATTTGACGGAATTAGCGCCGCAAGACTGGGTGGTGCAAGGCGGATGGCCAGCGGCGCCGGCTCGCCTGATCGACGCCGACATCGCCACCATTGCAGGCGCGGCGGACAAGGTCATCCGCGTGGCCGGCCGCCCCGACTGGCTGTTGGCCGTCGATTTTCAAGTGGGGCACGACACACTGGCCAAACTGCCGGACTTGTTGCTGTATAATAGCGCCTTATTCAAGCGGCATGGCTTGAGGGTGCGCAGTCTCCTGGTATTGCTACACCGCGGAGCTGACTCACCTCAGTTGACCGGCTTATACGAGCGTGGGTTCCCCGGCGAGCCGTTCGATGTGGCGTTGCATTACCGCGTGCTGCGAGTCTGGGAGGTGCCGGCCCAGCATTGGTTATCGGGAAGCTTGGGACTGGTGCCGCTGGCGCCGTTGGGAGACGTGCAGCAGCAGGATTTGCCGAGCGTGATCGCCCAGATGAAACAGCGTCTGGAACAAGAAGCGCCGCCCGGCCAAGCGGCGGACTTGTGGTCGGCCGTCTACATTCTAATGGGTATGCGCTATGAGGAATCGCTGGTACAAAGATTGTTGCAAGGAATATCGACCATGAAAGAATCCGTGACTTACCAAGCCATCATCCGGGAGGGCGAAGCCAAGGGCAAAGCCGCGGAAGCCCGGAAGATGATTCTCATGCAAGGTCGCGAGAAGTTCGGCGAGCCGTCTTCGGAGGTGGAAGCTGCCTTGAGCGTGCTGAGCGATGTCAACCGACTGGAGGATCTGGGAGTCCGCTTGCTGCGGGTCTCCAGCTGGGAGGAACTGCTCGGCTTGAACGGCCCAGGACGGCGCGGCCGCGGCCGAAAGAAGAAGGAATAGCGCCAACCCCGCGACGAGCCTGGGGCGTGAGCGAAGAGGCGCCTTTGCTTACGCTCCAGGCTCGGAAACGAATCAATGGCCATTCTTGGCCGCGTTCGCAAGTATTTTCTTCACCCCCACCAACTTCTCCTTGAGGGAGCATCCCGCATAATGAACGATGAAATCTCCCTTGCGATACTCGTCGGGGAAGGCATTGAGCAACCGCCGGCTTACAACGCGGGAGCGCAGCCGATCGCCGCATTCGCGTAAGGCCTCCGCGAGCGCCAGCTGTTCCCACCAAAGGTGGTGAATGTATTGCACCTTGGCATAGGCACGGCGGAGCATTTCTAGCGCAGCCGGGCAATTACGCACCAGGAACACGCCGGAATTGATCACGCACGCGGATTGGTCCTCGGCGGCCAGAAAATCAATACTCTCATCTACCAGGTCTTCCAGCCGCTTCTTGGGGTTGGCGATTACCGCATCGGCGTCGATCCACATGAGCCAGGCGCAAGCGGGGTTCGCCGTAAGATACTGCTCCGCCAACAGCAGTTTGCTCCAGGGCGGAGGCCGTCTGGCATCGAGGCTCCCTGTGGCGACGATCGCATCGTAGCCGTGTCGCTTGGCATAAGCACGCAACACCCCGGAGGTGGCTTTGCCCAATTCAGCGAATTCCGGAGTGTACAAGGTGGCAATTGCGAATCGCGGTTGGCCAGGCGGGGTTTTTCGAGGAGAGCGAAAGATTTTCGTGGTTGCTTCCTGGCCGAAGTCCTGTCCGGTGAGGTGGGCCAGCTCGGACATCCAGCGCCAGCACTCCGGCTCCAGGGGGAGCGAAGTGTAGGTTACGGGTAAGTGATTAAGCGGCATCGCATTGTACGCATGGTCCACGAAGCGGAATTTATCGTAACAGCGATGCACGAACAGTGTTTGCCGATCGGGACCGCGATGCAGATAAGCGACCTTCTTCCACTGTGCCTTCGTCTCCCACAAGACGAAGGGGCGGCCGCAGCGCGTCCAGGCGACCTCGAAAGTATGCTTGTCTCCGTAGCCGTACCGATAGTAGTAGTCGGAGTGATCGTTGTAGAACCAGGCGAGATTGAGCGGCTGCCAGCAAAGCCGTTTGTTGAGGACAAATTGCCCGCTCTCGATGGTGCCCTGGCGCCGGGGGTCGGGCACGCCGAAAGCGGACCAGGCAAGGAACTGATCGTCGTCCACGAGATCGGGCCAGAAAATGGCTCCCCGCGCACGGTACTCCTCAAGTTCAAAGAGAAACTCGGGGTTGCGGCAGGGATAGCAGTCCGCATCGAGGAATAGTAGTTCCTCGAAGGGACTGTGGAGCGTCGCGAATACTTTCAGCTCCCAGCCATCCAGGCGGCGAGCCGGGTAGCGCCGGCGCATCTTATCGGCATCCACGCACTCGACTTCAAAGGGAGCCAGAATCGCTTTATGTTTGGCCGGCATCTCGCGCTTGCGGCCCAGATACCAGACCTGGATGGGCAAGCGACAACCGACGTGGCGCAAGGCGCGAATGGCGATATAGAGCGAGGGAAAATACCGGCCACCCCCGGCAAGGACAACGCCGCGCCCTTTGTAGCGCTCTTCGGGATAAGCCGGCAAAGCCGCCAAGAATTTCTCCGCCTGAGATAGCATTTGGGCCGAATTCGGCCCAAGCGGATCTCGAGGGAGATAGTCCAGACAGGTGGCGCAGCTTTGTTCATCGCTTAGCTGACGTTGGTCCGCGGCTTCCACGGTGCAGAAGCGATGAAGGAAACAGACATGCCGATCCGGGGAGAACTTACCACCACGGCAGGAACCGTTGGATTCCGCTGGCACCCGCTCCCCCAGGTGAACGCAGGGCAAGGTTTGTGGAGGCGGTGCTGGGGGTTCGTGGTCGGCATAGGAGCACTTGCGGCAAAAAGCCGCGGAAACCGGATTGGGCGAGTCGCAGAATTTGGCCGAGTTACAGATGAACTGGCCTGTGGAATATTCCTCCCGCCAACGGCAAACGGGTAAAGAGATCATGATATTTCACTAGGCCCAGCTTACGGTGATGGAGCGCGGCCAATTCGCAAATTCTTTGGAAGCGCGGTCTTTTTTCAGCGTGATCGGAAAGGCGTGTTTTGTGGTCTTGAGATGATAAGCGGCCATGTCGCCGCCGCTCCCCCGCAAGCAAAGGACCCACTTGTCTCGTGCGGTTTTCTGAAGCATCCAGAAGGCGGGATTGTCACGGTCCGCACCGAAGTCGAAGGGACGGCTAAACCAGCAATAACCGAAGTTGGGGTCCGGGGACCGAATTAGCAGCGTGTCCTGATTCAGCTGCTCGCTGACGCCCTCCACGGGCGTGTCAAGGCGAAGGCTCAGGCCGACCGGAAGGGGTTCTTTCTCTGGGAAGAATCCGTAGAGATCTCTGCCTCCTTTCGAACCCGAACCAATCGTTTGAGGGAGGTTGTGAGCAGCCCCATTCGTTTTCACGGGTTGAATGGGACGCGAATCGGCGCCGACGCTTCGTTTTGGGGCCATGGCAATTTCCTTTCCGTGATCCACCTTGTTTGAGCGTACCCGATAACGGAGTCTTCCAGTTGGTAAGAGTCTGTTCCGAAAGATTAGTTCCAGTAGAGCCGCGACCGTAAGGGAGCGGTTTTTTTCGAGCTATTGCGCCCCCGCTCCCTTACGGTCGCGGCTCTGCTCATTCCTTCTGGAACAGACGCTAAGTGCTCAGATAGCTCAGTCTCTAGCGTCATGGATTGTAAGAGAAGAAAATCGGAAATCAAGGAAAATCCGGGTCAATTTTTGGCTCTCGTTCCCACGCTCCGCGTGGGAACGCAGGCGGGCGACGCTCCGCGTCGCGGCCTTGTAGGGCACTCAGCCTGCGTGCCGGGGCTATCAGCACGCTGGCAGCGTGCCCTACAAGGCGGGCCGCAGAGCGGCCGGACGTGCGTTCCCACGCGGAGCGTAGGAACGAGAAACGGTGTCTTCGCGATGGCCGATTCTGCACAGCTCTTTTCATTCACTCCACCGTCACCGATTCCACTTCCCTGCTCGCCAAATCCAGCACGACAAACGTCTTCGGCCGCGCTCGGTGCAGTGCTCCGGGATTGATGACGCGCGTTGGACCCGTGCGGTGCTCCTCGGCCTGGTGCGTGTGGCCGTAGAACAGGAAATCGTAGTAGCCCGAGCGCTCCACGTCGCGCATCAGGCCATTGTCGTCGCCGTGCGTGAACGCCAGCTTCACGCCCTCCAACTCGACGCTGCCGAAATGATCGTGCAGCGTGGCGCTGATGTCGGCCATTGCTTCGCGCAATGCGCCCTTGTCGATGTCGCAGTTGCCGAAAACAAAATGCGTTGTGAAACCGCGGAACATTTCCACTGTTTCTGGATCGTCGATGTCGCCGCAGTGCAATACGGTTGCAATGCCCCGTTCTCGCAGTTCGGCCAGGGCGCGCGTCACCATCAGATGGTTGCCGTGCGTGTCGCTGACGATGCCGATGCGCATGCTTGCTCTCCTGTGCAGGGTGGGCGGTTGTCGTTGTATCGCTTGTCCGGCGAGCGCGTCAATCCGCGTTGGCCGGCATGGGCGGATTCGCTAACCTGAAGGAAAAGGAGTGTGCCGAAGCAAGCCATGACCCGACGTTCTCGTGCCCGTGAAGTGGCCCTACAATTGCTCTTTCAACGCGACCTTAACAAACGGATCGATCGCGCGACCCTCGAACGCTTCGTCCACGATCGCTTGCGCGATGAAACGCTCGTGCCGTTCGCTCTCGGTCTGTATGACGGCGTCGCTGCTCATCAGGAGGAGATTGATCGCCGGCTGAGCGAGGCGGCGGAGAATTGGCGGCTGGCGCGCATGCCCGCCGTCGATCGCAACGTCCTGCGGCTGGGCGCCTACGAGCTGCTATTCGTGCCCGAGATGCCGCCGAATGTCGCCCTTGATGAGGCGATCACCTTGGCGCGGCGCTACGGCTCGGCCGAGTCGCCCGCGTTCGTCAACGGCGTCCTCGATCGCTTGCGTCCTTCTTCTCCTGCCCCCGCGTGAATATGCCGGCCGGCCAACCGTTCACCGCACTGTGCCAGCTTGCCGCGCGCGGGCCATATGCCGGGCGCGTCGATCTCCACGTTCACACGACGTACAGCGATGGGACGTACACGCCGGCGCAGGTCGTCGATCTCGCTCGTCGTGCCGGATTGGCCGCGCTGGCCGTCACCGATCACGATACGCTCGGCGGCGTTCCGGCGGCGCGGGCGGCGGCCGGCTCCAGCGTCGAAATCGTGGCCGGCGTCGAGATCACCGCGGAATATCGCCAGCGCGAAATGCACTTGCTCGGCTATTTCGTCGCCCTCGATCACGCGGGATTGACGGCTGCCCTGGCGGATATTCGCCGGCATCGTATCGAGCGTTTCCGCGAGATGATCGAGCGATTGCGCGGCCGGGGCGTCATCCTGGATGGAGAGGAGCAGCATTTGCAAGGAAAGCCGGAGGCGCTGGGCCGGCGGCATCTCGCGGAGATGTTGATTCGTGCCCGGCGTGTGGCGACGGTGCGCGAGGCGTTTGCGCGGTATCTCGGCGATCGTTGCGGCGTGGCGGTGCCGAAGAAGCGTTTACCCGCGGCGGAGGCGCTGGCCCTGGTGCGTGCGGCGGGCGGCGTTGCGGCCTGGGCGCACCCGACTTATGATTGCACACAGGAGCAGTTGATCGAGCTTCGCGCGCTGGGGCTGGGCGCGGTCGAGGCCGAATATCCCGATCTCCGCCGTTCGCGCTGCCTGGAATTACGAGGCTGGGCGGAGCAGCTGGGCCTGGCGGTGACGGGCGGCAGCGATTGTCATGGACCGGGCCGCCGCTGTGTCGGCTCCTGCACGATCTCCGCGGCCGATTACGCACGCCTGCGTCAACACACGGCGAACGGCCGGCGTTAGCCGGCTGGTTGCGGCGATCACCAGCCGGCTGACGCCGGCCGTTCGCCAAAGCGAGGGAAGTTGCGGCGATCACCAGCCGGCTGACGCCGGCCGTTCGCCATAGCGAGGGAAGTTGCGGCGATCACCAGCCGGCTGACGCCGGCCGTTCGCCATAGCGAGGTAACTCATGGTTTTTCGTGCCTTTTTCGACAAGCTAAAAGCCGGCCTGAGCAAGACGCGCGGCGTCTTTTCCGGCATCGCCTCGCTGTTTCGCCTTCGCGGCAAGGTGGACCGCGATTTCCTCACCGAGCTGGAGAAACGCCTCTACCTCGCCGACGTTGGCACAAGCGCCACGACGGACATCGTCGAGAAGGTCCGCCAGTCTTTTCTCGATAAGGAAATCACCGGCGACGTGGAAGCGTTCGTCAAAGAACAGTTGAAGGACATGCTCACGACCGGCGAGGGCATCCACTACAACCCGAACGGGCCGACGGTGGTGATGGTGGCCGGCGTCAACGGTTCCGGCAAAACGACCTCGATCGCCAAGCTGGCGCGGCGACTCCAGCAGGATGGCAAGAAAGTGCTGGTGGCGGCCTGCGACACGTTCCGCGCCGCCGCGGTTGAGCAGCTCACCATTTGGAGCGAGCGAATCGGCTGTGAGATCGTCAAGAACCAGCCGGGCAGCGACCCGGCCAGCGTGGCCCACGACGCCTGCGAACGAGCCAAGGCCCGGGGCATCGATGTTCTTATCGTGGACACCGCCGGCCGGCTGCACACGCAGACGCACCTGATGCGCGAGCTGGAGAAGATCCATCGCGTCGTCAACCGGCAGATCGAAGGAGCGCCGCATGAGGTCTTGCTCGTCCTCGACGCCACCACCGGCCAGAACGCCATCGCCCAGGCAGAGAATTTCAAAAAGGCCGTTCAGTGTACCGGCATCATCCTGGCAAAGCTCGATGGCACGGCCAAGGGCGGCGCGATCTTCGCCATCAAGCAGAAACTCGGCCTGCCGGTCAAGTTCGTCGGCGTCGGCGAGAAACTCGACGATCTCGAAGCGTTCGATGCGGATTCCTATGTTGAAGCGCTGTTCGCGTAACAGCGCCCGCTGCGGCGACGGCGGGGTTTATCCCCGCCGCCAACCCGTGCCGCCGGGACGATCTTCCAACGTGATGCCGACTTGCCCCAATCGCTGCCGGATCTGATCGGAGATAGCGAACTTCTTGGATTTGCGCGCCTCCATGCGAAGATCGATGAGCTTTTGGATCAATTCTTCAGCATTCGATTCAGACCAAGCGGAATTCGTTGGCGGTGCCGCTCCTAGCTCATTGAGCAACTGGATCAACTGATCCTTTTCACGGTCGGTCACCGCGCCACTTGCGATCATTCCTGACTCTGCGTGTAGAGAGACTCGCGGAGTAACCTCATGAAATAATCCGAGGATTTGGCTGAGTTCCTTTAGAACGAGAGTGCCTTTGTCAAAGGCTGAGAGATCAGCTTGACCTGGATTCGGGTACTCCAGCTTTTTCGCGTCCGCAAAGCGATTGAGCGTCGTCAGCAGTTCGTACAACGCACCGATCGCACCGCCGGTGTTGAAATCATCGGACATGCAATCGAGGAACGTTGACCGTAACCGAGATACTTCATTGAGAAACTCGCTCGGCGATGCTCCGATATCGAACGGGGCTTGTTTCGCCGGCGCGGTCAATTCGTAGAAACTGCGGCCGCGGATGCGCTGATAGCGCTCGAAGAAGCGATAGAACCCTTCGAGACTGCGGCGTACTTCGGCGAGGCGGTCCTCGCTGTACTCGATGGGGCTGCGGTAGTGGGTGCCCAGCAACAAGAAGCGCACCGTCTCCGCGGAATGTCTCTGGAGCAGATCGACGATGTTGACCACGTTGCCGATGGAGCCGGCCATCTTGGTCTGCCCCATCTTGAGCAAACCATTGTGCATCCAATAACGTGAAAACGTCTGCCCAGTGAACGATTCGGATTGGGCCAGCTCGTTCTCGTGGTGCGGGAACTGCAAATCGAGTCCGCCGCCGTGGATGTCGAGTGTTTTGCCCAGGAGCTTCATGCTCATGGCCGAGCATTCGATGTGCCAGCCGGGCCGGCCGGGTCCCCACGGACTGTCCCACGACGGCTCGCCGGGCTTGGACGCCTTCCACAAGGCGAAGTCGCCGGGATTGCGCTTTTTCTCGCTTACCTCGATGCGCGAGCCGGCTTCGAGCTGTTCCGGATCGCGGTTGCACAGCTTGCCGTAGTCCGGATCGCTGGTCACGTCGAAGTAGACATCGCCGCCGGAGGCGTAAGCATGCCCCTTGTCGATCAGGCCGCGCATGATCTCGATCATCTCTGGAATATGCTCCGTGGCGCGCGGCATGTGATCGATGCCAGTGGCATTGAGCTTTTTCAGGCAGTCGAGATAATCCGCCGTCATTCGCTCGGCCAATTCCTTGACGGTCGTGCCCAGCTCGCGGGCGCGGACGATGAGCTTGTCGTCCACGTCGGTGATGTTGACCACCCACGTCACCTGATAGCCGAGATAGGTCAGGAAACGCTTGACCGTGTCGAAAATCACCGGGCCGACCATGTGGCCGATGTGGCTGGGTTTGTAGACGGTCGGACCGCACACGTACATGCGCACCTTGCCGGGTTCGACCGGGCGAAACTCCTCCTTCTGGCGGGTCAGCGTATTATAGACGCGCAGGGCCATAGTGATTCCTTCATGGCAAGATCGCTTGCCAGCCCGCAGCGCAAGCAAGGGACGAATTTACCCTTGCTTGCGCTGCGGGCTGGTGGATTGTTCAATCAGCACCGCCGCCTGGCAGGCCAGCGCCTCGGCGCGGCCAATGTGGCCGACATGCTCGCCGGTCTTGGCCTTGACGTTGACACAGTCCGCATCGATTCCAAGCAGCTGGGCCAGGTTCTTACGGATGTCGGCCTTGATCGGGCCGAGCTTGGGTTCCTGGGCGAAGAGGATGACATCCACATTGACAATTCGCCAGCCGTCTCGGTTCAGCCGCGCCAGTGTTTCGCGGAGAAACACGCGGGAATCGGCGTCCTTCCAGGCCGGCTCCGTGTCGGGGTAGGCGTCGCCGATGTCGCCGAGTCCGGCGGCGCCGAGCAGAGCGTCGGTCAAGGCGTGCAGCACCACGTCGGCATCGCTGTGGCCAATCAGCCCGCGCGGATGAGCGATGCGAACGCCGCCCAGCAGCAGGGGACGGCCCTCGGCAAATCGATGCGTATCGTGTCCGATGCCGACGCGAATGGTTGTCATGGCGTGGATTGTAACGGGAGACCGGCGAATCTGACAACGCCTACCCGCTTGCTCGTTGCAGAGCTTCGGCGGCGGCCGCGCGGACCGACTCATCCGCATCCTGGAGCAGCTCGGTCAAGGCAGGGATGGCATCCTCAAGGCGAGGATTTTTGCCCAGTGTACGGGCGGCCTGACGGCGGACATTGGCGTCGCTGTCGTGCAGTGCTTCGATCAGGCGCGGCACGGCCCGCGCTCCCATCTTGGCCAGGGCGGCGGAAGTCACCGCGCGGTTTTTGATGTCGTCTTCGCGCAGCGCTTCGATAAGAGCGGGGATGGCGGCGGCGGCCGTCGGTCCGATGTCGCCCAGCGCAGCAGCGGCGCGGCGCCGGACCGACGCGCTGTTATCGCGCAACGCCTGAATGAGAGCGTGAGCGGCCAGCCGCGCTTCCGGTCCCATATTGCCCAAAGTGGCGACGGCGCGGCGACGCACGGCTTCATTCTCATCGCGCAAGGCTTCCATAAGGGCGGGGATGGCCGACCGGGCTTCGACACCGATTTCGCCGAGGGCAACGGCGGCCAGGCAGCGAACTTCCGGAAGGGGATCTTTCAAGGTCTCGATGAGGGCCGGCAGCGCGGCGCGAGCGCGCGGACCCAACGCGGCCAGCACGGCCACCGCGTGAAGCCGTTTGGGGCCTTCGCGTTGCTTCAAGCGCTCAATCCATATACCCAGATCCGGGTCGTCTCCGGAACGAGCCGTAGCCACGACAAGCTCCTTACTCGGCGGCGCGGGGACCCCTCGTGAGTCGAAAACCCGCGCTCCGCGCATGCTGATTATAAGTGTAGATCGAAATTCTTGGGTATGCCTTCTGATTTGTTTTTCGATCCGCGTCGCGCACTCCGGGCGAGTTGCACCGCGAGTGCGCGACGCGGATGTCCCCCGCCGAGCGGAGAGCGAAGTGAGGAAATCGAAGTGTCGCCGAACAGGACGGCTATTCAGATGACGCGGGGCTGACCAGATCGCCGATTATCTGAGCGACCCCTTCATAGTCAAAAACCGCGGGCACGCCTCCCGGTCCAACGAACAGACCCACGCCCTCTCGCACCACCAAGGCGTCTGGATGGTCCACTTCCACACGCTCGCCATTCACCAGCGAGACGGTAAATGGACGGAACGGTGAGCGATGCTTGAAAGTGCGGATCGTGCTCTCAAACGTTTCTCGGTCCATTGCCTTCCTCCGGGAGTCGAGATGTTCTCCTTCTGCATCCTACCTCGGCCTCACCGGAAGGACAATATCGCGCCCGACCATTGGGTACAGCGGCCGATCGCGCACGGGCGGGAGGGTCAAGGGGAGATTGTTCTTGACGGCCTGGCTTGCCTACGGAATAATCCGTAGAAAGGAACTCTGTTGATGGGAGACGCTTTATGGCAGGGCGGAAGACATTGGCGATGACGGATCGACAATTTGCCATTTTACGGCTGCTGTGGGAGCACGGACCGCTGACGGTGCGTGAGCTGATGGAGCGCTTGCCCGGCGGCGAACGGCAGCCGTATACCACCGCGCTGGGCATGCTGCAAACGATGGAGAAAGCCGGCCTGGTCGCTCACGAAGCGGAGGGAACCACGTACCGTTACAAGGCGGCAGTGTCGCGGCAGGCGGCGGTGGGCACGTTGCTGCGCGACTTCGTGGCTCGATTCTTTCGCGGCTCCGCGGAGGATCTTGTGCTGGGGTTGGTCGATGCCGACGAGCTGTCGGCGGCGGACCTGCGCGACATCGAGGCGAAGCTCAAGCGGCCGGCCCGCAAATCGAGGAGGCGGTCCCCATGAGAGAGATCATCGATTCGACCTTCGAGCCGGCGTTGTGGTTCGCGGCGGACTGGTCGCTGCGCTGGGCCGTGCTGCTCGCCGTTGTTTTCATGCTCCTGTGGATAGTTCGACCACGCCGAGCGGCGATTCGGCAGTTGTTCTTGTGGGTCGCGCTGATCGCGGGGTTGCTGGTGCCGTTCGCTCCGCGCTGGGGCAGCGGATGGGAGAGACATCAGCTTCCAGAGCCAGAGCCATCCCCCTCCCCATCCCCCTCGTTCCCACGCTCCGCGTGGGAACGCACGCCTGGACGCTCCGCGTCCCGTCCCACGCCGCGGCCGGACGCGACGCAGAGCGTCGCCACGGTGCGTTCCCACGCGGAGCGTGGGAACGAGGAGCCTCCGCCCCTTGCGACAAGCGAACCGCTGGGTCTCCGTCGCCTCATCGTCCTCAGCCTCATTTCCTGCTGGAGCGTCGCGGTCGCATGCCAGCTGATTCGCCACCTCTGCGGGTGGATTTTTCTGCGACGGCTGCGGCGCGAGTCCGTGGAGGCGACGGGAGCAATGGCGGATCTCTTCGCCGCTTGTCGGATGGAGCTGGGCGTGCGGGGGGCGGTACGGCTGGCCACGCACCCGAGTGTCCGTTCGCCGGTGCTTTTCGGTTGGCGACGGCCGTGGGTCGTCGTGCCGCCGGATTATCCACGACGAACCATCGAATCGCAGCGGGCCGGACTCCTGCACGAGCTGGCCCACGTCCGCCGCCGCGATCATCTGCTCGCTCCGTTATTGGAGATAGTGCGGATCGCTTTTTTCTTTCATCCGCTGGTCCGCTGGCTGCTGGCGCGCCTGGAATACGAGCGCGAATTGCTGTGCGATGAGATGGTTGTTCGCTTGGGAATCGACCGGCGCGATTATGCGCGTCTTCTCGTGGAGTTTGCCCGTTCGTCCGGGCGCTTGGCCTGGTCCGCCGTGGCGCTGCCGATGAGCCGGCGGCGGACGGTCAAGGGCCGCGTCTACCATTTACTGGAGGAAGACATGGAACGCTGGATTCGACCGTTGCCCGCACGCTGGGCCATCGTCCTGGGGTCCGGCTTGCTGGCCCTGTCGCTGGGGCTGACAAGCTACCGCGTCTGGGCCGAAGACAAGACGAAACCCGAGGCTTCCGCCGAGAAGCCGGAACAACAACCGCCTGCTGAAAAACCGGCGGCGTCGCAGATCAAACGCGAAGATCTGCGGTACGGCGGCAAGGATTTCTATCAATGGCGGAGGGATTTGTTGACGGAACTTAAGGGAACGATCCGTGTCGATGGCATGAAAGCGTTCGCCGCTTTCGGGGCCAACGGCTACGGACCCGAGGCTATGGAGGCCATTTTGGACATTATGCGCGGTTATAACACGATGCACGACCAGCCCCTAGACGATGACGGTGCAGTTGTTCGGTCGGCCTATGAGGCTATTGGCAAAATTGGAGCGGTCGCGGTACCAACTCTCACCAAGGCCGTGAAGGATAAGAATCGCAATGTGCGCCGCTTCGCTGTGAAGGCATTAGGCAGCCTGGGGACCGATGCTCGCTCCGCCATGCCTGAGATCCTGCAAGCGATGAAGGGAGACGATTCCCAACTACAGCGGGTGGCGATTGCCGCTGTGCGTTCCATTGATTGGCATGCCGAGGGCGTGGTTACGGCACTCGTCGAAACGCTCAAAGGGAAAGCACCAGGCAACCGCTCGATGGCAGTGCAGTTGCTAAGTGATATTGGTGAAGAAGCTCGTCCGGCCATTCCGGCGCTAATCGCTGTCTTGAAAGACAAGGATGCAAATGTACGAAGAGCGACGGCACAGGCTTTACGAGTCCTCGGCGCAGGGAAAGAGGCCGTCGTTCCCGTGAGCCGTTTACTTCAGGACGAGGATTTTAATGTGCGAAATGACGCTTATCAGATTTTGGACCGTCTGGGCGCGGACGCTAAGGACGCAGTTCCAGCGCTCATCGCGGTGTTGAAGGATCCGAGGGATCGTTGTACAGGTTGGGCGGCCGATATTTTGGGAAAGATCGGTCCTGACGCAAAGGAAGCTGTTCCCGCGTTAACCGAGTTGCTGCGAAGCGATGACGTAGATCTACGCAAAAGAGCCATCGTAGCGCTCAAGAAAATTAGTCCCGAGGACAAGCACTGACCCTCCTGGTCCTCCTCGTTCCCACGCTCTGCGTGGGAACGCACGTCTGGCCGCTCTGCGGCCCGTCCCGCGCGGCACCCAGACGCGACGCGGAGCGTCGCACACGCGCGTTCCCACGCGGAGCGTGGGAACGAGGAGGATCTTGCTTGCGCTGCGGGCTGGCTATTCCCTCGTGATGAATTCATCGAGATTCAGCAGCACGCGGGCCACGCTGGTCCAGGCGTCGAGCGGTTTGGCTTCGTCTTGGCGCTGGAGCAAGCGTTCGAGCGCCTGGTGCTCGCGTTCATTCGGTTGGCGGCCCAGGCACAGGCGGAATGCGTAAGCGATGCGCTCGCCGTCGTCGCTTTGTCCTTCGCGGAGGATGCGGGCCGCCAGCGCTTGCGCGAACTCGTAGAAACCCTGATCATTGAGCAAGGTGAGAGCTTGCAGAGGCGTATTGGAGCGATTGCGGCGCGTGCAGGTGGATAGCGCCTCCGGGGCGTCGAAAACGGTCAGGTCCGGATGCGGGGCCGAGCGCCAGAAATACGTGTACATGCCGCGGCGATAGCGATTGGGTCCGCTGCTGGCCTGCCAGTTGCGCGGCACCTGCGTGAAAGCGTAGACGCCCTTGGGCTGCGGTGGATAGACGCTGGGGCCGCCGATGGCGCGGTTGAGCAGCCCGCTGGCGGTCAGGGCCATGTCGCGCACCACCTCGGCGTCGAGCCGCAGGCGATTCTGCCGGGCCAAGAGCCGATTGCGCGCGTCGATCGTCGCCAGTTCCGGCCGATGGCGCGACGATTGCCGGTATGTCGCCGACGTGACGATGAGGCGGTGCATGTGCTTCATGCTCCAACCACGATCCCGAAACTCCGTGGCCAGCCAATCGAGCAATTCCGGATGCGACGGCGGCAGACCCTGGGTGCCGAAATCGTTTTCCGTCTCGACGAGGCCGAGTCCAAAATAGCGCTGCCAGGTGCGATTGACCGTCACCCGCGCCGTCAGCGGATTGCGTTCATCGATCAGCCAGTGCGCGAGATCGAGGCGCGTGGCCCGGTCACCCGGCAGCTTACGCTGCCGGTTCGCCAAGGACGGCAGCACGCGCGGTACGTCGGGCGTCACCGTTGCTCCCTTGCGGAGAAAATCGCCGCCCAGGTGGACGTACGTCATGCGCGGCGATTTGCGCTCTTGGATCACCAGCGTCGTGGGGATTACCGGCATCTCTTTTTGGAGATCGGCGATCTTCTTTTCGAGCATTTTGCGCGTCAGGAGCGCCTGGGTGTGGGCAGCGGCGAGGTAGTTGAGCGGCTGGGCCAGGCCGCCGACGACGTGGCGGACTTGCTCGAAATTGCGGTACGCCGTGATGACCGCTTCTTGCTGGCGGAAGTCCCGGCCGTTGGGCGCGATGGCGAGGATGGCCTGCACTTTCCCCGGCAGCATGGCCCGCGATCGGGGCGACAAACTCCCTTCCCACGCGGCCACGCGCTCCGGCGTCGCCGTGTCCAGCGTTCGCAGCTGTTTCTCCACCAGGGCGATGCGCTCACGGACTTCCTCGCGTTTTCGCAATTGCTCCGGAGCCGGCAATTCCATGATCGGCTCATCACAGCTATTGAAAAACGCGAACAACTGATAATAGTCGCGCTGCGTCAGCGGATCGAACTTGTGATCGTGGCACTGGCAGCAGCCGATGGTCAGGCCGAGAAAAACGGTGCCGGTCGTGTTGACGCGATCGATGATCGACTCGATGCGGAATTGTTCCTCATCGATGCCGCCTTCCTCGTTCTTTTGCGTGTTGCGATGGAAGCCGGTGGCGATGCACTGTTCCATCGCCTGCTTCGGCAGCAGGTCGCCGGCCAATTGCTCGATGGCGAATTGATCGAACGGCTTGTCCTGGTTGAAGGCATCGATCACCCAATCGCGGTATTTCCAGATAGAGCGCGGCGAATCGATGCTGTAGCCGTTGGAATCGGCGTAGCGGGCCAGGTCGAGCCAATGCCGGCCCCAGCGTTCGCCGTAGTGCGGACTGGAAAGCAAGCGCTCGACCACGCGCTCGTAAGCATCGGGGCGTTTGTCGGCCAGGAAATCGTCGATTTCCGAAAGGGAGGGGGGCAGGCCAATGAGATCGAGCGAGACGCGTCGCAGCAGCGTGATGCGATCGGCTTCCGGCGCGGGCGTGATACCCTCTTTCTCCAGGCGAGCGAGGATGAAGCGATCGATGGCATTGCGGCACCAGTGCGCATCCTTGACGTTTGGCGGCACCGGCCGGCGGATCGATTGAAATGCCCAATGCTTGTTCGCCGCGTTGCCGGTCTTATCCGCCCTCTCGCTCGGAGGGATCGCGGCGCCGCTGTCGATCCAGGCGCGGAGCAGCTCGATTTCGCGAGCGCTGAGGCGAGGTCCTTTCGGCGGCATCGCGGCCACTTCGTCATTGCCGCCGCGGACAGCGAGTATCAGGCGGCTCTCGCCGCTTTTGCCGGGCACGAGAGCCGGCCCGGAAACGCCGCCCTGGCGCGCGGCGGTGACGCTATCGAGCCGCAAGCTGGAACGTTGTTTCTTCGCTCCGTGGCAGGACGTGCAATTCTTCGTCAGGATGGGCTGAATATCACGGGTGTAATCAACCGGCTGGGCGGCGGCGACGAAGCCAGGCAGGACCGCGGACAGATACAGTGTCAGAAAGCCCTTCATCTGATCGCTCGGCAGGAATGGCGGGATACGGGCGGTTTGGAGGTTATTCTATTACCTTAAAGGATCGGACGGGGAGAGCAAGTAAAAACTCAAAAGGCGCGGGGCGTGCGTGGTTTCTCTCGTTCCCACGCTCCTGCGTAGGAACGCACGTCCGGCCGCTCCGCGGCCCGGCTTGTTGCCGCATGGTGGCCGGCCGCGACGCAG
>DASRBG010000264.1:0-20716 GCA_035653735.1 Gemmataceae bacterium
AGCGATGCCAACCGCGACCACCAAGGGATCAGACCCATCGAGTAAGCGTGCCGCGGCCGTAGCCGTCCCTCGTAATAATGGGAGAGAAATTCGGCTTTGTACGTGGCCATGTCCACATTGACCGGGCATTCCCCCTTGCAACCCTTGCAAGCCAGGCACAAATCGAGCGCCTCACGAACCGGCTCGCTCTTCCAGCCATCCGTCAATACTTCGCCGTTCATCATCTCCCACAATAGATGCGCCCGGCCGCGCGTGCTATGCATTTCCTCGCGCGTCACCTGATAGCTGGGGCACATGACCTGGCCCCCTTCTTTGCGACACTCGCCGACGCCGACACACCGCAAGCTAGCCCGTGCGAACGAATGTTTGTCTTCCGGGAAATGGAAATGCGTGGACAATTTCGGCGGATTGTAGTCCGAGCCGAGCCGAAGATTATCGGTGACGCGGTAAGCATCGATCTTTTTGCCCGGATTCATCATCCATTGGGGGTCCCAGATGTGCTTGAACTCCCGCATGGCCTCGTACACCGTTTCGCCGAACATCTTGGGCAGAAATTCGCCGCTGGCCTGGCCATCGCCGTGCTCGCCCGACATGGAGCCGCCCAAGCGTGTCACCAGCTCGACGGCTTCCTCCAGAAACGAGCGCCATTTCTTGATGCCTTCCGCGGTGTACAAATCGAAATTGATTCGGCAGTGAATGCAGCCTTGCCCGAGGTGGCCGTACAACGAGGGTTCATATTGATACTTGTGCAGCAGCTTGCGGAATTCGCGAAGATACGTGCCAACTTTGTCCGGGGGCACAGCCGAATCCTCCCATCCCGGCCAGTTGTCAGGTTTGCCTGGCACCCAGGCCGTCGCACCCAATCCACCCTCGCGGACCTTCCAGATCATCTCCGCTTCTTCTGGATTGTCGAACAGCTTCATGGTCGGCGGCTCGGGCTGCTTTTTCAGCATCTCCATGCACCGCCGCGCCTGGGCGTCGACATCTTCCTTGCTGTCGCCGCCAAACTCAACGAGCAAGAAGCCCTTACCTTCGGGGAGTAGGGCGAGATTCTTTCCGCGCTGTCCCTTCATCTTCATGTACTCGATCAGCAGATGATCGAGCCCTTCCAGGGCAATGGGGTTCAGCGGGAGAATATCGGTGACATGATCGCCGGCTGAGTACACATCGGGATAGCCCAGAATGAGTGTGGCACGAGCCCGCGGCTCCGGCACCAGATGCAGCGTCGCCTCCAGGATGCTGACGCAAGTGCTTTCCGAGCCGACCAAGGCGCGGGCGAGGTGGCAATTGTTTTCCGGCAGAAGATAGTCGAGGTTGTAGCCGGAAACACGCCGCGGCAGCTTCGGATAACGGCGGCGAATCTCATCGCCATATTTGCCGACAAGAGCCTTGAGCTTGGCGTAGATCTCGCCGATTCGTCCACCCTGTCGGATCATGCTCTCCATCTTGTCCGGAGGTGTCTCTCCGACACGCAGGCGCAGTCCGTCGTAGGTGAGGATCTCCAGCTCGTGGGTGTTGTCGGCGGTGCGGTAGCCCATGCCGTGCTTGGCGGCCAAGAGTGAATGTGTGCCGCAGGAATCGTTGCCCAACATGCCGCCGATGGCGCAATGGTTGTGCGTGGCTGGATCGGGACCAAATGTCAGTTGGTATGTCTTTTTGGCATGATTTCGCAGCGTGTCCAGCACGCAGCCCGGCTCGACGGTGCCCAATCGCCGGTCGGGATCGATGTGCAGAACGTGGTGCATGTATTTGGTGAAGTCCATAACGACGGCGACGTTGCAGCATTGGCCGCGCAGACTGGTGCCGCCGCCGCGCGACAGGACCGGCGCTCCATACTTGCGAGCCAACGCCATCGTCTGCACCACATCTTCCTTGCTGCGCGGAAGGACGACGCCGATGGGCGTTTGCCGATAGTTGGAGCCGTCCGTCGCGTACAGCGCCCGATAGCCGGGGTCGAAGCGGACTTCGCCCTCGATGCGCTTGCGGAGTTGATGCTCAAGCTCGCGGGCAGCGTCGGGCGGGATGGCTGTACGGCTGTCATCGCGGTGTTGCCGCTCGAAGCGGGTTTTCTGGTTTTGCTCTCTTTGAATGGTTAAATCGTTTGACCTACCTAGGAGGGGAAGACTGAACATGGCTCTCCTCTGAGGGGCGAGAAGCTAACTTTTCCACACGAGATAACGCTCCGCGTCGGTGCGCTTGAATTCCAGTCCCATGCCGGGACGCGAGAAATCGGGATACAAAGCGCCGTTCTCGGGAGTCAGGGCACCGTCGAAGAGCATGTGTTCGATTCGTTCGTGATCGTGGAAATACTCCAGCGGTCGCAACGGCATGATGGCACAGCAGGGATGCGTCGATTCGGAAGGAGCGCAATGGGATGACAGCTCCAGGCAGTGGGCGTTGCATAGGGCGCCGACTTTCAAGAACCCGGTGATACCGCCGCAGCGAGTGACATCCGCTTGCAGCACATCCACCGCCTCGGCGTCGAGCATCCGGCGGAAGTAGTACAAATCGTATCCGTACTCGCCGGCGGCGATGTCCATGTTTGCCGGACCCTGGTCGCGGATCAGGTGCAAGCCGGCGAGGTCGTCGCTGGATACCGGCTCCTCGAACCACACCACGCCGAATTCTTCATGCAGCCGCTGAGCGAACGCCAATGCTTGCTTGCGGCTGAAAGCACCGTTGGCATCGACGAATAGCTCCACCTTGTCCCCGACTGCCTTTCGGGCCGCACGCACGCGCTCGACATCATCCTCCGGGTGAGTGCCGATTTTCATTTTGACGCGCGGGATGCCCTGCTCGACCCAGCCGCTGAGTTGCTTCTGAAGTTGCTTATTCGAGTACGAGGTAAAGCCGCCGCTGCCGTAGACCGGAACCGATTCATGCGCGGCCCCCAAGAGCGTCACCAACGGCAAATCAAGGATCCGGGCCTTGAGATCCCACAGGGCGCAATCGACGGCGGAGATTGCCATCGACGAGATGCCTGGCCGGCCATTATTACGAATGGCCTTTACCATCTCGACCCAGGCGCTGGGGATGTTCATCGCATCGCGGCCCTCGATCTTTTTGGCCAACTTGCTATGGATCAGGTGTGCGATCGATTCATGGCCGTAGGTGTAACCCAATCCGATACGACCATCACCCTCTATCTCGACCAGCACTAGTGTTGTGCTATCCCACGAGGCAGTGCCATCGGCCTCGGGCTGGTCGGTAGGGATCTTGTAAGCGGAAACGTGAATTTGCTCGATGGAGGCATGCGTCGACGTCGCGGTTACAGGCATGATCGCTCCTTGCACGAAGGATTTCCTCCGAGCTTGAAGCGTAAGCGAAGGCGTTTCTTCGCTTACGCTTCAGACTCGAAGAAGTGCGTTTACACGACCTCCTTAATCTTGTTTTCAAGCACCGTCTTGATAATCTCCGGCGCGTACTTCTCGCCGCGGATGAGCGCCTTGGCAAAGTGATAAGCCTGCGACATCTGTACGTGGCCGGGCATCGGTGGTTCGTGCTGGTCCACCACAGCCTGAATAAGGACAGGCCCTTGCACGGCGAACGCTTTTTTGAGAGTGTCCTCGGCCATCTTCGGATCGTCGATGGTAAAGCCGGGGCAGCCGACCGCCTCCGCGTACTTGGCAAAGTCAATGGGGTGCAAGTCGACGGCGAATTGCGGGTTGCCCTCCATGACCATCTGCTCCCATTTGATTTGTCCCAAGGTGTTGTTCTTGATGACGACAATCTTGATCGGCAGTTTGTATTTGACAATCGTGGCCAACTCAGCCATGAGCATGGAAAAACCGCCGTCGCCGATGAAGCAGAGGATCTGCCGGCCCGGATGAGCAAAAGCAGCTCCGACCGAGTAAGGCAGGCCGTTGGCCATTGTCGCCAACATGCCGGTACATGTGAACATCTGCTGATCGCGCATTTTGATGTGGCGAGTGGCCCAGGTGGTCACGGTGCCGCAATCGCAGACGATGATGTGATCGTTGGTCAAAAATTTGTTGAGCAGGGTCGTTACGACCTGGGGCTTCATGGGTTTGTCCATGCGCGTGGCGCGATCTTCCATGAGCTTGTCCCATTCGTCTCGGCTTTTCTGGATTTTCTCCAGGAAGCTCTTGTCCTTCTTGGGCTGAGTCATTCCCATCAGCTCTTCCATCACGCGGCGCGTGTCGCCGACAAGCGGCACGTCCACGGGATAGCGC
This sequence comes from Gemmataceae bacterium, assembly GCA_035653735.1. GTDB lineage: Bacteria > Planctomycetota > Planctomycetia > Gemmatales > Gemmataceae > JAJPHU01. Next base: position 4,194 of record DASRBG010000264.1, read on the forward strand.
AAGCCAATATGAGTGGCGTCGAGGTCGATCTGCACGCACTTGGCCTGGCCCGGCTTGGGTAGGAACTGGTGATAGGGGAAATTACTGCCGACAATGAAGAAGGTATCGCAATCTTTCATAGCGTCCATTGAGGGTGCCGTGCCGAGCAGTCCCAGACCGCCCATAACATTGGGATGGCCATCAGGCACGACTCCCTTGCCGAGCAAGGCGTAAATAATCGGCGCGCCCAATCTCTCGGCCATCTGGATAACCTCGTTCCGCGCCCGGTAAGCGCCGCGGCCGACGAGCATCGCCACTTTTTTGCCCTGGTTGAGGATGTCGGCCGCCTGTTGCAGTAGTTCGCGCGAAGGCAGCGGAGAGGGCGGCGCGAAGGTGTCGCCACTATGTTGCAGGATGTTCATCTTGGAGCGGCTCTTCGTATCGGCTGTCCACTCCTGAATGTCCTTGGGGATGGTAATGTGAGAAACGGTGCGCCGCGCCAGGGCAGTACGGATGGCCTCATCGACCACGTTCTCGACGTGGGTCGGTCCCATGATGCGCTCGTTGTAGAGGGCCACGTCCATGAATACCTTGTCGAGGTCCACGTCCTGCTGGAAATGCGTGCCGATCAGGTCATGGAAAGTATGGCCGGTAATGGCCAGGACGGGTTGACCATCGTACTTGGCGTCGTAGAGGCCGTTGAGTAGATGGATGCCGCCAGGCCCGGAGGTGGCCACGCAGACGCCCAGGCAGCCGGTGGTCTTGGCATAGCCGCAGGCCGCGAAGGCCGCCGCTTCTTCGTGCCGCACCTGGACGAACTGGATCTTGTCTTGATTTTGACGCAACGCCTCGAAGAAGCCGTTGATGCCGTCGCCGGGGAGGCCGAAGATTACCTTTACGCCCCAGTCGATCAGTCGCTCGAGCAGCACGTCGGACACCGTCTTTGCCATATTAGGGCCTCCATTTCTCTACAAGCCAAGGATGATCGCACGCAGCCTAAGGAAGTCAAAACAGACCATGAGCATGGAACCGCGTAACCCGATTCTCGTTACCGCGCAGGTTGGTGCGCTTTTGCCCTCTCCGCGGCGGCTTGCCTGCTACGGAAGAGGGCCGGCTAGACAGTGGAAAATAGGAAGTGCAAAAGAGATGCCTTGTCCGATTCGTTTAGCGACGCTTAGTGGTTTGTAAGGTGGGCCGACGCAGGAGGCCCACCAGCGGGGAAGTGGTGAGCTAGCTGCGTCGGCCCACCTTACAAGCCTAATCGAATTTCGGATTCTATCGAGAGCGCGTGAAATCGCGGCGGATCGTGTCCCCCGCTTGAACGATGAATCGCTGCGTGTCTTCCACCGGCTTTCCGTCTTGCACCCAGCGGACCTTCATCTGGTAGGCATATTTCTTCCCGGGCGCAAGCGGCGGCGAGAAATAATAGCGGGTTTCGCCGGATTGCTTAGTTTTGACCCCATCGACCCACACTTCGGCATTCTCGGGGACGCGCAGCCAGATATGGGCCTTGTTGTCCGCGTCCGGACTCTGCCTCTTGGGTAGGGCGAGTTCTTTCACCGTCAGGAAAGGCGGCACATACCCGCCCCCGATCCTACCTAGACTGGTTGATGTCCCCGGCGACTGAGCGGCGTTCGAGATCATGTTGGGAGAGATACCCGGGACTGGCACAGTGACTTGCGAGCCGCGAAAGCCCTGGGGGGCTGTGTCCCAGTAGGGGTACGGCGTACCATTCGGATTGGTCGCTTGGGCCTGGACCGCCCCATATAGGCACATGGTAACAACAATCGTTAACGCAAGCCGTCGCCAAAGACGAGCGGGACTATTCATAATCGTCCTCCTCTGCCTGATATGGTTAGCGACGCTTCGCAGAAGCGTCATCACCCGCAACGTTTCACGCGTCTTATCCCTACTTCCATTATAATTGCAAATTGCCTCACAATCGCACTCTATTGTCGGTGCTCCGTTTTCTGGATAAAGTTACCTTCGTCCTCTATCGTCCACATTCCTTCGGAGATTTACCTGTGTCAGCCAGCGATGCTGCTGATGCAACGCCGCCAGCCCAATTCCAGGACACCGCGCCCGCAACCGATGGCGAGCCGTCCTTTCCCGTGGTCGGCATCGGCGCCTCGGCGGGTGGATTGGAAGCTCTCATTGAGATGTTTGGAGGACTGTCGCCGGAGCCGGGCATGGCGTTTCTGGTTGCCGTGCATCTCGATCCGCACCAGAAAAGCCATCTGCCGGAAATCCTCGCAAAGACGACGCAGATGCCCGTCCACCAGGTCACCGAGGGGATGTCAGTTCGCGCCAATGCGGTTTATCTGCTGCCGCCGAACACCAACATGGCATTGACCGACGGGCACCTAATGCTGACGCCGCGCTCGCCGATGCCCGGCACGCACATGCCTATCGATCATCTGTTTCGCTCGCTGGCGGTGGTGAAGGGCAGCCGGGCCATTGGCGTCGTGCTGTCCGGCGGCGGCAGCGATGGAGCGCTGGGCATTCAGGCCATCAAGTCCGAAGGCGGCATTACCTTTGCCCAGGATGAAAAGTCGGCCAAACATCCGAGCATGCCTCGCGCCGCCATTCTCGACGGCACCATCGATTACGTGGCGCGGCCGCGCGACATCGCGCGTGAGCTGGAACGCATCGGCGGCCATCCCTATACCCGCAAAGCCGAACTGCAGCCTGAAGCGCACACGTTCGACGGCATCCTGAGCTTGCTGCGCAGCCGCATGGCTGTCGATTTCACGCACTACAAGCAAAGCACCATCAAACGCCGCATCCTCCGCCGCATGGCCCTCCGCGGCATGGAGGACGCTCGCGCCTATCTGCGCTTTCTGCGCGACGATCCGGTCGAGTTGCAAAACCTCTACCAGGATTTCCTTATCCGCGTCACGCAGTTCTTCCGAGACCAGGAGGCGTTCGAGGCGCTCAAGGAGAAGGTTTTTCCGGCGATGGTAGAGGGGCGGCCGGTCGGCCAACCTCTGCGCATCTGGGTGGCCGGCTGCTCAACCGGCGAGGAAGTCTACTCGCTCCTCATCGTCCTCCTGGAGTACCTGGAAACGCTCCCGGAAGTGCCGCCGATTAAAGTGCTGGCTACCGACCTGAATGATGTGGCCCTGGATAAAGCCCGCTCGGGTGTTTACCTCGATAACATCGAGATCGATGTCTCGCCGGAACGGCTACGGCGATTCTTCGTTCGCCAGGAAGGCCAATATCAGATCAGCAAGTCCATCCGCGAGCTGTGTGTTTTCTCGCGTCACAACTTGGTCAGCGATCCGCCCTTCGGCCATATCAACCTGATCAGTTGCCGCAACGTGCTTATTTACATGGACACCGCCTTGCAAAGGCGGGTACTGCCGGTGTTGCATTACGCGCTCAATCCCGATAGTTTTTTGTTCCTCGGCTCGTCGGAGAGCATCGGCAGTTTCGGCGACCTGTTCGAGACCATCGATTCCCGGCATCGCATTTTCGTCAAGAAACCGGCAAACGTCGGGCCGCTGGAATTTGCTCCCCATCTGCCGCTGGAGGGCCGAGGCCCCCGCGCCGGCCGCGAGGAAGGCGGCGGACTATGGAGCGCCCTGGATGTGCAGCGCGAGGCCGACCGCATTCTGTTGGCCCGTTATGCGCCGGTTGGCGTCGTCGTGGACGAGGGCATGACCGTCCTGCAATTTCGCGGCCGCACCGCTCCCTACCTGGAGCCGGCGCCGGGCATGGCCACCCTCGACCTGTTCCGTATGCTGCGCGATGGCCTGCTGGCCGAGGTACGTGCCGCCATCAACCAGGCCAAGATCGAGAACGCGGCCGTCGTCCGCGAGGGCGTGCATCTGATCGACGGCGAGCAATCGCGGCTGATCCGGCTCGAAGTCCTCCCGTTCAAAGTGCCGCCGGCCGATGTGCGTTTTTTCCTTATTCTCTTCCAGGATCAACCCATCGGCTTACCACCGCTGGCTCCCCCGCCCATCGCCAAGCCGGCCGAGGCCGAGCAACAGGTCGTCCAGCTCCAACAAGAGATCATCGCCCTGCGCGAATACCTCCAGTCGGTCATCGAGGAGCAAGAAAGCACCAATGAAGAACTAAAATCGGCCAATGAAGAGATCCTGTCGGCCAATGAGGAATTGCAAAGCACCAACGAGGAATTGCAGACGGCCAAGGAGGAGGCGCAGTCGGCCAACGAGGAGTTGGCCACGGTCAACGAGGAGCTGCGCCATCGCAACGCCGAGTTGGCCCGCGTCAACGATGACTTGTTGAATTTGCTCAGCGGCGTCAACATTCCCATCATCATGGTCGGCCGCGATCTGCGCATCCGCCGCCTGACGCCGCCGGCCGAAAGGGTGTTCAACCTCATTCCCACCGACGTGGGCCGGCCGATCAGCGACATCAAACCTAATCTCAAAATCGACGATCTCACCAGGCATATTGGCGCGGTGATCGATACGTTAACCTCGTACGAGAGCGAAGTGCAGACCATGGATGGGCACTGGTACACATTGCGGATTCGGCCGTATGTGACGCTGGATAAAAAAATTGATGGGGCGTCCATCGTTCTGTTAGATATCGACTCGATCAAGCGCAGCTTGGAACAGTTAAAACAGGGACGCGGTCAGTGATTCGGCGCGCGGTTAGCGGCACTTTGTAGTAGCGTCGTTTATACTCGTTCTCAAGCTCCGCCTGGGAACGTAGTGCTCGCGAGGCTCTGCCTCGCATTCAAGCGGGAGGCGAGGCTGGGCCTCGCGGCCAGCGCGTTCCCAGGCAGAACCTGGGAGCGAGAGAGGATGCCGATGGCGCATCATGACATCGTGGTGATCGGCGCTTCGGCGGGCGGCGTCGAGGCACTGACGCGGCTGGTGCGCGATCTCCCGGCGGGCCTGCCGGCCAGCCTGTTCGTCGTCTGTCATTTCCCGGCAAGCCATCGCAGCGTGCTGCCGGAGATTCTTAGCCGCACCGGACATCTGTTGGCCACGCACGCTATCGACAGCGAACCGTTTCATCCCGGCCATATTTACCTGGCGCCGCCGGATTATCATTTGCTGCTAGCGGAGGGGCAGCGAATGCGGGTGAATCGCGGACCGCGCGAGAATCATCATCGACCGGCCGTTGATCCCCTGTTTCGGTCCGCAGCGAAGTTCTATGGACGGCGCGTCATCGCCGTCGTGCTGAGCGGATCGCTGAATGACGGGGCGGCGGGATTGCTGGCGGTACGGGCCGCAGGCGGCATTGCCGTCATCCAGGATCCCTCCGATGCAAAAGTCTCGTCCATGCCCACGAATGCCGCCCGCATCGCCGGCGTCGATTACAGCGTCCCCCTCGATCGTCTTGGCTCGTTGCTCGTCCAGTTGACCTCGCAGCCGTTCTCGAGTCCCGGAGGTTCGTCCATGACCGATCCAATCGAGAAACTTCCCGAGATGGTTGACGCCGTCATGAGCGAGCAAGTGCGCAATGAGAGGCGCGGCCACGTCTCGGTGTACACCTGTCCGGAGTGCGGCGGCGCCTTGTGGCAGGTGGACGAATCGCAGCTAGTGCAGTTCCGCTGTCACGTTGGCCACGTATATAATGGCGAAACCTTGTTCGAAGATCAGGGCAGTTCACTGGAGGCCGCCTTGTGGACGGCCGTACGAACTTTTAAGGAACGCCATTTGCTAGCTCAGCAGCTTGCCCAACAGGAGAAGCGTCGCGGCGATGCCGCTGCTGCTGCTCTCTATCAAGAACAAGCGGAGCAAGCGGAGCGTTATGGGGAAGCGATTCAGCAGTACATACTCAGCACTCCCCCCCCGCCGCAATCGGGCAAGGGATAAAGTGTTTTTCACACTGGGGAGGTTGGTCCGGCTCGGCTCGCCGGACCTACTCCAGTAGGTGCCGCGAGCCGAGCGGCTCCCGTGACCGGCGAGACGCCGGTCCCACGAAATGACGGAGATTGACACTATGACAGCGTCAAACGTCTCACTGCTGGAAACGGCGGTGCCGGACCACTTTGAGGAAGTGGATCGCGTATTGGCCGCGCGCGTCAGCGAAGCGCTCTGGCAGGCGCAAGTCCAACAGATTCAGTCGCAAGAATGGTTCAATTTTGCCGCGGATGGTTATCTGCTTACGGACATGCACGGGGTGATCCACGAGACCAATTATGCGACGGTGGCGTTCTTGGAAACGCGCAAGGAATTTCTCCTGGGCAAGCCGTTGGGGCTGCTCATGACCCCGGAAAACCAGCGGCGCTTTTATCAGCACTTGGTGCGCCTGGCTATTTTTGGCGGCGTCGAACATTGGGAGACGCGGATTTGGCGTCCCAACGGCCGAGCGCGCGACGTGATGTTGACGGCGACCGCCATCTCCGACGAGCACGGCCAGCGTGCCAGGCTGCGTTGGATGCTCCACGACGTCAGCGAGGCGCGCCAGGCCGAACGCGCCAGGTTGGCCGAGAAAAACCTGGCCGAGTGCCTGCTGGAGTCCGTGGATATCCTCATCTTTCTCGTGGATGAATTCGGCACGATTCTCCGCTGCAATTCCTATGCTCTGGCAATTACCGGTTATGACGCGAACGAATTGCAAGGGCGAAACTGGAGCCATATCTTGCTGCCGGAGAAGCAACGCGAAGCCGGCCGCCGTCTTCTGCACGAGGCCCGCACCGGCGGCGCGGGCCGCAGCGACCTTCTGGACTTAGCCGTTCGCGGCGGCCAAAACCGCCGCGTTCGCTGGTCGGCCCGCAAACTCGGCCAGCAGGTTCTGTTGTTCGGCCAGGATGTCACCGATCTGCATGAGGCGCAGCGCCAGGCGGTGAAATCGGAACGGTTGGCGACAATCGGTCAGATGTCGGCCACCCTGGTCCATGAAGGCCGCAACGCCCTGCAACGCATTCAAGCCTGTCTGTCGCTCTTGACGCTCCGCCTGAAAGATCAGCCGGACAATCTGGATCTGCTGAGCCGCATTCAAAAAGCCGAGGACGATTTGCAGCGCCTCTTCGAGGATGTGGGGACCTTCGCCATCACAACGCGGCTGCACCCCCGCTGGTGCGATTTGCGCTTGTGTTGGCGCGAAGCCTGGAACGATATTGGTAGCTTGCGGCCGTCCGCCGAACTGCGCGAAGATACGGGGGGCATCAATCTATTCTGCCAAGTGGATCCGTTCTATCTCAAGCAGGTCTTTCGCAATCTACTGGAAAACGCCCTGGCATCGGGGGCGAATCCTGTTCACATCGATATTCGTTGCCGGCCCGCGGTGCTGAACGGCGAAGAGGCAATTTGCATTCATCTGCGCGACAACGGTCCCGGCTTCGCCGTGGAGGCGCGGTCGCACTTGTTCGAGCCGTTTTGCACAACCAAAGCCCGCGGCACCGGCCTGGGGCTGGCCATCTGCAAGCGAATTCTTGAAGCGCATGGCGGGCGCATCGAGGCGAATGATCATTCCGACTCGGGCGCCGAGCTGATCATTACGCTGCCGGGGGGGGGGGTGGACCATGAACGGACCAGCAACGGGGCTGCGCATCGTCGTCGCTGACGATGAGCGCGACATGCGCCAGTTCTTCCAAGAACTACTGCCCCACATGGGCCATGAAGTGGTAGCCGTTGCCGAATCGGGCCGGCAGCTGGTTGAGGCTTGCCGCCAGACTCGGCCCGATGTGGTCATTACGGACATCAAGATGCCCGACATGGACGGCATCGACGCCTCCGCCGAGATCAACCGCGTTCACGCGGTTCCGGTTATGTTGGTCTCGGCCCACGCCGAAGGCGAACTGCTGGCGCGATCCGGCGCCGAGTACATCATGTCCTATCTCGTCAAACCGATCAAGCCGGCCGATCTGCAGGCCGCCATCACCTTGGCCGTGGCGCGCTTCGAGCAGTATCAGCGCGTCCGCGACGAAGCAGCGAGCCTGCGCCAATCGCTGGAAGACCGCAAGGTGATCGAGCAAGCCAAGGGCATCGCCATGCGCCGATTGTCGATCGGTGAAACGGAAGCCTACCGCCGCATGCGCCGGCTCTCCAGTCAACACAACTGGAAACTCATCGACCTGGCGCACCGTGTGTTGGAATCGGAAACAATCTTCAAATCGCTGGAAGAAGTGCGCTGAGAAAAGCCCAAACGTCGGGCGAACCCGCTGGTGATTGCTTCAACCAGCCGGCTGACGCCGGCCGTTCGCCATGTCCATCGCTATTTCCGCCGTCCCTCGTCTTTTTTATTCTCGCGGCAGACGTGCAGGTAGCCGGCGCTCGATTGGAAGAAGCGTCGCCGCCGCGCTTTTGCCTGTGGTGCGGGTTCCTGCTGGAGCGCCTGGAGGTCGGCGAGATTGGCCACGCAGTAGGGACAGCCGATCACCTGAAGATGAAATTCGATGTAGCCTTGCTCGCCCTCGTCGAGCACTTGCAGCAGATAGCTGCCCAGCTGCTCGCGCGTCGGGCAGGTAAGGCGTTCGCGCCGCCAGACAGCGCCAAGCGAGTGCTCACCGCGATCGCGTTCCTGCATGGCCTGGCGCAAGGCGCGCCGCAACGGCTCAGAATTCCGGAGCGCCTGTTCAACCTTCGCCGTCTCGGCATCGCTCAGGGCGTCATCGAGATAGGCATGCAACTGCTCGCGGCTGATTGTGTTCATGACCATCGCGGGGTTTCTCGGATGCAGGAACTTGTCATAGCCTTCCATTCAACCATCCGGTTTACCCGGCGTCAAATGGGAAGTTTCACCGGCCTGCTGGAATTGTGGAGTGGGGGATCGCGGCGCGAGTAGTTCCAGCACGGGTGTCGTCGCCATTGTCGTCGCTAGCGCCATCAGTACCATCATCGCGAACAACGCCGGCGAGAGGACGTTCAGATCCAGGCCGATATTTAACGCGATCAGCTCCATCATCCCTCGCGTGTTCATCAAGACACCCAGGCTCATCGCGTCGCGCCAGCCCAGGCCGCTCAGACGCGCAGGCAGAATTGTCCCGCCGAACTTGCCGGCGGTGGCGACGAGAACGATTAGACCGCACATCAACCACGCTTCCCAACCGGAGACCAGCCCGATTTGTGTACGCATGCCGGTGAAAGCGAAGAATGCCGGCAGCAGCATCACCGCAACCACGTCTTCCAGCTTGCGAGCGAGCGTCTGAGCGAGGGCGCTATCGTGCGGAATAACGGCCCCCAGCAGGAATGCCCCAAAAATGGCGTGAATACCGATCGCTTCCGTGGCCAAGGCGGACAGCAGCACGGCCGCCAGGATCAGAGCGAGCACGCCAGATGTCAATTGGCCGTCGTCCAGGCGAGCCAAAACGCGCGCGGCGGTCGGCCGTACCACAAGGAGAAAAAATCCTACGTAGGCTACCGTCAGAACCAAAACAAAGAACGCGCCGCTGACTTTTGCCTGAGCCACACCCACAACGAACGCCAGGAGACACCAGGCGATGACATCGTTCGCGGCCGCGCATCCCAGGGCGAGAACGCCGAGCGGCGTCTTGTGCATCCGCCGGTCGGTCAAGATCCGGGCCAGTACCGGAAACGCGGTTATGGATAGAGCGATGCCCACGAAGAGGGCGAAGCTGGTAAACGGTATTTCGCTGCTGGAGAACCGAGGATAGAGGATCAAAGCCAGGGCCGCGCCCAGCAGAAAAGGCACAAGAATGCTGGCCTGCGCGATGGCCGCCGCAGTGTGAGCCAGCTCCCGCATCACGCCGAGGTTGAGTTCCAGACCCACCACGAACATGTACAGGATAACGCCGAGTTGGGCGATCGCGCCCAGATACGGCGCGACCGAAGGCGGCAGGATGAACTCCGCGGCTTGCGGCCAGACCTGTCCCAGAAAGGAAGGCCCCAAAAGGATGCCTCCCACGATTTCCGCGATGACGGGCGGTTGCCCCAGGTAGCGAAAGGGCACGCTCAACATTCGCCCGACGATCAAAATGGCCGCCAGGGCCGCGAGGACGTGGAGCAAGGCATCCGATCTGCTCGTGGAGGCCGCGTTGGCTGCCGGTGCCGCACGTTCCGGCGCGGCCAACTTAGATCCGTAGGTATGGAGAAGCAAGAACAGCAGGATGGCCCCAACCACCATCGCCGCGGAGAGTATCACCGCCCGAAGGCGCGAGGGACCGCCGCTCATCTAATAACCCCGCTTCTCGACAAACCAGAGCGCGGGCGCCCCGCCCGCAAACCAGGCGGGCGAGACGCCCGCGCTCCGGCGTTCCGGGCTGTCTTATCGATGTTGCTCCCTTCGCGGCCACGGGTTCGCCGTGACCTCGCGGGTGAGATAATTCCGCAGATAATCTCGGTGCAACGCATCGTTCGGATACTGTCGCTCCGGACCATACGGATAATTACGCATGGCCGCGAACGGTAGCGGTTCGACGGTCTCGCCGTGCGCCGTGGACAACGCCGTGTCTTTGCAGTAACCGGCGGTGCGCAAGACGAAGCTGCGTTTCCACCCCGGCAGCAACGGCGGCAGGGAGGCAGCGTCGAAGCGCACGGTCAAATCATCGCCGGGACCGAAGATGACGAAGCGATCGTCGCGCTTGTGCAGAAGCTCCGTCACATCGCCGAAGCGAGTCATGCGCCCTGATTGCCCGACCAACATCACATTGTCGGCGCGATCGTGATCGTACAATTTCGGCAATCGGCCATCGGGCGAATACTCGGCGGGAATGCGGCCGGGAGCCAGCGTGGCCTGATGCACTTCGAGCGTGGTCGCACGCGCTGAGTCGCGACCGTTAGGGAGCGGTTCTCCAACGCCCCGGCAATCCGCCGCCACGAACGCCTGATCCCAGCAAATGTGCATGTTAGTACGCAAGCGCAGGCGGCAGCGCGGGCCGGTCAGCTTGCCGGTGACATCCACGAGCATCATCCGCGGCGTGCCCGCCGGAAAGCCAGATTCGCCCAGGGAGTGCCATTCGCCGGATTCGTCCTGTCGTTCCAGAATAGGCCATTGCTCCTGGACGCCGGCTTGATGCGCCGCCCAGCTCGATTCCGGGAAGGGATATTCTGTCCAGCCGGCCAGACACAAATACAGCCGATCCTTCGGCCCAAACGACGCCAGCCGATCACCAAAGTCCAATTCGACCGCGTGTTCCTCAGCGAAGCCGATCCAGGCACGTTTGGCGAAATCATCCACGGCAACACGATCCCAATGTCGCAACGTCTCGGTGACATCGCGTCCGCGATGATCGCGCGCCACCACGGGGAAAATCTCCTTGCTGAAAGCGACGAGCTGCTGGCTCGGCGCAGGCCCCGCCGTCACGAAGCGCTCCTCCGGATAGACACGCACCCCCGGCGGCCGATCGACAACCACCAATTGCAGACGATCGAGATACGTTGTCTCATCCATCGGCTCGGTGATCTTGAGGACATACTCTCCATTGCGGACCGCTAATTGTTCTGTTTCGATGGCCACCGATTCTTCCGGCCGCGGTGGCCGGCAGGAACCATCGGGTCCGGTCTCGCCGATGGAGCCGGCGCCGAGGAAATCGTTGACAAAAACGAAACGCCGGCCATCCCAGGCGAACAAGATGGGACAGGAGCCTTGTATGCGATTCCGCTGCGAGATGCTGTGCAGATGACCGGCAAGCAGCTCTTGGCCGGCGCGTACGTCCGGTTCCGCTTGCAAGCTGCCGTCGGGCCAACGAAGCAGAAGCACTTCGACCCGAGGATAGTGAGCAAGGCCAAACACAAGAGGCTGCCGTGATTGGCCGAGACCAGCACACAGGGTCGTGTTCTCTTGCCCGGCCCAAAGGTCGCCCGATTGAGCTTGAACCCATGCGCCGATGCCATCTGCATTGCAGCGCATGTGATAAAAGACATCAACGGCGTTTCGGCCATGCAATTCGACTTGCACACCATTTCCGCCGTTGCCTCGGTTTGCGTACAGCTGCAAGCCTTGATTCTCGGACCAGACGAATAAATCAGGATTGGCGTCGCCATTCGCATCGCAGACGATGAGAGCAACAAGATCGCGCGGCCAATCATCATCCCGGCCAAACGCATCCGGTTCCCGCACAAGCCTCCCGCCCTGATTGTAAAGCAGGACGGGTATTCCCTCTCGGCTGAGTCCAACAACGTCCGTCCAGCTATCCAGGTTCAGATCAATCGCCACGGCCTGGCGGAGCGGCGGTGCATTCGTCGCGCTCAACTCGAACCAATCACTTGACGACTCCATTCCGCGTTGATGGCGATTGCGAAGTAGCTGTGGGGCTTTGTCCGTGGAGAGCGACAGCAGATCAGAGCGGCCGTCGTGGTCGGTGTCGAGCACTAGCGCCCCATTCCAATGAGCCGCAGCGAGAAGATTATCCGGCAGCGTGGTTCTCCGGAAGCGCAGCAAGCGATCGTTGACAGCAACCGCCGGCGCGGCCCCATCCGTGAGGAGGAGCAAATCGAGGTCGCGGTCATTGTCCAGATCACTCGCGGCCAATCCAACAATTGGAGTTGGTGGGCCTTGCAAAGAAGGAATGTTCTTAGCCTCAAATTTGCAGTCAAGCGGCGGTTCTTTTTTAGCGAGGGAAAGGACTCCCGGCGCCTCTCCTTCGTGGAGATAAACAATTAAGCCGCCCGGCTTTGATTTCTCGCCGTTAAGGAGCTTGACGGCGTCTTCCGCCGTGGCCGCAAACTCGCAGAAGACGATATCGAGATCGCTATCCTGATCCAGGTCGATGAAAGCGGCCGTAAGGCAGACGGAAGTGAGCTTGTTCAAGGTTGCCTTAGCGGTCACATCCTCGAACTTGCCTCCGCCGGTATTGCGGAACAATTTCTGCATGCCGATACCGGTCAACAGCAAATCGGAATGACCATCGTTATCGAAATCAGCGGCACAGCAGCCGAGTGTCAGACGCGGCTCTGCCAATCCTGCCTCAGCGGTCACATCGGTAAAGCGCCCATCGCCGTCATTCCGGAGGAGCAAATCCCGAACTTGGCCTTTCTCAATTACCGCGCTAGCAAGGAATAAATCCACTTTGCCATCGAGGTTATAATCGAGCGCGATCATCGTTGCGCCGAAGCGACTGCGGATCAGACGGCGCACTTCTCCAGCCGCATCTTTGCCGAAGTCCGTTGCCTTGGCCCAACTGGCATCGGCAGCCAGTTTTACCGTGAATGACTTTTGACGCTCAAAGAGCGGAAGCGGGCCGACATGACGCGCCGGCTGCGGCTCGGTAGCGCGGCCGATTGCATCGGCGTAGGTTCCCATCAGGCTATACTTGACGAGCGGTCTGCTATCTCCCCAATCGATCCGTTTCAATTGTTCACTTTCGTCCAGCAATTGCATTGCGCGATCGGGGTCTTCGGTGCGCAGGTTCATAGATAGTCCGTAGAGAGCGCCGCTGAGATGTCTGTTCCGTTTCAGCGCCTGTCGGTAACAATCGGTCTGCTCCGGGCTGTTCGGCGCCTTCAGCGTCCCCAGCCAATACCAGGAATAGGCATCATCTGGATCTTTCTGCAGGACGGCCTCAAAATGCTTGGTCGCTTCCTGTCCGTCTTTCTGATGGCGTAGCAGGATTCCCAGGCAAAAATGCGCATACGGATTATCCGGATCGCGTTTGAGGACTTCCTCGAAAACAGACTTGCAGCGCGGGAGTTTTGAGGGATCGTCGCCGCCTGCATTGAGCAGAGCAATACCGAGATTGATGCGTGCAGGCAGCCAATCTGGTGCTAATCGTATAACTTGCTCAAACTCGTCGATCGCATCACCATATTTGAATTGATCCATGACGGCGATAGCACGATTGTGGGCTCCGTACACGGCCGGCCAGTCTACCGGCCGATGCAGCCACCAGTACACTCCGCCGCTCACCGCGACGAACAGAACGATGAGAACGCCAATCCACACGCCCCAGTGACGCCGTTTCGCCACTGACACCGAGGGTACCGGGCGCGGCGGCGGTTGATTCGTCACGCCCGAGGACGGTGGGAGCACATGCTCTCGACCTGGAGAAAAGAATTCGTCACTCATGACTTGTCCCTCGCGGATGAAAAAAGATGAGTCCGTTGCTAACGAGTATTCTCGTACCAGCCCGCAGCGCGAGCAAGGGAGCAAGTCACCCTTGCTTGCGCTGCGGGCTGGCAGGTTGCTCTAACGCCACAAGCTGCTTCTTTCCGGCGGTGATCGCTTGCTCGTTGCCTTCCAGCGTTGGCGGGCGGCCTTCGATCAGTCCGCCAGGATAAATCGACTGACGATACGCTTGGTACGCTTCCATGCGTAAATGCGCCAACATATGATGACCACGTCGTCGTTCACGCTCAGCGCACAACGCGGCGACATCGATCGGGCCGACGACGATTTTCTCGCCGGGGCCGGGGTCGGCCTGGCTGAGGATGCGGCCGTCGTAATCGACGACCATGCTGCCCCCGGGCCAGCTGAACGGAGGGTAGTGATGGGCGCTCGCTCCCTGATTGCTGGCCACGACGTAAGCGAGGTTCTCCAGCGCCCGGCAGCGATTGATAATCGTCCACCAGTCCATCGGCGGCGTAGCCCCCCAAGGATCCATGTATGCCGAGATGCGAATCAACACCTCCGCGCCGGCCAAGGCAATCTGGCGGATCGCCTCGGGAAACAGCCAATCGTAACAGGTCGCCACGCCGAGCCGGCCAATCTCGGTGTCGGCGACGGGAAACAACGGTTCATCATAGTCCGGCAGATCGTGTGGGCTGGTATGCATCTCCCAGGGTATCCACGGGTGCATCTTGCGATAGCGCGACAACAAGCCGTCCGGCCCAATCAGGCAAGTCGTATTAAAGACATGGCCGGGGTATTTATCGTCGCGTTCGAGAAAGCTGCCGGTTTGGATAAAGATGCCGTGTTCGCGCGCCTTTTGGTGATAGCGCTCGGTATGCTCGTTGGGGATGGGTACGGCGAGCTTGTCGTAAAGTTCCTCGACCGTGGGATAGATCGGTGCGGCATGGGCGAACTCTGGGAACACGACCAGGCGCACCGGCATGAAAGGAGCGTAGCCGAGAACGGCCCGGTCGATCATGACCAGCATGTGATTGACGGCCGAGGCGATGCCGTGGCGGTCGCGCGGATTGGGCAGGTCGGTCTGGCAGGCGGCGGCGGCGTAGCGAAGATCCTGAGGAGGCATCGGAGTTTTCCTCATGAGGGGAATCGTCCTGAAAGATTATTACGGATGGCGGGGCGTTACGGGTCGGAAAATCGTTCATCGATCCCACGGCTCCGCAAAGCAAAATCTCACCTTTCTCCTTGCAAGGCGTTTCTGCCCTTGCTAGAGTTGTGATTGGCCTAATCTTCGGAGCTATTGCGGATTGACTCGATTACCCAAACGCACATGAGGGCATTTTTGCACCGGCCTTGTTCGCCACTATCGCTGGGAGCGGTCGTTGTTCTCCTGGCCGGTGTTCTTGTTGCGCCCACGCCGGCGCGAGCGGGTTGCGGCGATCATGCCGTAGTCGTGTCATCGGCGAAGACCGCACCAATGCCGCCGATTATGCCGGTAAAGAAGCAGGCTCCTTGCTCCGGTCCCCACTGCACGCGTTCGCCGGTCGCTCCCGCTCCGGTGCCGTCTGCCCCGGCTCCACCCAGTGGGCAAGAATGGGCCTGCGTCCTTGAACCGCTACTTCTCTCGACAAATAACTCCTGGCCATATCCACCCAATAATTCCTGCGAACATCCCCACTTCATCGCTTCCAGTGTGTATCATCCCCCTCGCTGATTTATCATCCTTTCCCGATCGCTCAAGCAACAGATTTTTTAGCGCCATAGCGCCAGCGAGGGGTTTCCTTGCGCCTACCGCTGACGCCCTAGACTGATCGAACGATCTTATTCTTTTCGCATGATGAGGCTTCTTCGATGGACGCTCCTTCCACTCCCACAGCCGGCTCGGCCAAACGGCTGGTGAACGTGCGCGGCCGGATGTATGAGCCGGCGATCGGGCCGCGATTGAAAATCTTGCTCTATCTCGTTTTCGCCGCTACGGCGGTACTCGGCGTCACCGGCATCTATCTGCTGGCGATCCGCATCCTGGAGATGGTCAGCGCTCGCACTTACACGAATCAGTTCACCTTGCAGATGTTCGTCGCCCATATCCTGGTTGGACTTGCCATTATTGTGCCGTTCCTCGTGTTTGGATTCACGCATCTGCTGACTGCCCGTAAGCGCAAGAACCGTCTGGCCGTCAAGCTCGGCATTGCCCTGTTTATCAGTGGCATCCTGGTCGTACTCAGCGGCCTGGCGCTCATCCAGCTGTCGGGCCTGCCCCAGCTGCCGACTGGGAGCGCCACTCGCTGGGTGGTGTACGGCCTGCACATCCTGTTGCCCGTCGCCGCGGTGGTGCTATATGTGTTACACCGCTGGGCCGGCCCGGACATCAAGTGGCACTACGCCTACGGCTGGGGCGGCGGCGTCGCCGTCTTCGTCGCCGCCATGATCGTGATGCACATGCAAGACCCGCGGAAATGGTTCGCCGTCGGCCCGCGCGAGGGCGAGAAGTATTTCCACCCCTCCCTGGCTCGCACGGGCACCGGCAATTTCATCCCCGCCGAAGCGTTGATGAAGGACGAATACTGCATGCAGTGCCACGAGGACATCTACAAGCAGCATGTCCACTCGGCACATCATTTCAGCTCCTTCAACAATCCGCCTTATCGCTTTAG